>JAKFBV010000017.1:0-42728 GCA_036677005.1 Pedobacter sp.
TCAAAGATATATAAATGAACAAGGTCATGAAAAGACTGATTATAAGAAGTTTCATAGGACACAATTACGGTTATTCGAATAACGCGATACCTCGAAGCTCTGCTTCGGGGTCATTCATTAAATTGTAAAATTCTGTCTTTCAGCGTGTTGCATTTTTAAGCCGATTTCAAAACGCGATTCTTTTATCTCCATTTTTTGAATTCTGATTGTGACAATTGTTACCATGATCGATTTTTTGCGATGATACCTTTGTGCAACAATTTTAATTCATTTATATGAAGAGAATAGCACATACCTTACTTACCGGAATTATTTTACTTCCGATCCTTGTTTCAGCTCAGGATACAATTAGTATTTCCAAAAAGGACATATGGCAAAAGGTTTCTGAAAAGAACCTTCAGCTCAGGATCAATGAACAGGAGTACAAATCAGCGCAGGCAGATTACAGGCAATCAAATGCACTGTTTTTGCCGGATGTTTCTGTCTCGCACACCGGGACGTCAACCACTAATCCCTTAATGGCTTTTGGTTCCAAGCTTAATCAGGAAATTTTAACGGCTTCAGATTTTAATCCTGCCTTGTTAAACAACCCAAAGGTGACAGGAAATTTTGCTACCAAAATACAGGTTCTGCAACCTTTAATAAATCCGGATGGGATCTATGGCAGACAGGCAGCCAAAGTAAAGATGGAAGCAATTCAGCTTCAGTCAGGCCGCAACAAGGAGTACCTGGAATTAGAAGTCAATAAGGCATTCATGCAATTGCAACTAGCTTATAAAGCCCTGGGAGTTTTAGAGAATGCAACGAAAACTGCCGATGCTAATCTGAAGCTCATTGAGAACTATTTCAGGCAGGGTATTCTTCAGAAAACGGATCTGCTTTCAGTACAGGTTCGTGTCAATGAAATAAAAAATCAAGCCGGGCTTGCCAAAAGCAATGTTCAAAATGCATCTGATTATCTCGCCTTTCTCATGCAGGAAGAAAGTAAAGGGAAAGTTTTCATGCCAGTAGAGGAACTTGAAAGTGCCATTACTGTAGCAGAGCCCATATCCATTTTAACAGATGGACGTAAGGATATTCAGGCTATGACTAAATCAACAGAAGCGTATCAGCTCATGTTGAAATCCAGTAAAATGAATTTTTTACCCAGGCTAAACGCCTTTGGAACCTACGAACTATACGACAAAAGATTTCTGGGTGCCAGTGCTAAGGGGTATCTCATCGGGGCACAGTTATCCTGGAATATTTTTGATGGCTATAGATCAATAGGAAAAAGGCAAAAGGCTCAGGCTGATCTTTATAAATCAGAGATTGAAACTGAGCAATATAAAGCCCGGAGTCAATTGGAGTTAAATAAAGCGAATCGTCAGTTAAATGATGCCGCTAACAAGGTGGGGCTCTCCAAATTGGCTTTAGAACAATCTCAGGAAGCTTACCGGATTCGAAATAATCGTTTCAAACAGGGGCTCGAGAAAACGAGTGATCTGCTTACTTCAGAAACACAGGTGTTTCAAAAGGAATTAGAGCATTTACAGGCAGTTTTTGAATACAACTTCACACAACAATATTTACAGTTTTTAAATAAATAAGAATTATGAAAAGGATTTACATACCAGCAGTAATTATAGGTTTTTCACTATTGGCATCTTGCAGCAGTGATAAAAAAGAAAAAATTAAGGAAGTACCGGGTATTGTTGTGAAGCTTGGCGGGGTATCTGCAGGTCAGAATGGATCGTTTATTACGGCCAGCGGCAAAACAGAAGCAGAAAAAAGTGCTGAAATAAGTACCCGAATGATGGGTTACATTACTAAGATCCATGTTAAAGTAGGGCAGGAAGTTAAGCAGGGACAACTACTTGCAAGTATTAACAATACTGATCTTTTAGCAAAAAAAGCACAGGTTGATGCGGGAATCTTACAGGCCGCAGCCGCATATAATAATGCAAAAAAGGATTATGACCGTTTTGTCAATCTCTTCAAAGATCAAAGCGCTTCGCAAAAGGAACTGGACGATATTTCTGCACGTTATGAGATGTCAAAGGCAGCACTTCAGGGAGCAAAAGAAATGAAGAAGGAAGTAATGGCTCAGTTTTCTTATTCTAACATAACAGCTCCATTCGCTGGGCTTGTAACTAATACTTTTGTTAAAGAAGGTGCCATGGCCAATCCTGGTATGCCTTTGTTAAGTATAGAAGGGGCCTCCCGCTTACAGGTTACTGCGATGGTTTCCGAGAATGATATCTCAGAAATTAAGAAAGGAATGCCTGCTAAAATTCTAATAAAATCTATCAATAAGGAAGTTGATGGTAAGGTTTCTGAGGTCAGTTTATCAGCCAAAAATACAGGTAGTCAGTATTTAGTTAAGATCGATCTGGATAAAGCAGAGCCATCCATACTGTCAGGAATGTTTGTTAATGTTCAGTTTCCTGTAGAGAGCCTGTTAAAATCAGATAAGGTTCTTGTGCCTGAAGCTGCTTTAGTTCATCAGGGACAACTCACAGGGGTTTACACAGTCGGAAACGAAAACACAGCAATTCTAAGATGGTTAAGAACTGGCAGAAAGTTAGGAGATCAGGTAGAAATTTTGTCAGGTTTATCCTCCGCAGAACAATATATTATGTCCTCTGAGGGTAAATTGTATAATGGCGCTAAGGTTATTATTCAGTAAGCATATCTTATAAATTTTAAATCTTTTAATTATCCCATAAAGGATAAGAACTAAAATATAGCGTCATGCAAGAAGGAA
This sequence comes from Pedobacter sp., assembly GCA_036677005.1. Lineage (GTDB taxonomy): Bacteria > Bacteroidota > Bacteroidia > Sphingobacteriales > Sphingobacteriaceae > Daejeonella. The sequence continues at coordinate 2,747 of JAKFBV010000017.1, forward strand.
TATCAGGGAAAATAGCTCAGTTTTTCATTAACTCGAAGCTCACCATATTATTGATGTCGGTACTGATGATCATCGGTGTTTACAGTTCATTTCTTATTCCAAGAGAAGAAGAACCACAGATCAATGTTCCAATGGCCGATGTCATGGTTGGATATCCGGGAGCCAGTCCGAAAGAGATTGAAAGCAGGGTAGTTAAACCCCTGGAAAAGGTAATCTCCAATATCAAGGGTGTGGAACATGTCCATACTATGGCTATGAACGGTCAGGCCATGTTGATCGTTCAGTTTTATGTAGGTGAGGATGTGGAGCGTTCCTATGTTAAGCTATATGATGAGCTGACGAAGCATCAGGATATGTTTCCTGAGGGCGTTTACAAGCCAATTGTTAAAACACGATCTATAGATGATGTTCCTATGCTGGGAATAACTCTATGGAGTGAAAAGTATGATGATTTCCAGATCCGTCAGATAGCTGAAGAAGTAACTTCAGAGATTGAAAAGATCAAAGATGTTGCTGCCACTAAAGAGATAGGGGGCAGGAACAGAGAAGTGAAGGTTGTTTTAGATAAAGATAAAATGGCTGAGAGTGGTATTGATCCATTGGCTATTATGCAAATGATCCGGGCGAATAATGGAAGTTCCCAATCCGGAAGTTTTGTAAATAATGATCAGGAATATTTGGTTTCTACAGGTCAGTTTTTGTCAACAGCTGAAGATGTGGAAAACCTGGTTGTTGGAGTAAATAATAGTTTGCCGGTGTATCTTAAGCAGGTAGCTTCTGTTCAGGATGGTCCCTCAACTCCTAAAAGTTATGTTTCCTTTGGTTATGGCAAGTCAAGCGAAGGTTATCAATCTGCCCGTTCAGAGTATCCGGCAGTAACCATTTCTATTGGAAAAGTGAAGGGTGCTGATGCTATGAAGATCTCTGAGAAAATTTTGGAGAAAGTTGAGCATCTCAAAATAAATATGATACCGGCTGATCTCCATGTTGAGGTAACCCGTAATTATGGAGAAACAGCTTCCGATAAAGTGGGTGAATTATTATTACACCTGGGCATTGCTATTGTAGCGGTTACCTTTCTGGTGATGCTGGCTATGGGCTGGCGTGGAGGCTTAGTGGTATTCTTTTCTGTACCTCTGACCTTCGCCTTAACTTTATTCAGTTATTACATGCTGGATTATACCCTTAACCGCATTACTTTATTTGCGCTGGTCTTTGTGGTGGGAATTGTTGTGGATGATAGTATTATCATCGCCGAAAACATGCACAGGCATTTTAAGATGAAACGGCTGCCATTTAAGCAGGCTGCAATTTTTGCGATAAATGAAGTTGGAAATCCTACTATTCTGGCAACATTCACTGTCATTGCGGCTATACTTCCAATGGCTTTTGTTTCTGGGATGATGGGTCCTTATATGAGTCCGATGCCAATTGGTGCCTCCATTGCAATGATCCTTTCCTTGTTTGTGGCTTTAACCATAACTCCATACCTGGGTTACCATTTACTTATGGAGAAGGATGTACAAAAACATAAAGAGGAACAAGGTATCGAAACCAGTTTCATCTACAGGATGTATAATAAACTGGAGCGTCCATTACTTGAGAGCTCTGCCAAACGCCGCTGGATGCTGGGTATCACAACGATTTTACTTTTTGGTTCAGTACTGATGTTCTTTACTAAATCTGTAGTTGTAAAAATGCTCCCTTTTGATAATAAAAATGAGTTTCAGGTGGTCATTGACATGCCGGAAGGCACAAGCCTGGAGCGGACTGCTGCCGTGACTCAGGAGGTTGCACAATATATGTCCACAGTACCTGAAGTGGTCAATTATCAGAATTACATAGGTACTTCTGCTCCGATTACATTCAATGGTCTTGTGCGCCATTATGATCTTCGGGGCGGGAGTAATATGGCTGATATCCAGGTGAACTTATTGCATAAGGAGGATAGAGATCAGCAAAGTCATGATATCGCGAAAATGGTGCGTCCGGAAGTTCAGAAGATTGCGAAAAAATATGGTGCCAATGTTAAGATTATTGAAGTTCCACCGGGTCCGCCGGTTCTGTCCACTTTGGTTGCAGAGATTTACGGACCAGATTATGAAGAACAGATCAAGGTTGCTAAACAGGTTAAAGATATTTTACATAGTACTTCAGATATCGTTGATATAGACTGGATGGTTGAAGATGACCAGACTGAATATCGTCTGGAGGTGGATAAGGAAAAGGCCATGTTGAATGGGGTTGCATCCAACCAGATCGTGGGTAACCTGACTTATCTTCTAAAGGAGTACCCGGTTTCTAACCTTTATGATGAAAGGTCCAATGATCAGATTGGAATCGTATTATCCCTTGAAGACACGGATAAATCAAGTCTGGAGGATATCCTAAATCTCAAGATTAAAGGTAGTCAGGAGGGTAATGTGGTACCTATCAGCGACCTTGTAAAGGTAAGGCGGGATACGCTGCAGAAGACGATATACCGCAAAGACCAGAAAAGAGTTGTTTATGTAACGGCTGATATGGCTGGGTCGCTGGAAAGTCCAGTTTATGCTATTTTGGGTATGAACGAAAAACTGCAGAAAATTAAATTACCGCAAGGCTATAAGGTGAATGAACTGTACATGGAACAACCCTCCGATGAAAGTGATTTTACTGTAAAATGGGATGGTGAATGGCAGGTTACCCAGGAGGTTTTCAGGGATCTTGGCGCTGCGTTTCTCGTGGTTATCATAGTGATCTATATGTTAATCGTTGGTTGGTTCCAGAATTTTAAAACTCCGGTAGTTATGATGATGGCTATCCCTCTTTCCTTAATTGGAATTGTATTCGGACATTGGGTTTTAGGAGCATTCTTTACAGCAACTTCTTTTATTGGGATGATAGCTCTTGCCGGAGTAATGGTTAGAAATTCCGTCCTGCTTATTGACTTTATAGAGATTAGATTGAAAGATGGCGTTCCTCTAAAGCAGGCCATTATTGAGGCAGGGGCAGTCAGGACTACTCCGATCCTGTTGACTACAGGTGCTGTAGTGATAGGTGCATCGATCATTTTATTCGATCCGATCTTCCAGGGACTTGCTATTTCACTTGTTGCAGGAGCTATCGTTTCCACTTTATTGACCCTGATCGTAGTTCCTCTAATTTATTATATCACGGAAAGAAAGAAATGGGAAACAAAGTAGTGTTTAATAGGATACGTACAGCATAATTAAAATAAAAAGAAATGAAACTTCTGGTTATAACGGCAATAAAAGAATTTAAGAAAGACATCCTGCATATGCTCAGAGAGGCAGATGTAAAGAATTTCAGTTTCAGGGAGGTCACAGGTTACAGAGACAGCAGCCAGAATGCGGTTGCGTCGAACTGGTTTGCTTCCGACATGAATGAAAGCGAGTCCATTTTATTCTATGCTTTCGTTAAAAAAGAAAGTGTGGAACTGTTCTTTAGACTGGTAGAGGGTTACAACTCAGCTCAGGAGAATGCTTCCCGGGTTCATATTGCGGTACTCAATATTGAAAAATCCAATGATGCCGGTTAGTATCGGAATGATTTGTTAAATAATCATCTGATAATAAATTAGTTAAAAAATAAATATGAAAAATAGATTAATAAGGGCAATTGCGGGAAGTTTTATTCTGATAAGCCTGCTGTTGGCCCTTTATGTCAATGTCAATTTCTTATGGTTTACCGCTTTTGTAGGGGCAAACTTATTGCAATCTGCAATTACCAAATGGTGTTTGATGGATCATATCCTGGCCAGTTTGGGAGTCAAAGACTGATCCTGATCAGAGCTATTGGATTGTTTTGGGTTTAAAACTGACAGGGTTTATTTACCTGTCAGTTTATTTCAGTCTATCCCGGAATTCGCGTGTAAATTTGGCAAGTTTAGGTTGAATAATATGCACACAATAGGGTTTATTGGCATTGTTGCTGAAATAATCCTGATGATAATCTTCGGCCTCATAAAATTTTGAAACCGGTGATACTTCGGTAACTATCGGTCTGTCAAAAACCATTTCTTTCCCGAGTTTGTCGATCATGTTTTCTGCAGCGATCTTCTGTTCCCTGGTCTCATAAAAGATGACAGAACGGTACTGATTACCCATATCATTACCCTGCATGTTTAAAGTCGTAGGATCATGGGTTTTAAAAAACACCAGCAGGAGATCTTCAAATGTGATCACCTCCGGGTCAAATTCAATCCGGATAATTTCAGCGTGGCCGGTATCTCCGGTACAGATATCCTCATAGCTGGGATCAGGCTTATGCCCGCCCATATAGCCCGAAACTACGTTTGAAACACCTTTTAAATTCTGGAAGACCGCCTCTGTACACCAGAAACATCCGCCTCCAAATATTGCCTGTTCAATCATTTCTTACTGGTATTGTATATAGCTGGGCTGAGGTTTCAGTTTCATCAGCTCCGCAGGTGTCATTAAACGGTTTGGTGCTTTCTTCAGATCATTTTTATAGAATAGTTTAAATCCGGTGAACTGAACTGGTTCAGAATGGATAAAGTGGCGGTAAGTGCCCAGCTTCAGGTCAGGTTCTCCCCATCCATCCATATGTATAACCATCTGAACTTCAGGTCTTAGTTTAATGTTCTGATAATTCGTAACCATTTTTTTGGTGAAGCGGTGTACCACAAAGATCTTTGGTGGCAGCTTATTTTCTTTAACCAGTTTAGCCAGGTAATCGGATACATAATTGATCTCGGAAGCATCATAGGTGCCGATCTTTTTTCCGGGAAGCACTCCGCCCTTCATCGAGAACTCGGGGTCAATTCCCAAATGCACATTCGGCATTTTCAAATATTTTTCAAGCCTTGGAAGTTCTTCCCTGATTGTGCTTAAAGCCACCTGAATATCCAGGAAAACGATCATGCCCTTTTTCATTCTGGAGATGGTTAAAACCGAGTCTATCTGTTTATCAGGCATCCTGTTCTTGTACTTGCCGTCTTTGCCCGGGTCGCCGGCTGCAACAACTGCAATATAATGCAAAGCTGGCTGCACCGGTGTTTTAGGATCAATTTTTTCCCATTTAGCAACCTCTGCATAAAGCATTCTGAGCATCTCTTTAGGAGCATATTCACCCAGGGCACCCATTTTTTTGGAATACAGATTCCCATAATAGGTTACCACTCTTTTAAATGGAAGTATAGCACCCGGGAGAGGATAGGGCTGTTTTTTAACGGGCCATTTGCCTGTAGTATCTCCATTGGCAAGTTCCTTCATTTTTTTGTTATACAGGGCAGTGTCGATTGGCTCATAATCAAGACTGCTGACCGCAGTTTCTTCCTCCGCATCCTGCTCCGGGTTTTTCACCGCCCCGCTATCCCTCGGAGCTGAATGAGTACCTGTTTTACTGTTCGATTCGGTACAGTTTATCAAAGATCCGGCAGAGGCTAGTAGTATAAGTCCTGTTAATAATTGTTTTCCTTTTATCATTATGGTGTTTTGTATTATGATCTTTTTGTGCTCCGGTTTTATTCCGGAAGGCAGTTTTTTATAAATTTATTAATTTTATTAAAATTTGCAGAATTTACCGAATACTCCCAGGGGCAATTTATATCCTGATTGAGCCTGAAGATACAACTCTCCGGCCTCCAGGTTTTGTACTTCAGGGAAGGAAGAACGGATCAGGTTTTCAACAATAACGGATGAGAAACCCAAAGAGTATGTGTTAAGGATCAGAAAGTGTTCTTCCTCATCAAGTAACTTCACCACATCCTGCATCATTTCCAGGATATTGTCCTCCAGTTTCCATTTCTCACCATTGGGTCCATGACCGTAGGCAGGGGGGTCCAGGATGATGCCGTTATATTTTTTGCCTCTCTTCACTTCCCGTTTAACGAATTTAAGCGCATCTTCAACCGTCCAGCGGATACCTTCCAGGCCTGAAAGGGCCTGGTTTTCATTTGCCCAGCTTACAACCTGTTTGATCGAGTCAACATGCGTGGTTTCGGCACCCGCGGCCCGGGCAGCCAATGAAGCCCCTCCGGTATAGGCAAACAGGTTTAACACCTTAGCTTGTTTTGTTTTGAAACTCCGGATGCTTTGGATGATGTAATCCCAGTTGACAGCCTGTTCCGGGAAAATCCCTAAATGCTTGAAGGCGGTCAGAGCCAGCCTGAACTGAAGATTGATATCCCCGTTCCTGTAACCGATATGCCACCTGTCGGGAGTTTTTTGATCTTTTTTGATCCACTCCCCGGATGTTGCTGAACGGCCTTTAAAACGAATATGGTGTAATTTTGTCCACTCACTTTCAGAAAGGCCTTTTCCCCATACTGCCTGCGGCTCAGGCCGGATGAGTATCACATTTCCGAAACGCTCAAGTTTTTCAAAATCACCGCAATCTATCAGCTCGTAATCTTTCCAGTTGGCGGGAGTTAAAAGTTGGATCATTTTTATTTTTTGTGATTTTTTTTGGTTTACTCATCCGATACTTTTGAGTCATCGGATGAGTAGTTCAGCAAACTTATTTTTTCTGTAAAGCCTGCATAAATTTACTGGCAAATACGAAATCATTTAATTCCGGATTGTCAGTTTTTGAGATCTCCTTGTTCGATCCTTCCCACCATTTTTTACCCTCATGAAGGAAGATGATATTTTCTCCGATCCCCATGACAGAGTTCATATCATGGGTAACTACTACAGTAGTGGTTTTATATTCTTCCGTTAATTCCTGGATCAGGTCATCAATAACGATGGCCGTTTTAGGATCAAGGCCCGAATTGGGTTCATCGACGAAAAGGTACTTTGGGTTCATGGCTATAGCCCTGGCAATTCCTACCCTTTTTTTCATGCCGCCCGAAAGTTCAGCCGGAAATAATTTGTTCTTGCCGGCCAGGTTCACCCTTTCCAGGCAAAAATTGGCGCGCTCCAGCTTTTCTTTATAATGCTGGTTTGTAAACATGTTAATCGGGAACATGATATTATCTTCCACATTCATCGAGTCGAACAGAGCCGAACCCTGAAAAAGCATCCCTATCTCAGTTCGGATCTCGATTCTGGATTCGAAATTCATCCGGGTAAAATCACGCCCGTCATAGATTACAGAGCCTTCTTCCGGTTCATGCAAGCCCACCATACATTTTAACAGAGTTGTTTTACCTGAACCGGATCCGCCGATGATCAGATTACACATTCCCTCTTTGAACTCAGCCGAAATACCCTGAAGAACATGATTTTCGCCAAATGTTTTATGTATATTCTTAATCTCTATCATAACAATAACTGGGCGATAACATAATCAGAAAACAGGATCGCTATACAGCTGATCACTACAGCTTTCGTGCTGGACTGTCCTACTTCGAGTGCTCCGCCGCTGGTGTAAAATCCCTGGTATGCGGATACAGAGGTGATAATAAAAGCAAAAATAACAGCCTTGACCATCGATACTGTAAAAGTGAAGGGTATAAAATCTGTTGTTAAGCCTGATATAAAATCCTGCGCAGTTACTGCTCCTGAAGCAGTTCCCGCAAGATAACCGCCTATAATACTTAAGCTGATCGAAATAATGACGAGCAAAGGGATAGTGGCTATTGCGGCAATGATCTTTGGAAGTATAAGATATCCGGGCGAGTTGATACCCATGATCTCGAGGGCGTCGATCTGCTCTGTAACCCGCATAGTGCCTATCTGGGAAGCCACACTGGATCCCACCTTGCCGGCAAGTACAATGGCTGATATGGTGGGGCTAAGTTCCAGAATAGTTGAATCACGAACAATCAGCCCGATAACAGATTTTGGAATAAAATCGCTGACAAGCTGGAAAGCGGTTTGTACTGTGGTTACTGCACCTAGGAACAGGGATATAATAGCAATGATACCCAATGAGCCGACACCGATGGAGACCATTTCATGGAAAATTAACTTACGGTATATATTCCATTTTTCGGGTCTCCGGAAAACGGCTTTCAGGAGCAACATATATTTTCCTAATGGGTGAAATATCATGTGATAATTGTTTATTTTACTTTTTATACAATAATAATATAAAATTATCTTCTTCCGGAGGCAGGCGGATAATTTTGCAAAGGTAATGAATTGAGATTATGACTTATCTTTAAATAGACTCCCTTATTGATTTTGTTAATTTTAACTTATGAATGCTATTGTAACCGGTGCAACTAAAGGAATGGGCAGGGCTGTCGTCATGCATCTTGCGGATAACAATTATAATGTCGCTTTGTGTGCAAGAAATGAAAAGGAGCTGAATACTTTCCTTGACGAATTGAATGAAACTTACCCTCATCTCCGGTTTTATGGATTGAGCGCTGATATGGAAAATAGTTCTGATGTCCATGATTTTGCTTTATTTGCTCATAAAAACTTAGGTAATACTGATGTTTTGATCAATAATGCCGGCTTGTTTTTGCCATCAGAACTCCTGAAAGAGGAAGAAACATCCCTGGAGAGGCAAATGAAAGTAAATGTTTTTGCCCCTCATTATCTATGTAAGTTCTTTGCCGCTAAAATGATCACGAAGGGTGCTGGGCATATTATCAATATCTGCTCTGTAGCAAGTATAGATCCGGTAATCAGTGCCGGCTCATACAGTATCAGCAAAATGGCATTGTTAGGTCTAACCAGGATATTGAGAGAGGAGTTGTCGGCCTTTGGGATAAAGGTTACTGCCATTTTGCCGGGCTCAACCTTAACGGATTCCTGGTCGGGAACAAGCCTGCCTCCTGAACGATTTATTTCAGCTGAGGATATTGCCAGGACCATAATCCATTGTTTGCAGATGAGCGCGGGTGCAAATGTTGATGAGATCTTCATCAGGCCTCTGAAAGGAGTGATTCAGTGATTTGATTTTTTATTTTTTGATATTTACCGACAATTTAAGGTGCTTTACCGAGAACTTAAGATAACCTACCTAATTGGTATTTTGCAGATGAGAATCAAGCCTTAGTTTTGATCATTCAATAAAAGCAAAAAAGCAAAATTGAACCAAGACGTTAAAACTAAACTGGCTGATTAAAAACAAAAAAATGGAAAAGAGACTTCAACGCAACGAGCAGGATAAAATGATTGCCGGCGTATGTTCCGGACTGGCAGATTATTTCGATGTTGATGTTACCTGGATACGGATCGCATTTGTTGTGGCCGTAATGGCAGGCGCTTCAGGATTACTGGCTTACATCGTACTCTGGATCGCGGTCCCGAGAAAACCTTACATCCCTGATTACGCAAAATTTAATGCTGATTATAAAGTTTATGATCAGGCAAATCCGAATAACCCGGTTTCGGGAGAGGCATACCCCCTTAAAAAGACGGGTAAGGGTAATGGGCGCATCATCGCAGGTTCGATCTTTATCTTTTTCGGAACTTTCTTTCTTCTCAATGAGTTTGACCTTATTCCTGATTGGGTAGAGATCCATAATCTCTGGCCGCTGATATTAATTGCGATGGGATTATATACCCTTGCACGTTCTGCCAAAAAAGAACCCTGGAAAGAGGAATGGAACATGGATGCGGACTTAAATGAACCCATTATTACACCTGAGCCGGCAGCTACAAGTTCTGAAGGCGGCGAAGAAACAAACACCAATACTGACGAAACTCCAAATAAGCCATTATGAAAACCGAAAAAATAGTATGGGGCCTGATCCTCATTTTTATAGGAACTATTTTCCTTCTTGATAACTTTAATGTGATCGAATTTTACTGGGGTTCTGTATGGCGCTTCTGGCCTGTGGTCTTTATCCTGATCGGGGCAAACATGCTCTTGAGCAGGTTTGGCAATAAAAATTCTGCCCCTATTCTGGCCACAGCCATCACCATTATTACTCTTTCCTTTATTGGATATCAGGGTACCCGTCCCGATAGAAGCAGAAGCTGGTTTAATTTTCATAATGATAATGACAGGAGCCGGAAAGATACAGTCTGGTCTGAAAGCAATACATTTTCTGAACCTTACGGAGGCATAAAGCGGGCCCGTTTAAACATTCAGGGTGGAGCAACCAGCTACAGGCTTGGAGACAGTACTTCAAACCTGTTTGAGGCAGAGGTTAAACAGCAATACGGCAGATACACCCTGAACAAAAGCACTGATGATTCAGTGGAAGTACTGAATTTCAGGATGCGTAACAATAAACAAAGGTGGAGTCTGGATGAAATGGAAGGAAATGAAACCAGGCTTCGCATACATAAGTCTCCGGTTTGGGATATTAAGATAGAAATGGGGGCAGGGGAAGCTATTTTCGACCTGGCATCCTATAAAGTAAGGACTCTGAGATTTGAAGGAGGAGCAGCTTCCTTTGAAGCAAAGATAGGCTCTGCTGAACCGGTTACCGATGTATTTGTTGAAACCGGGGTGGCCAGTGTGGAGATCGAGGTTCCATCGGCATCAGGCTGCCGGATCGAGGTTGACAGTGGCCTGTCATCCAAAGATTTTATCGGCTTTATAAAACAGGCCGACGGAACTTATGAAACCAGTAATTATAATGCTGCCGGCAATAAGATCAATATAAGTCTGAAAGGCGGACTCTCATCATTTGAAGTTAAAAAGTATTAAATATATTTGTTGGAATAATAGCAGGAGGCACCCCGGATTTAATCCGGGGTGCCTCCGCTTTTCTATTTAAAAAATGAAAGAATACTTTGTAGTTATTGAAGGGAAACCAGCCGGTCCCTATTCGGTAGAACAGATGAAGGATCTTGGGATCAAACCAGGAACTTTTGTTAAAACAGAGGATATGGATGACTATAAAGAAGCACATGATGTCCCCGAATTATGTGATCTTCTTGGCTTAAAAAGACATATCAGAGAACCGCAGTACTTCGCCTCGCTGGATATCCGCTTGCTCGCGGTAATTATAGACTACTTCATTATTTTTGGCATATATTGTGTAATAGCAACGATGGTCGTGCTTTTTATTGATGAGAAACAATTGCGTATTGTAGTTTCATTAGCCGGACTGGCCATTATACCTGTCGCAAAAATGATCTATAGTATTTTGATGGAAGCTTCGGCGAGACAGGGTACCTGGGGCAAAGTGTTATTAGGGCTGAAGGTTAGCGATGAGCAGGGTGTCCCGATAAAATCAGGGCGTTCCATACTTAGAAATTTAAGCAAGATCCTCAGTGCAGGAACAATCGGAATCGGTTATATTATTGGCTTTTTTGATAAAAGGCAGCAATGTTTGCACGACCGGATAGCAGGCACGCTTGTGATCAGGGACAGGCTGATTTGAGTTATAAGTTGCCAGTTATCAATTGCGGGTCAGCTGATTAGAAGCTCATAACTCATAACCCAATAATATTTAATTTCCTTATCCTATGAAAGAGCATGAATTATGAGAAACCCGGAAGAACTTGAGGAGGAACTTGCGAATTACAAAAAGAGAGAAAAGGAATTAAAATCCCGTATAGAGGAGCTTACTGATTTTTTAGAGAATGCAACTATAGCCCTTCACTGGGTTGACAGTGAAGGAATAATTATATGGGCCAACCAGGACGAACTCGATTTTCTTGGTTATACGAAGGAAGAATACATCGGATTTCCGGTTAAGAAATTTCATGCTGACCAGGAGACGATAAATGATATTTTAACCCGTCTGGCAAAAGGTGAAATTATTCGAAATTATCCCGCCAGGCTCCTGTGCAAAGACGGATCTGTAAAACAGGTTCTTATCAATTCCAATGTCTTCAGGAAAGATGGCAAATTCATCCATACAAGATGTTTTACACGGGATGTCACAGAAGTCCTGAAAGAGCAAGAAGATAAAGAAGTTCTTCTGACCGAGCTTAAAGAAAGTGAAGCCAGATTAAGGATGGCTGTCGTTTCGACTAAACTCGGGACCTGGGATTACAATCCGCAGAGCGGAAAACTGAACTGGTCTGAAGTGTGTAAAAATATCTACGGTCTGCCTGCTGATGCTGAAGTCGATTTCGGGGTGTTTGCTGAACATATTCATCCCGATGACAGGGAGTATGTACAGCAGGCGATAAAAAGATCAATAGACCCGGCTGGTGATGGATCCTATGATATTACTTACCGTATCCTTCGCTTTGATGATCAGGGTGTCCGATGGATCCGTGCTCAGGGAGAGGTATATCTGAATGCAGATAAGCAGGCCGACAGATTTATCGGAACTGTTATAGACATTACAGAAAGTAAACTTGCCATTGAGCGGATCAATAAAAGCGAAAAACTTTTCAGGTCTATCGCTATGAATATCCCCAACTCACTGATCATCGTGATCGATACTCAGCAGCGTTTCATCCTGGTTGAAGGAGATATTATGGAGAAATTCGGTTATGATAGAAATAACTATGAAGGGAAGCATCCATCTGATGTGCTTCCTCCCGGGAGGTACGAAAACTCAAAAACTCTTTTTGAACGGGTTTTGGCCGGAGAAAAATTTTCTGAGGAGCGTAAAGCGGCCAGCGGCGAAGATTTTATTGTGCATATGATTCCGCTTAAAGATGAAAATGATGAAGTTTATGCCGGTCTGATCATTTCCATGGATATCACTGATTTTAAAAAAGCTGAAGCCGGAGCAGCGAGGATGGCTGCAATAGTTCATTCTTCCGATGACGCTATTATCAGTAAAACAACCGAAGGGATCATTACCAGCTGGAATGAAGCGGCCGAAAGGATGTTCGGTTATCGGGATTCTGAGATTATAGGAAAATCAGTTCTGACCCTGATACCTCCTGACCGCTCTGAGGAGGAACCTCTGATCCTGGCGCGTCTGAGAAAGGGCGAAAGGGTTGAGCATTTTGAAACAAAACGGGTTACAAAAGATAATAAGATCCTGGATATTTCCTTAACCATCTCCCCCATCAGGGACAGCCGGAATAATATTATAGGATTTTCTAAAATTGCCCGGGACATTACCAGCAAAAAACTGGAGGAGCGTAGAAAAAATGATTTTATAGCTATGGTAAGTCACGAGCTTAAAACCCCGCTTACTTCCGTTAAATCATATATTCAGGTATTATTGGCTAAAGCCAGGAAGGAGGAGAAAAACTTTGATATCAATGCCCTGACCAGGGCGGAGATACAGACCAATAAAATGACCTCCATGATCAATGATTTTTTAAGTCTGGCCAGGCTCGAAGAGGGCAAGATCCATCTGCATAAAGTAAACTTTGAATTACAGCCTGTGTTTGAAGACATGGTTCATGAGGCCCGCTTCCTTGCATCCGGACATACTGTTAAACTGCAGGATTGTGAAAGAATAATGATTCATGCTGATAAGGATAAAATAGTTCAGGTACTTATCAATTTATTGAGTAATGCGATCAAATATTCCCATAAAGGAAGCTCTGTAACCATGGGCTGTACCAGAAAGGATGGGAAAGTGAGAATCTATGTCAGGGATGAGGGTATCGGGATCAGCCATACTGATCAGAATAGATTGTTTGAACGGTTTTACCGGGTAGAGAATGACAAGCTAAAGAATGTATCCGGTTTCGGAATAGGTCTTTACCTGTGTTCAGAGATCCTGCGGTATCATGGAAGTAAAATAAAAGTGGATAGTAAAGAGGATGAGGGTTCCACATTTTATTTCGAGATGGATGAGGTATCAGGTAAAAAACAATCCTGAAAGCCGGAATAAATGAGGATATATCCGAAGGCCTTCAGATATATCCTTTATACTAAGCCTCAGGTTAATTAGCTTTTGGTTCCGGTAACTTGAAAAATATGGGCATGGTATAGGCGACATTTACCGGCTCTCCCTTTAATATACCGGGTTTCCATTTCGGACTTTCTTTTACTACCCTAACTGCTTCTTCATCAGTACCGCCACCGATGCCCCTTAAAACTTTGATATCTATTATGCTGCCATTTTTTAGTACAATGAAGCTAAGTATTACTCTGCCGGTAATCTTGTTTTTCTTTGCTTCATCCGGATATTTAAGAGCTGATTGAAGGTAATCTCCCCAACCTTTCATACCTCCGGGAAACTCCGGCAGGACATCAACATTCCCAAAATTATTTACAATTAAAACTTCAGATGAAGAAGAATTGCTGGCAGTTGTTCCAGCTTTTTGTGGCCCTCCGATTGCCGAAACAGAAATGGATCCTAAAAAGTAATTTTTACCAGTAGCAGGTAATACCCCCAGATTAGACTCAATACCTGTTAACTGAAAAGCCAGAGCCATGGAATAGTTTCCATCTTCAGCCTGAATGGATTCTTTGAATAAATTAAAAGTTCTCAGAACCTCTTTGTCTATATCGCTTTGTAAGCCTTTGGCTATTTTTACATTGGATATCTTTCCGTTCTGAACATTAAAATATACGATCTCATAGCCGGTAATCTTATTTTGTCTGGCAGAGGCGGGATACCGTATGTTTTTCTTGATGTGATTCCATAATGCGTTGAAAATTTGTGTGTTTTCAGTGTTTGAAGAGACCCCAGATCGAATTGCCGAAGAGTTTTTTAACATTATCTTTTTATCTGATTTTTTTTCAGACACTTTTGGGGAAGATTTTACTATTGAATGTTCCTCTGTTTTTAAAGGGCTTATTAGTTTTTCTGCTCCTGCAATCAGGTTAGTGTTTTCAGTAGCAACACTGGCAGCTGAGAAAATCAGCATTAAAGCAAAAAGAGGGGCAGAAAAACCATATTTCCAAAGTCCGGTTCTGCGTGATTTATTTTTATTTAGCATGATTATACGTCTTTTTAAAAGTGAGTTATTAAAAAAATTATTACTTAACTGATCGGGTTGAACTCCCAGGGTATTACTGAACAGCAAAAGGGCATAATCTGATTTGTTTAACATGCCTGATGCGGCTTCCTCATCAGCAATGAATTCATGAATATGCCTGATTTCCTTTTTGTACAGGTATGCTACGGGATTAAACCAATTGATGATCGAGGCAAGTTCAATGAACAGAACATCGGCAGAATGCCATTCCCTCATGTGTACTTTTTCATGATCGATGATAATTCCTGATTCAGGCAGTTCCCTGTCTACAACCATCGTGTTGAAAAATGAATAAGCCGCCCCCTTTTTTGGTTTGAGTTTGGAGTTCAACAGTACCATTCTGATTAGAAAACGAAACAATAGCATTGCCATCACACCAGAATAAACCCATAAAATTATATCACCGATTGCCCAATTACTTGTTCCCTCATCCGCTCCTACTACCACAGTTTCGTAGATCATCTGAGTCGGAACGATTGTTTCCCTTAGTTTTTGCGTAATAAAAAGCTCTTGAAACCAGTCTGAATTGATGAATGGAATGATAAATGAAAGGAGTATACTCGTATTCAGGTAGAAACGGTTCTGTCTGAAGAAAGTCTCGTTCTTCAGCACCAATGTATAGAATCCCATGAACAGGATCAGATACAGGTTTGTCTGTAAAAGATAATTCAGGATGTTCATTTTACTTGTTCTTTAGTTTTTCAATCAGTTTCATGATCTCATCTGCTTCTTTCAGGTCGAGTTTTTTCTCCTTAACGAAGAAGGAGAACATATTCTCGACCGAATTGTCGAAATATCCGCTCAGTAGTTTTTCGGTTGCAAAGCTTTTGTATTCTTCAATTCCGATGACAGGGAAGTACCTGTGACTTTTCCCGAAGGCTTCATGATCTATAAAGCCCTTGGTCTCCAGAATGCGGATAATCGTTGAAACGGTATTGTAGGCCGGTTTCGGTTCCGGAAGCTGATCTACCACATCTTTTACGAATCCTTTTTTCAGATCCCACAGAACCTGCATGATCTGCTCTTCTGCTTTTGTTAATTCCTTTATCTCCATATGAGCTAGTTTTAATGTCTGATAAGATTAATTATACCTTCTTCGAATTGGTAATACTAATTTAAAACTAAATATTTAGTTATACAACTAATTAATTAGTTTTTAATTAAAAAATTCTATTTTGTTTTATAAATATCTGTAAATCAGGTATTTTAATTTCAATTAAGGTGTATATCCCCTTTAGACACTTACTGTTTTTTGGTTGCCCTGGTGATTTTAGGCAGAATATTACCTGTTTCTGAAAAAATGGTTGGTTGATTTTGGGTTTGAAAATGCAAAGCATTTTCACATTTATTTGCAAAAACTAATTTTTGCGTTGAGATTTAAATAGCACAATAAAGCCATTAAATCATGGGAAATAAAAACATTCCGGAAGAGATGAATTTACAACAAGCTAAATTTATTAGAGATGAATTTGGTGTTGTTAAAATGGTGTTACTTGATACTGAATTGAACGATCAATTTTCAAAAACAGAATACCCTTTCATTGTTAATACAACCTTATCTGAAGATATAGGCTGAATTTTCAATCCGTTTGAACTAATAAATACAGCAACTCCAACCGTATTTTCCGGAACGTCTTTATATGCCTTTTTTAAAGCCTTGTAGGCAGCGTCATTAATGTAAATATCTGTTCCCAACGCAATTAGGTTATTATTGCTGTCCATTATCCTAACATGTATTTTATTATTCCCAACGTATTTAAAAACTGGTTTAATAAATTCATCAATTGATTTATCTAATATGTACTTAAATATTTCCACGCCTTCTCTTGCATCGGAAAATAAAAAGCCACATATATCGGGTGTATCGTCCTCTGCCGGATAAAACAAAATTCCCCTGCATTTACTTAGTCTCTTGTTAATTTCTTTCATTTGCATACACGTTAAACAATAAATATAATAATTAGAAACATAGAAACCCTAACAGTCAAATAATTACAGTTATATTGTAGTGTTTAACCCTCTTAACTTAACCGCAATGTCACTAACAACTTATTTTGAAAGTCCTAAAAGCTATTGGTTTCGTTGGATAGCTGTATTACCAATTGCCTTAATAGCTTACATCATCACTTCTCCCATAATTAAGATATTGGGAGATTTAACATTACTTATTAATCAATCTTTGGTTTCTGAGGAATGGATGAAGAAATATTTTTACGCATTCATAGCGGGCTTATTTTCGGGTCAAGTGTATATAATTACTGCTGCTTATATAGCCCCCATATATAAAAAGGAAACAGCATTGGTACTATTAATATTGGCTGTATTAACAATAGGTGCAGTTATGATGACAGGATATGTAAATGAAGAATATAATCCGTGGGCTGAGAATATTGGTATTCTGATAGGCTTAATCATCCGGTATCTTATGATTGATGAAGAAGAGAAGGAAAGGCTACAAAGAAACAAGAGGGCATAGGAAATGAAAAGTAACAACTTCTATCATTTGAACACATGCTGAATTACAAGTGTAATACCCGCACCAATTTGCCGCCTACAATAATTTCCCTGTGGTTGGTGTTTCCCTGTGGTTGGTGTTATCACCAACCACTCCCTCTTTAACCACACACTCTCCCAGCACTTGGAAGTTAAGATAGTAAAATTAAGGTGAGGGTATATGTGGTCGGTGATAACACCAACTACGAGAAATATCCTCTGTTGTAGAAGTACAGGTGGTCGGTGAGAACACCGACCACAGGACCGACTACAAAGGAATTACTGGATTAAACGATTGCCAGGCCAGGAGTGAAAATAAATTGTATTTTCAGTTCAATGCAGCTTTATCATCAAACAATATTGCCAAAGCCATGCATTGGATAAGCATACCCGGGGATCAACGAAATGTCTTCTCGATGAATGATATTAAAACCATGAACCACACTGCTTTACTGCTTGAACGTTTTTTTACCATGTTCGGGCTTAACTCACAGTTGACTAAAAATCAGAGGCATGTCAAAGAACTTATTTACTATGGCACTATTGCCGCTTAATTGATTAACGAACTATTGTTATTATAGATGATGAATAAAGATTATTAATTTTACTCCCGATTTCCAATTCCCCATTCCCCCTTATCCTCACCTTCATCTTATAAATTTTGCTAAGCCCGTTTTCACTTTCCGAGAGGTATTGATCTAATTCTGAAAGAGTTTTGAGTTTTTTGGGCAGAAACGACGAAATAGAACACAGTCATTTGATCTCTTTGACCGTACCAAATTCAAATCGGTTTATTTGGTAAGGTTTTAATTTATTCGTTCCTTTTTGAGTAGCTCAGTGATCATCAACTCCAGCATGTCTTCATTACTTTCATCAATTCGAAAATCAGAGAATATAATTTTGCCCTTTTGATCAATCAGATAATTTTTCGGCACTCCATTATAAATCAAATTACCCTTATCTCTTGGCTCCTCCTTTAGTGGAATAAAACTATAATTTTTAGATTTTATAAAGGGCATTACATAGGCATCCTGTTTTCTTTCAGTGTTAATGGCCAGGTAGATGACTTCCTGATTACTAAACTTTTTAATGACCGATTCAAAATGAGGGAATTCTGCCCTGCAAGGGGAGCAAGCCGGAAACCAGTGGGTGAGCAATATTATTTTACCTTTATAATCAGCCAGAGAAACTCTTTTAATAGTATCATACAGCTCCAGGGAAAAATCTGTTGCAGCAATGGCTTCATATTCGCGTAAAGTGAATATGTCTGATTCTACCTGTTGATCATTTTTATTAAGTTTTTCACCATAGTTCAGGAGTGCAATGCGAATTTTATCACCTGGCCTTTTTGCATAGATAGCAGAGAGACTATCGTATGCTGCAGTGGTAGATATAGTGGCTTCTATGGCCTCTGTTTTGAGCAAAATATATCTTTCATGATTTTGAAATTCAGGTATACTGCGGAGTATCTCAAGCGTGATTGAGGATTCCTTCTTATCCAGAAAGCTTTTTGCATCTCTGAAAGCTCTTGCATATTTTAATTTTTTATCCCATTCATAGTGATTTGTTTTTGGTTCTATAACCATATTCAAAGCTACTTCAAATGCTTTTTGCGGGTTTTTATCAAGAAGGAAATTGAAATAAGCATCTATTCCAAAAGAAGATGAATTAGATGGCCGGGCGGAATATCTTTTTAATAATTGTTCATAAAAGGCTATTTTTTCGTTTTCATTTTTTGAATTTTCAGCAAGCCAATAAAGTGCCAGGGCTGCAGGTTCGCTTTCAGGGAAACGAAATACTACTGCGAGCATTAAAGAATCGTATCTGACTGGATCCAGATCTTTATGCGAGTAAGCGTAAAAAAATGCATACTTCGGATTTTCGGGATCAACTTTTTTGGCATGCCCCGAATACTCACGAAATAATTCACTTTCTCCCTTTAATTCGGCCTCCATTGCGAGCAAATTCCATGCTTCCGCAAGGTCGGGCTTTAATTCAACTGATTTAAGCAGAAAATTTCTCGCATCAGGATCGCGCCTGCTTTCCAGAATCCTTCCTATGGCAAACGGGACTATAGGGGATTTTGGGAAACGTTTTAACCAAATAGCATATTGGCTTTTAAGATAGGGGTCATCCGGATCTAAGGCTTCGATAAACGCTTCGTGAGTTTTCAAATTACCGGGATTCGACTCAACAGCAGTTTGCAGCTTTTGTAGCTTAGCTAATTGCACGTTTGTTTTCGCAAATCTGGCTTGTGCAAACACCTCTGTACATAGACCGATAAAAAATAGCCAGCTGATACAATAAAGTGAACATCTTGCAATCATTTTAATTGATTAACGAACTATTGTCCATATAATTTCATTTAATGTCTGATACAATTAATGATACCTGATTCGAATCGGTAGCATAAAGCTATAACTAAATATTTAGTTATACAACTAATTTGTTAGTTTTAATTTATAAAACAATTATAAGTTTCTGTAAGTCAATCAGATAAATTCATTCAACGGCTTAATAAAGAAGATATTAAAAGCTTTTCCCTTTGGTTGGTGTTCTCACCAACCAATTCCCTCAGACCAACGTTTTCATCAGGCAATTTTTGTTATTCTCTGAAAATTACATGAAATTGCTCTCAGGGAAACTTGTATAAATTTATCATCTATGAAAAGAAGGGAATTAATCAAAGGCCTGACCTTTCTGCCATTGGCAGGAGCTTTGGCAGGGTCATCAGAAACAGCTATGGCCGGCATAAATGAATTCATATCTCCGGTATTGCCTGATGGTCCTCTTACTCCCGGTCCGCAAATATTCCAGTCGATTGGTGTTGAACCGGTAATTAACTGCCGTGGAACATTTACCATTATAGGTGGTTCGATTGAACTTCCGGAGGTTAGAGCGGCAATGGATTCAGCCTCAAGACATTTTGTTCAGATGGATGAGCTGGCCGATGCGGTTGGGAAACGACTGGCAGAACTGACCAGGGCAGATTGGGGAATGGTGACTGCCGGCTGTGCGGCGGCCCTTAAAATGGCTACCGCTGCCTGTGTGGCCGGAGGAAATCCCGAGAAGCTGCATCGCATTCCGGATCTTTCAGGACTGGAAAAGACGGAAGTGATCATTCCTAACGGATCATTCAGTGCCTACGATTTTGCCATACAGAATATCGGGGTAAAGATCATACGGGTTGAAACTATTGAAGAACTTAAGGAAGCTTTAGGTCCGAAGACCGCAATGATCAAACTCAGCGGCGGTAATCTGGTTCCGGGACCGATGAGTCTTGAAGTTATTGCCGCGCTCGCTAAACCTTTAAATATTCCAATTCTTGCAGATGCCGCAGCCGAAATACTGACCATTCCGAATGTACATCTGAAGAATGGGGCAACGATGGTTGCTTATAGTGGTGGAAAAGCCATTTGCGGTCCGCAATGTGCCGGACTCCTGCTTGGCCCTAAAAATATTCTCATGTCAGCCTGGCAGGCAAGTTCACCTCATCATGGTGCAGGCCGTGATAATAAGGTAGGCCGTGAGGAGACTCTTGGTATGCTGGCAGCAGTAGAAACCTGGGTGAAAATGGACCATGCTGCACGCGAGAAGAACTGGATGACCTGGGTGAATGCTATTGCCAAAAGAGTTTCCGGAATCGGGAGCATAAAAACTACGATTCGTGAGCCTGAAGGAATTAATAACCGCAGTGCTTCTTTAAACATTTCATGGGATCCGGAGAAATTGCATTTGAGCAGTGCAGAACTTATTCAGGAGCTGATCAGTTCTAAGCCCAGAATTACTGTAGGTGGAGGAAGAAGCACAGATCCCGGAATGGCCTCTATTTCAATTAATGCATCACAAATGCAGCCGGGTCAGGATAAGATTGTTGGAGATAAAATCTTTGAATTGCTTTCAAAGAAGAGAAGCCCGAAGGCTGAAACAGCGATGAAGGCGCCAAGTTCAAAAATAGGCGGTCGCTGGGATCTGGAAATAGATTATTTCAGCAGCAAAAGTGATCATATACTTTATCTTGAACAGGATGGAAACTGGCTCAAAGGAATCCATAAAACCGATTTCTCTGTACGTGAAGTTTCCGGATGTATTGAAGGGAATGAAGTGAAATTCCTGAGTCCGGGACGCAGGCCGGCAGTTAGCTATACTTTTGCAGGCACGATCAGCGGGGATACTATTTCAGGTAAGATCGATATGGGTGAATTTCTTACGGCAAATTTTACAGGTAAGAAAAACACGAAAGATCCGGATAGGATCCCGATTGTTTTTCCAGAAGGAAGACCGATGGGGAATTGAGGATATCTGTTGTCTGTTATCAGTTGCCTGTTAAACGCAACTTTAGTATAGAGTTTAATTATTAATTGGAATTCCCTTTTTGCTTTAAGCTTTCTGCTTTAAGCTTTCTGCTTTAAGCTTTTGGCTTTCTGCTTTTGGCTCTGAGTATTATCGTTGCAAAATAGCTTGAAGCTTAGTTTCCAGTTTTGCAGGATCATTCATGTATTTCGCCAGATTGAATAATTTCACGTTTCTGAATTCAACCGGGTGACTTTCACTTTGAAGAGAAATATATCCTTCTTTTAAAGCTTTTCCATCAACCTTAACCGCAGGGTCGAAGTTGGAAACACTTCCGCCACCTATTTGTGGTTTGGTATATTTAAAGACCTCTTTGCCTTCGAGGCGATGACTTACCAATGAGTCGCCCAGGACAACAATCTCTGCCCTGACCCACTGGTCGCCATGATAGGTTTTTGATGTTGAATTAACGCAATGCGGAGTGAACAGCTTTCCGTCAAGAAATACATTTGTTCCGGGGGTGCATAGATTCAGTGTGCTTCTTTCATCTTTACCGTTTCCGCCTAAAAACTGGGTTTCGAGTGAAATCGGGAAATCCTGATTCAAACCCATACTTTCGGGCGACTGTCCGTGCAGCATTACCCCGCTATTACGGATCGCCCATCCCGGTCCGCCGGGGATTTGCTCACCAGTGAAGCGGTATTCCACCACGAGAACATAAGCTGAAAAAGGTTTTTTATAAAATATATGTCCGTAGCGGTCTTTCCATTCAGAATAGCCATCGTATGAGACCTTCATTACTCCGTTTTCAACCCGAAAGGTATTCGCATAATTATCATTCAAAGGGTGGCCATTGATCTTCACTTTCCAGTCTTTGAGGTCTTTGCCATTGAATAGATTGGTCCAGCCTTTTTGTGCGAAACCTGAATTAGTGATAATTGCAAGGCAGAGGATTAGAAATATTTTTTTCATAAAAATTGTATTACCTGTGGTCCACCTGGGCCCTGTGGTTGGTGTTATCACCAACCATCTTTTACCAACCACCTGAGAGCTAAAATAGTGAAATTAGGGTAGTCGTGGGAAGGATTTAAGTGGTCGGTGAGAACACCGACCACAGGAAATTGGACTATCTTGTATCTATAACGATTTCAGCATAAACTCCGCGACAGTCCATTTCAAACTCTAAATCCTGGACTGGAGGCCGATTGTAATGCCAGTCAATACCATTTAATGCTGCGCCACGCTTTACAATTTCGTTGACCATTATGTGGTGAATGTTATGGATAGTATACAACTGGGTTGCCGTAGAATCTGCCCAACTAAAGCCAAGACCAGCCATCCGACGTTCCATCTCATTAAGCACCCAGCGTCCCTTTTTCATTAAGCCCTCCTGGGATATGTCACCAAGACTAATACTGTGAGTACGATAATCACTCATACCCTCTGGAGCTTCAGCACTACCAGCGATTACAAAAGAGGGTTTTGCCTTAGCATCAGGCATTGTGTAAGTAAAAGCATGAATACTCGGACTCAATGGTTTATTCAACTCTGGAATGACATTTGAGCGAGCTACGGGATTGTCACCACCCTCTTCGTAAATACCCCACTCTTTTAAAGTACCTATATAAAGGTTATTAAAGTCAACAAAGCCTTGTTCGGTAAATGGCTCGGGTGAACGTAATTCGCAGGCTCCAAATGCAGCGAGCGGACGACCTAAAGTGTCGAGATGTTGTCGGATGCGTAAGAAGCCCTCTTTTAGTGGCAGCGGCCGACTGAATCGTACACGTTCTAATCTATAACCATCCAGTGCCGTTATACCTGCAGAATACTGCCTTACACCCCGAAGATAACGATATGATCCAGGTTCAAAAATTTTTGTATCAGACATATTTATTTACTTATTTTTTACTAAAATACTGCAAAAAATTTTGGAAATTCAATATGGGAAAATGCTGATTACCCTGTGGTTGGTGTTATCACCAACCACTCTCTCAATCATCTGAAAGCTAAGATAGTGAAATTAAGGTAGTCGCTGTAAGGATTTATGTGGTCGGTGATAACACCGACCACAGGACCGACCACAGGGCCAAGAACACAGAGTCTTATCGCAGGGATTAGCTATACTGCATCAGAGAGGGATGAGAACGTAAAGTCCCTTATCTTCATCGGCGGTATCAATGCATTGGTGTTTGATTCGCCGCTCACTGTCCGTTCAGGTTTGCCCAGGGCTTCCAGGTTATTCAGCATAATGATCGGACTTTCATTGAACCTGAAGTTCTTCACCGGGAATTTGATCTCTCCATTCTCGATATAGAAAGTACCATCGCGGGTTAGTCCGGTAAGCAGAACTGTTTGAGGATCCACACTGCGGATATACCATAAACGGGTAACCAAAATGCCCTTTTCTGTGCCTTTGATCAGGTCTTCCAGCGATTGATCCGTACCCGCCATGATTACGGCGTCGGGTGGCGGAATGGCCTTTATACCTTTCTTCTGTGCCCAGTAGCGCGAATAGAACAGGTTTTTCATGACCCCGTTCTCAATCCAGTTTATTTTTTCCTGGGGTCTTCCGTCACCGCTCCAGGTGCTGGTTGGCATTTCGGGATGAAAAGGATCTGAATAAATATTTACTCGCTCATCCAGCAGTTTCTCACCCAGTTTGGTCAATCCGCCGGGTTTGCTCATAAAGCTTCTGCCTTCATCCGCCTGACGGCCATCCATACCGAAGAACATATTCTCCAGCAATACAAGGGCAGCTGCAGGTTCCAGAATGACCGTGTATTTACCAGGTTCTATGGCTCTGGCTGCTGCAGAACGTGCTGCCTTGGAAGCTGCTGATGAAGTGGCCGCCTTCACATCCATTTTATTGAAATCATTAAATGATTTGGTGGCATAGCCCGAGCCTTTACCATCTTCCGTACGCAAGGTGACATTAAAGCTGACACCTGTGGACGTATTGTAGGCAAAAAGGCCGGTAGAATTCATCATAGCGGCATAGGAGGTATTATTCTCCAGAAAGCCTGCGGCAGTCAGCTTATTGTCTTTTGAGATCTGCAGACTGTCGGCAACTGCATCGGCGCGTTCTTTTGGACCCATATTCGCAGTTGCCTGTACAAAAGTTGGCGAATTTGGATAAACCTGCGGACCCAGAAATGATACAAATTCCGGATTTTCGGGAGCGAGCATGGCTGTTTCTTCAGCCCGTTGAACCACTTTTTTCAGGGATTCATCATCAAACTCATTGATGGTGGCTACACCCAGTTTTTTACCGAAGGCCGAGGATACGACCAGGGTATTCTGGCTGATCCCTCCGCTTGTAGAAACCGAATTGCGGGCATAACGTATATTTCCGGCATCAGAACCATTGAGGTTTACCTCACATTCATCTGCTTTGGAATAGCTGAGCACTTTCTTTAATAAAGCCTGTGCCTCTTCTTTACTTAATATTGACATGATCTTATCCTCAGATTTTTCTAGCTGTATTAATTACATTAACTCCGTTAAAGCGTGTGGTCGCACAACCATGCGATACCGCACTGGTTTGCATCGGCTGCCCCTTACCATCAAAGAAAGAGCCGCCCAGACGATAATCGCTTTCATCGCACATATCACTGCAGGCATTCCAGAATTCCTGTGTATTGGCCTGGTAGGCAACATCCTTGAGCATTCCGGCAATTTTTCCTTCCTTAATTTCGTAATAAAGCTGTCCGCCAAACTGGAAATTATAACGCTGCTGGTCGATGGAGAATGAACCATCACCAATGATATAAATCCCCTTTTCGACGTTTTTGATCAGATCATCAATACTTTTCTTCTGTTTGCCCGGCATCAGGGATACATTTGGCATACGCTGGAACTGAACACTGCTCCAGTTATCGGCGTAGCAGCAACCCTGCGATTCATTCAAGCCTACAATATGTGCCTGATCGCGGATAGCCTGGTAATTTACCAGTACTCCATCTTTAATGATATCCCATTTTTTGGTACCTACCCCTTCATCGTCATAACCTACAGCACCCAGAGATCCCGGCTGTGTTTTATCACCCTGGATATTGACCAGCTCACTGCCGTATTTGAAGTTCTTTGATTGCCATTTATCGAGGGTAAGAAAACTGGTTCCTGCGAAATTCGCTTCGTAACCCAGTACACGATCCAGTTCTGTTGGATGCCCTGAAGATTCATGAATAGTTAACCACAGGTGTGAAGGATCCAGAACCAGGTCGTATTTACCGGCTTCAACTGATTTGGCTGTAATTTTCTGTCCCACCTG
Organism: Pedobacter sp.; assembly: GCA_036677005.1. GTDB lineage: Bacteria > Bacteroidota > Bacteroidia > Sphingobacteriales > Sphingobacteriaceae > Daejeonella. Next base: position 28,475 of record JAKFBV010000017.1, read on the forward strand.
CTCTGCTGCAGATTTAGCATCTTCCAGCATATCATAGCGGCCTTTGTAAAGGGTTGTAATGCCCTTTATTTTATGCTCCGGACCAGCCTGCAGGTATTCATAACCCATTCCCATTGGTGCACTTAAGGCATTACGGGTTTCGAATTTGCCTGATTTCGCATCAATCTTGGTCAGGAAGAACGTTGGCCAGATCCGGTGTACATCCTGATCGATATAGGAACCATCGGTAGAGGCAAAATATTTTTGTTCGTTCACCAGAAAGAGGATTGAATTGGCATAATTCGCTCCGCCTTTCAAAGCAGCATCATTCACTGAAAGTAAAAGATCCACTTTTTCCTTCATCGGCACTTCAAAGGCATTCTTTTCTATCGGCGCTTTCCAGCTAACTTCGCCATAACCCTTTTGAGGGGCTAGCTGAACAGGTTCTGTTAGCAAGCGTGAGTTTTCTTTGGCAATTGCAACAGCAAGTTCTGCTGCTTTGGCAATGCTGTCGGTATCCATTTTATCGGTAGCTGCAAAACCCCAGCTGCCATTGGCAATTACTCTGACACCCATGCCGTAGCTTTCGGTGTTCACAATATTCTGAACTTTATCTTCCCGGGTTACGACAAACTGGTTTAGATATCGTCCGATGCGGACATCAGTATAAGTAGCACCGCGCGATCTTGCAGCATTCAGGGCCACATCGGCCATTCGTTTTTTCAATGCCGGATCGATCCGGTCCAATGCGGCATCCAGAGGGACATCGTGTCCCCATACCGGAATTGAGGGCATCATGGCTGCAGAAGCGCCCATGCCCGTCAGGTAAATAAAATCTCTTCTTTTCATCTAATTGGTTAGTTTAGGAATACCGCTTTGAGGGTAAAGACACCATCAGAGACGGATTGGACTAGATTAAATATAATTAATTTATTTATTCTATGGTTTTTATAAATATGAGACATTAAGCCCTTGGATAAGTTACAAATGAACTTCTACCTTTTTAATAGCATGTTGCTTAATTTGAAAAATCCCTTTTAAAAAAATCGCACCTGATTTTAAAATTCAGATGCGATCTTATGTTTCATCCCTGCCTACCGTCAGGCATCCCGACACAGGAGGGACCTTATTCTCAATTCTCAATTATCAACTGTCAATTAACCTAAATTTTCCTCCCCGTATTAATCACATTCACCCCCTTAAACAAGGTTGTAGAGCAACCATGCGATACCGCACTAACCTGACTTGGTTGTCCTTTTCCATCAAAAAAGGATCCGCTGGTCCGGTAATCTTTTTCGTCGCAAATGGCTGAACAGGCATTCCAGAATTCCTGGGTATTTGCCTGATAAGCAACATCCTTCAATAATCCGCCGATCTTCCCATCTTTGATCTCAAAGCAAAGTTGTCCGCTGAACTGGAAGTTATACCGCTGCTGATCAATTGAATAAGAGTTACGTCCGAAAATATAAATCCCTTTCTCAATATTTTTGATCATATCCGCCGGACTTAGTGCTGCTTTTCCTGGTTTCAAAGAAACATTAGGCATGCGCTGGAATTGCACGCTGCTCCAGCTGTCGGCATAACAACATCCCTGTGATTCGGGCAGGCCTAAAATATGTGCCTGATCGCGGATAGTCTGATAATTGACCAGTATCCCATCCTTAATAATGTCCCAGTTTTTACATTTTACACCCTCATCATCATAACCAACTGCCGCTAATGAGCCCTTCTGAGTTTTATCAGCTTCAAAATTGACAATATCACTTCCAAACTTGAATTTCTTACTTTCCCATTTATCCAGAGTAAGGAAACTTGTTCCCGCATAATTGGCTTCGTAGCCAAGTACACGGTCGAGTTCTGAAGGATGACCTACAGATTCGTGTATGGTCAGGAACAAGTTCGTAGGATCGATCACCAGATCATATTTTCCGGCTTCTACAGGTTTGGATCTCAGCTTTTCATCCACATGCCGGGTTGCGGTTGTCACATCCTCCAGCATATTGTAGCGATTTTTGTAGATCGTAAATAATCCGTCGATCTCTTCCTCCTTCTTTGGGTTCAGGTATTCATAACCCATACCCATTGGAGAACTGAGCGAATTCCGGGTTTCAAATTTCCCTGATTTCGGATCGATTTTAGTCACTGTGAAGGTTGGCCAGAGCCTGTGTACATCCTGATCGATATAGGATCCCTCAGTAGAAGCAAAGTATTTTTGCTCATTGACCAGGAAGAGAGACGAATTGATGTAATTGGCACCACCTTTCATAGCGGCATCATTCACTGCAAGCAAAAGCTCAGTTTTTTCTTTGATCGGAATTTCAAAGGCATTTTTCTCAATCGGAGTTTTCCAGCTGACTTCGCCATAACCTCTTTGAGGGGCAAGTTTTACCGGCTCGGTAAGCAGTTTGGAATTGACTTTTGCAATCTGAACTGCAGTAGCTGCCGCGCGGGCAATATTATCTTCTGTTAACTGATCAATGGAGGCAAAGCCCCAGCTACCATTCGCAATAACACGGATTCCCATGCCATAAGATTCTGTATTACTGATGTTCTCAACCCGGTTTTCGCGGGTAGTTAAGAATTGATTCAGGTATCTTCCAATCCTGACATCTGCATAAGTTGCTCCTTTTGATCTTGCAGCATTCAAGGCTATATCAGCAAGCCGCTTTTTCAGGGCTGTATCAACAGGGATCAATGCATCTTCCATAGCGATATCCCGGCCAATGACCGGTACAGACTGAAGCATGGATGCACCAACTCCAATTCCCGATACATATAGAAAGTCTCTTCTTCTCATAACGATAATTTTTTAATCATGGGTTAAATATTGTTATGATTAAACTGCGTCAGAAAGGGAAGAGAATGTAAAGTCGCGGATCTTCATCGGTGGAACGATCATGTTACCATTTCGTTCAGCTTTTCCAAGAGCCTCCACATTATTCAGCATAATGATCGGACTTTCATTGAATCTGAAGTTTTTGATCGGGAACATAATTTTTCCGTTTTCGATATAGAAAGTACCGTCCCTGGTCAATCCGGTTAGAAGTAATGTTTGAGGATCCACACTCCGGATATACCAGAACCGGGTTACCAGAATTCCTTTCTCAGTACCTTTAATCAGGTCTTCCAATGATGCGGAACCACCCTCCATGATAATTCTACCGGCACCAGGAAGAGGTTTTACACCTTTTTTCTGTGCCCAGAAGCGTGAATAGCTCAGGTTTTTGACAACCCCTTTTTCTACCCAGCTGGTTCTCTCAATGGGAAGCCCATCACCATTCCAGGTTGCTCCGGGAAGTTCAGGATTAAAGGGATCTGAATAGATATTGACCTGCTCATTGAACAGTTGCTCACCCAGGCGGGTTCCACCTCCTTTTTTGCTCATAAAACTTCGGCCTTCTTCGGCACCACGGGCATCAAAGCCCCTGACCAGATTGGAAAGCATGTCGCTGGCAGCAAGCGGTTCCAGAATTACGGTATATTTTCCGGGCTCAATTGCCCTTGCACCTGCTGAGCCATTGGCTTTGCCTGCAGCAATTTTAGTTAGTGCCAGAGTATCCAGTTTTGAGATATCATTGAAACTATTGCTAACATAGCCTGAGCCGGTACCTGCCTGATTTCTGGTGGTTACAGAAAATGATACATCCGTATCTTTATTATAGGCATAAAGTCCTTTGGAATTCATGATTGCCCGGAAGCTGGTAGTGTTTTCAAGGAATCCTGCTGCTTCAAGATTTGCAGCTTTGGCTACCTCCAGACTTTTTCTGACAGCTTCAGCCCTGATATCAGGATTGACTGCAGCAGTAGCCGGATTAAAAGTGATCGACTCGGCAAAGGTCTTTGGTCCTTCGAGTGAAACGTATTCAGGATTTGCAGGTGCCAGCTGAGCCAGCTCTTCAGATCTTCTGACAACCTTCTCAAGTGAGGCATCATCAAATTCATTGATCGTTGCTGAACCGGTTTTTTTGCCGAATGTGGAACTGATTGCCAGTCCCATAGAACTCATATCGCCTGCAGTTGAAACTGCATTACGTGCATACCGGATGTTACCACCTTCGCTGCCGTTCAGGCTAACTTCACACTCATCTGCTTTCGAAAAGCTCAATGCTTTTTTCAGAATTGCCTGAGCTTCTTCTTTACTTAATATGCCCATATCTTATATTTTTCTAGCTGTATTTATAACATTAACTCCATTAAACCTTGTGGTTGAGCAACCGTGTGAGACTGCGTTCGACTGGCTGGGCTGACCTTTGCCGTCATTGAAAGCACCGCCTAAACGGTAGTCGCTTTCATCGCAAACTGCTCCGCAGGCATTCCAGAATTCCTGAGTATTAGACTGATACGCCACATCCTTAAGCATTCCAACAATCTTACCTTCTTTGATCTCATAGAACATCTGTCCGCCGAACTGGAAATTATAGCGCTGCTGATCAATGGAGAAAGATCCATCACCGATGATATAAACACCCTTTTCTACATTTTTGATCATATCGTCCACACTCAGTTTGGCTTTTCCGGGTTGTAAAGAAATATTCGGCATCCTCTGGAACTGTACATCCTGCCAGCTTTGGGCATAGGAGCAGCCTTGTGATTCATTTAAACCGATCATATGCGCCTGGTCACGGGTAGCCTGGAAGTTGACCAAAATACCATCTTTCACAATATCCCATTTTTTACATGCGACACCTTCATCATCATAACCAACAGCACCCAAAGAACCTTTTTGAGTCTTATCAGCCACAACATTGACCAGCTTATTTCCGAAATTGAATTTTTTAGAATTCAGTCTCTCCAGGCTCAGGAAACTGGTTCCGGCATAATTGGCTTCATATCCCAGTACCCTGTCCAGTTCAGTAGGATGACCCACAGATTCATGAATAGTTAACCAGAGGTGTGAAGGGTCGAGCACCATGTCGTACTTGCCCGGTTCAACGGATTTGGCTTTCATCTTCTGATCCACATTGGCTGTGGCCGCTTTCACATCTTCCAATATGTCGTAACGGTCTTTGTAACGTGTTACGATTCCTTTGACCTTGCTGCTTTCTTTAGGCTCAAGATACTCATAACCCATACCCATTGGGGTACTTAATGAGCGGATAGTATCGAATTTACCACTGCTGCGGTCAATCTTGGTCACTGTAAAATTTGGGTAGATTCTGTGGATATCCTGATCAATGTAGGAACCATCTGTAGAGGCAAAATATTTCTGCTCATTCACCGCAAATATCACTGAATTGACAAAACTGGCACCACCCTGCATCGCAATGGCATTGGTGCTAAGAAGCAGGTCTACTTTTTCCTTGACCGGAACCTCAAATGCATTCCGCTCGATCGGAGATTTCCAGCTAACCTCACCATAGCCCTTTTGAGAAGCAAGTTTCACAGGCTCTCCCTGAATTTTGGCATTTGCCTTGGCTACAGCCACGGCCCTTTCGGCAAGTTTGGCAATATCTTCCTTTTCGACATTGTTTGATGAGGCAAAGCCCCAGCAGCCATCAGCAATAACGCGAATTCCTACTCCGTACGATTCGGTGTTAGCCACTCCCTGCACCCGGTTTTCGCGGGTAGCAACGAACTGGTTTAAATAACGCCCAATGCGGATATCAGCATAACTGGCACCCTTTGAACGTGCAGCATTCAATGCCACATCAGCCAATGCTTTTTTAATTCTTACATCCATACCATCCAAAGCCTGCGCCGGATCAATTGGATTACCCATTAGCGATAGTCCGGGAAGCATGAATGCACCGGCTCCCATTCCACTCAGGTAGAGAAATTCACTTCTTTTCAATACGTTGTCCTCCTGTTAATTGGTTAGTAGAGTTGCCCCGAACCAGATCCGGGATTTTTAATTTATTGAAGTTAAAACTTTTTTGCTTCAAGCCATAAATATGTACAAGAAAGTAGAAATAATATGAAGAAATAAGCAGGCGGGACAGTCTCCCGATAATATCTTTCTACACTATTTTGTTCATTGTTTCCCGCGAGCGTATTTTCTGCGACCTTATTGTTATTCTTTATTTTTTCGATGGCCTTAACTGATGCCCAGTCATTTTTATTGAATACATAAAACCAGCTTTGAATTGAATTCTGCGAAGTTCCAGATTCAAGTAATTGCCAGCCTGCTTTCCGGGGCCAGTAAGGGGCAGTCCATTGGAAACCCAAAACATCATCCTGGGCGAATTTTAACAACTCACCTTCGGAACTGGCAACAGGAATAGAATCGGATTCTGTTTCAATAATGATTGCTGTTTGCTGATTAAGAACAGGTAAGGGATCTTTTAATGCCCAAACAGTATTTAGTTCTTTCATTCTTGCAATATCCCCGATGAGTTTTGACCAGTAGGAAGAGTAGGATTTGAGATCATTCCCTAGTATCCAGGTATAGCTATCATTAATGCTGCTGAGCAGGATCCTGCCTCTGCCAAATAATTTGCTGCTTACTATAATGTTTGCTTTATCATCCTTTACCAGTGCCTGATTTCCCTCTTTTGGAAGTATTCTGAACGAGCCTGAAGAGCTCAGAGTCATTTTTTTTGTATTGAAATCATCCCAGTTCAGACTGATCATTTTTTCATCTTCCCGGGCTAAAGATCTGGTGTCAAAAATTCCATTGAAAAATCCCTTGCCTTTATTCAGGCTGTCAGCAATCATAATGAGCCCCATTCCATTGCTAATTTGATTTTGTACGGCCTGATTCTCCGCCCGGCTCAGGGCCGATAATTCATCCGGATCACTGATTAAAACATCAAAATTTTCAAGAACCGTGGGCGTAATGCGATCAAGATTGATCCTTGTACTATTTAAAAATTCGGTACTGAATTTATTTTTGCTGATTGCTGAACGAACAGCAATAGAATATTGATTTTCAAATAACCAGTTCTTCAGGAATTTATTTTCAAAATCTGGAGAGGACGATAGAATAAGAACCTTCAATGGATCCTGAGCTTGTACGAATACTGGTACCTTTTCATTCAGTATGCTGTCTTTTTCAGCAACGCCAATCAATGAATAAACTGCTTTATCCAGATGTTTTGGAATGGTTTTTATCTGAAAATTTTCTGACCTGCCGGCAGGAATATTAACTGAATCCAGATTTGTTCCCAGACCATTTAGTATCAGCTTTACCGGTTTATCAGCAGTGTTTAGGTAATTCCCGCTAAGGACAAGCTGCTCTCCTGATTTAACATACTTGTTCCAATGAACAGATTGTATTCCTGAAGGCAGGGGAGAAGGATGGAAAACCAGATTCTTATCCTGTATTATTTCCAATTCCTGAGCCTCAAGTCCGTAACCCAGAACATGAAATTTAGAAAACTGCTGATTCATAGCCAGAAAACCAGCCAGGTCAGGTATCAGTTTCACAGATCTGATATCCTTAGCTACCACAGGATTTGTTGTAAAGACTGGTATATTTTTAAATTTTTCAAGACTGTCTATTCGAAATCCTTCAGTGATTAAAACGATGGTATTTTCATCCTTTAGCTCTGCTTTCTTCTGATAAGTAATGGGTATAGCGATGAAGATCAGGGCAATAGCTGCAAGGCAGCTGGCAGCAATCCTGAAGATCAGGTTAGCTTTATTCTTTCGATATATCTCTTTAAACAGGATGAATCCAAGCAAAACAAGCGTTAATATGATGATATAGCTGTTCTCCATATTAAGGCCTGTTCCGATTTAAATTATTGAAATACTCCTTAGAAAGGGCCGTTCCCGGTCCGGTACTCTTAGCCTGGGGTACTTTCATCTCATCCCTGATCATTTTCTGATAGGCAGCTTCAACGCTAAGAATATCTGCAAGCTTAGCTTTGCTATCGGTATTCATGATTCTTCTCAAGGCGGTCAGGGCGGTCAGAAATTCTGCAGGTTGCGCAGAAGCCTTTTCAGACAGTAAAGTTCCTGACTCCTGCAGGATTGTATTTTCCTGAGGACTCAATCTGTAGCCATTTTTCAAACCTGCAAGTACTGAGGTAGCTCTTTTTAGTGTGATTTGACCATCCAGAGTCTTTGCAGAATTCCGTACAGCTACTGGCTGGATAATTTTATCAAGTTCGCCGCTGAGCCTTTTTTCTGCCTTAATTTGAGGAGCCTTGAATGCTGTTTTAGCAACATAAACCCTTGATTTTTGCTGAAGATCTTTCAGCAGGCGAAGGGCTTTATATTCAAAAGGCAGCGCCTCTTCAGGTTTATAAGTACGCAATCGCAATTCAGCACTCCACATCTCAGCCAGAGTAGCTTTGAGCTGAGCTTTAAGTTCAGGCTCAAAGAAGGTAGCATCCTCAGCGATATCATGTTTATGTGCATAGCCGTCCAGCATTTTTTCTGCATTGCCAAAATCAGCGGCTTCATTTTCCGCATGATCTTCATGTTCTTCTCCAATCTCTTCATCTGTTTCTTCACCAAGAAATTTACCATAACGCAGACGCAAGAGTTTTTGGTCAATACCCAGGTTATTGCTGCGGTTCTTGAACTCTGTTTCACCAGCCTGGTTCCTTTCTTTGATCAGCTTTTCAGTATCAATTATGATCTGCCGCTGGCTTCTGAAATATTCAGGAACCAGATTTACACCCGAAAGCATACCATCCATACTCATCAGTTGAGCCGTATCCTGAATGGTGACGATGTAAACATCTGAACGGCTTTCCTGCTTACGGCTGTCTTTTGCATTGATGAAAAAATATAATTCATCGCCGGGAACCATTCCCATAGACTCAAGATCCAGCGTTTTCTTGAACTGATATTGCCGCTCGCCACCAAATGATGCGGCAAGACTGATCTTTTGATCTTTAAACTGTACACCTTCGCCTTTTCCCCTGCTGATGGTTGCAGAAATAAATGCATCTATAATCCCGTAATCATCATTGATCTGCACATTTAATGTAGTCTTTTTGGGCTCACCGATGTCGATGCTGCTGTATTGTGCCGGACTGATCATTTTGATTACAGCAGGCTGATCTTTTATCACTTCAAGTTTGTAGAGTTCTGAAAGCTTATCATCCATTTTAAGCTGGTAAAATCCGGAGCTGTCTATTCTTTTGTTGAATACCCATTTTGTCCTCTCTTTGTTCAGGGCACGCAGAATTATGCTTTGCTTATCATTAAAAATGAACTCCGGGCTTTTAACCGGCTGGTTGGTCTCAATTTCCCAGCTAAGTACTGAGCCTTCTTCAAGTTTTGCTGAAAATTGTTTTTGTATTCTAGATGACATTTTGGTGTATGCCGGTGGACTTATCTTCAGTCTTAGTGATTCGATGCCGGGGAGAAGGGTCTCTTTTAGCTCAGGCAGATCTGAGCTTTTCCCTGCTACCTGAGCTATGTCGATTTTGTTAAGCATGTCAAACCTGCTTAACATCAATGAAATAATCAGGGAAGCGAAAAAGATCAAAGCAGAGATCTTCAGGCGACGATAGATTGAAACTGGTGCTTTAACAGTACTTAATTCGGGTTCAATTTTCCTGATTTGAAGTTTTTCAAGCGTGTTGAGGGTATTTTCTTCTTTTAGAAACAGATCTGAACTTTCTTCAAGCTGAGGATAACTTTGATTCAACAGCCGGCTAACTTCATTCAGGCTAAGATTCAAAATTCCTGATCTCAGCACCAATCCGGTCAGCAGGGGAATAAAAATTCCCGGAATCCACCAAAAAGAAACCTGCGCAAATTCAGACCAGACGAAGAAGTTCAGGACAGCGATCGATGCGGCAATTAAAATCGCAGAAAGCAGCAATGAACTGATCCAGAGCTTCCTGATTTTATTGATATATCGTTTCCCCCCCATATTCCCCATCTCAGTTTAAATTTTTTCTGAATGATAGCCAGCGTTCGCCAAAAAACAAGAGTATCAGGCTTATCCAAAAGACATGTTTAAGATCCGATTCAGTATTTTTTTGTACGGTTCCCGATTTAATTTCTGCCATTGCAGGGATAATCCATGATTCAGCTATAGATCTGCGGTCATAAGGATCAGAAACCGAATTGTGGAGTTCTGGAATTATCAGTGGTACCAGAATTTTTGCAAAATCTTCATTCCAGACCAGTCCGTTCCATTCCGGGTTGAAACGGGAATAAAAATGGTAAAGCTTTAGCTTATTTGTGATTTCCAGACCCAGTAATGGCTGCCCGAATCCATCCTCCCAGACCGTGTAATTATTTTTTGAACGCTCAGGTATGGGTACTCTTTTTTGTAGTTTGATTTCTTCTTTTTGCAATGAGTGTTCAGGCAATACGATCAGGCTGTTTACTTCCTCCGTTTTACCCTTCGCATAAATAAACAGGGAGGAACCTGCCCTGAGATTCTTAATCTGAGATTCAGCGGGCATTTTTTCAGAAAGCCAGAATACTATGTTTTGAGCTTCGTTTATCAATCCAGATTTGACAGAACTTAACTCGATCTTTCTTTGAGTATATTTTTGGATTGCTCTGATCGCTGCATTCAGGTATTCTGCATCTTTTTTGAAATTATCGGCATAAACTGCAATCCGGATTGCAGAAGTATCGACACGCACAGGTTTTTGCTCCAATGCAGAAGTATTTTTAAAGCTAAGACTCGTATAGCCATCCTGAATATCTATCGTAAATGCTGAGTTTCTGTTCGATGGGTCAATATTTACAGGAATTTTTTTGAGGCCCTTTGGTTCAGATTGGACAATAACTGCCCTGATGGAGTCATTGGTAAACCAGGCATTTTCTATCCATTTGGCACTGGAATCCTTAGTGGCATAAGTTTTCCATTTGAGTTTAGTGACAATTTCAGGGCGCTCACCTTTGAAGCGATTAAGCCGGTTTGATGTGAAAAGATATACTTCTTTGCCTTCTGGGAATTCCTGATCCAGCATTCTGAGAAGCGACCAGTAGGAAAGCTGTACGGCAGTACTGTCATTGATGATTTCGGAATCCTTCAGTTTATTAAGATCCGCAGCTTTAAATCCTGCTTCAAATAAATGAAGATCATAACTTGCCCTATCCAGAGAGTCAATTTCTTTTTTAAACCTGGAATAGGTTTCTGTGAAATTATCTTTTTCGATCAGAATCCAGCCCCCTTTCTGGGAGGCACTATTTGAACTAATCCAAACAGGTTCTGCCAGTAAAATGGAAACAATTATTATCAGAAGGCAACGTAATAGTAAAAGAAGTAAATCCAGAAGGCGCAGACTGCGGGCATTCTGCCTGGAACTTTCTCCAAGGAGGCTTACACTGCCAATTTTTAATGTTTTTCCCTTTTTAACATTCCATAAATGGATCAGTAATGGAATGATTATTCCACTGATTCCAAAAAGCCATATGGGGTTAAGGAGCTGGAACATTTAGGATCTTAATTTATTTCGTTGATTTAAAAAATCACGCAGAGCCTGATCCAGAGGCTGGTCCATACTGATCAGTCTGTAATTGATCTGCCTGTCGAGCAATTCCATTCTTAATTGGGAAAGGTGTTTTTCCAGGTTCTCCTGGTAGGCATTTTTTGAAGTTGTTGCGTCAATTTTCACGGTTTCACCGGTTTCGAGATCCTCAACGGCCGTGTAACCTTTATAATCCAGATCGAGTTCATTTTTCCCCATCAGATGGAACACAATGAGTTCGTTTTTCAATGCCGAAAGAGTGTCGAGCAGATGGAAGATCTCTCCATTCTGTTCGTACAAATCAGTGATAAAGACCAGCAATTCCCTTTTTCTGGAACCGGAATAAATGTCTTTATAGTGGATGGGTTTGGTGAATTTTCCTCCGGCTTTAATCCCCTCAAGCTGATGAAACAGTCGGGCCAGATGCTGAAAATCCTGGCGGGAAGCGAGTGAAAATAAGCCATCCTCATTGAAAACGTATAAGCCGATGGCATCGCCCTGTAAATTTGCAAGATATGCCAGTGAAGCAGCAAGATAGCGGGCATAGTCGATTTTTCTGACCCCTCCATCTTCATGATTCATTGATCCGCTGGCATCGATCAGGAACCTGACCGAAATACTGGTTTCCACCTCTGATTCCCTTATGTAATAGCGATCAGAACGCCCATACATTTTCCAGTCGAGCCAGCGCAGATCATCACCTGGCTGATAGCTTCGGTACTGGCTGAATTCGAGTCCGGGACCCTTAATTGAGCTTTTATTAATACCCGTCATGAACCCATCGACAACAGTTTTTGCTGCCAGAGACAGGTCTTTAATAGCCATTAAGACTTTCGGGTCTAATAATTTACTCATATGAGATATGAGATGGGAGACGTGAGATATGGGACATGAGAGATTTCATTGGAATTTTAGAACTTATCTTTTGTGGAATCTCTAAACACTGATCTTTGGTCTCTCGATAGTCCTGATTAGCTCGGCAGTAACGAGGTCAGTGCTCACGTTTTCGGCTTCGGCTTTAAAATTCACCAGGATACGATGCCTTAAAACCGGGTAGGCCATGCTGTGAAGATCTTCCATGATCACGGCATAACGACCTTTTAAAAGGGCTCTGGCTTTTGCGGTCAGGATCAGCGCCTGCCCGGCACGCGGACCGGCTCCCCATCTTACCCATTCTTTTACATAATCTGATGTCGTCGTATCCGGACGGCTTGTACGAATCAGTTTTCCAACATAGTTGATCAGATCATCGCTGATACTTACATCCCGCACCAGGGATTGAATCTGCCGGATATCTTCTCCGGTTAGAACCGGTTCTACTGTTTGTGTTTTTGAACCCGTTGTGCTGCTCAGAATTCCGTATTCTTCCTGCTCGCTTGGATAACCGATCTTCACAAAAAGAAGAAAACGGTCTAATTGTGCCTCAGGCAATGGATAGGTACCTGCCTGCTCAATTGGATTTTGAGTAGCCAGAATAAAGAAAGGCCGGTCCAGAGGATAAGTTTGTCCGCCGTAAGTTACCTCAAATTCCTGCATGGCTTCTAGCAATGCCGATTGTGTTTTCGGAGGTGTCCGGTTGATCTCGTCGGCAAGGATGATATTCGCGAACAGGGGACCTTTGTTAAACTTAAAGAAGCGTTTTCCTGTGGCATGGTCTTCCTCCAGAATCTCGGTGCCTATTATATCGGTCGGCATCAGATCGGGTGTAAATTGTATTCTGCGGAATGATAAGTCGAGCGCCTGCGAAAGTGTTTTGACCATCAATGTTTTCGCAAGGCCGGGAACTCCCTCCAATAAGCAATGACCACCTGCCATTAAAGTAATAATCAGTTCCTCCAATACCTGGTCTTGCCCTACGATTACTTTTTGAACCTCTTTTTTTAATCCCGGAAGTTTAGCCAGGATTGTTTTAATATTGTTCTCTGAAATTTCCAAAACTATAAGATAATTGCTGGTTAGCGGATTGTAATAATTGGGAAAATTAAAAATAAATTGGTTGAAACGAGGAGAATTTATGTCGGGATATCAGCTAATTTACATAAAATAGCCCCGAAAACTCTTTTCGGAATAATTATAGCAATAATTTAGCTGAATGTTTAGCTCAAGGTTCACATTTGCAAGAATAAAATATGGCTCAGGTAACTGGGATACTGATCAGCGTATGCCTGCAAACCTGTTGAACTCTCTGGTTGAATATACCACTGTTCCAATAAATCAGGAGGAAAAAATTGTGAATCTTGCTGATAATGAGCTGTTTTTATATCCGTTTACTTATCTCAGCGGACATAAGCTTGTTCAATTTAATCAGCAGGAGAGGGCCAATTTTAAGAAATATGTGGAGAACGGGGGTTTCGTTTTTGTGGATGATTGTAACCATGATATAGACGGCCTTTTTGCAAAATCATTTGAAGCGCAGATGAGCTCATTGTTCGGACCTGCGGCTTTAAAGAAAATACCCAATAGCCATGAGATCTACCGATCCTTTTTCAAATTTGAAAAGGGACCTCCAACTACTTCCTTTGAACTGAATGGCTGGGGTGATGACCTGGTTCATGACTACCTGAAAGCCATTGAAATAAACGGCCGCATTGGCGTGCTTTACAGCAACAAGGATTACGGCTGTGAATGGGACTATGATTTCAGGAATAAGCGCTTTTATGCAGAGGATAATACCAAATTTGGTGTGAATATTATTTTGTATGCGATGGGGGTTTAATTAGCAAATTTGGGAATGAGTAAATGAGCAAATGAGAAAATTAGCAAATGAGGGAGATTGATTTGTCAATGAGTTAATTTGTCGATTGAGGGTATGCCTTGCTAGAGGCCGTATCAAAATTCACATGATGCGGTCTCTTTATTTTAAGCCTAAAAATTTGAGGGCATTCAATTTCATGTTTTTTTTCCAATGCTGAGCATTTTTTTAAAGATAATTGGCCAGAAAG
>JAKFBV010000018.1:0-142917 GCA_036677005.1 Pedobacter sp.
GTGGCTGAAATATGCCCTGCAGAATGTCATGAGCATTAATCACAAAAACATTCGCGACCTGTACCCCCAGAATTATAAGAAATTAATCGAAACTCAAAAGATGTAGTTGCTCGGGCGGATACGAAGCAACGCTAAATGGACAAGACCGCAGTGGAACTTTTCAGATTACTGACGTATGGGTGAAAAACAAGAGTGGTTGGCAAGTTGTGCACCGACATACTAACCTAAAACCGAAGACTCAATAATCAGAAAGACGAAAGACAGAACCACAAATGAAGTGAGGGGAAGGCCACACAGCCACCAACAATGTGCTTGTGCCAGGCGGGGGCTCGGTGTCCTCATAACTATCGTTATCTTTATGTGGCTTGTAACGGTGGACACGTTTACAACTGGTAGGCTTTAGCATTCCGCTACGCTGCATTGCTAAGCCTCCTAAACCCCGCCGGTCACAAGCACCAACGTTATGTGGCATTTAAACGAACTCGACAATGATAGATGGACTTTCGATATTGATTAATGTTTTGTTTGGGCTGACAGTCCTCGTAACAATAGTATGGTTCTACTTTGCGACTAAATCCAAGACTTTATTAGTTATAGTTATGGGTTGGGTCATAATGCAAACAATCATCGGATTAAGTGGATTCTATCAAGTCACGGAATCAATACCGCCCCGAATTATGCTTTTCGGAGTCTTTCCGACTTTGATATTTATCGCTATCACCTTTTTTACTTCTAAGGGGGAAAATTTTATTGACAATATAGACCTGAAAACCTTGACGTATTTTCATACCATTCGTATTCCGGTTGAAATTGTTTTAGCCATACTTTTTCATCAGGGGCTTGTTTCGGTCTTAATGACTTTTGAAGGGACGAACTTTGATATATTTTCAGGCATAACTGCCCCGATTGTTGCGTACTTGACTTTTCGGACAAGCAAAGTGAAAAGAAAACTCTTATTGGGCTGGAATATCTTGTGTTTATTGCTGTTACTAAATGTGGTAATAACCGCAGTATTTGCATTTCCGTCACCTTTCCAAAAATTAGCATTTGACCAACCGAATATTGCAATATTATACTTCCCATTTAACCTGCTACCAACATTTGTTGTTCCGACAGTATTATTTGGGCATTTAGTAGCGATTAGACAACTGACAAAAAGGAAATTGGCAACAAAATGAGAATAAAAACGCCACAAGAGTTTGGCAAAAAAGCGGGTTCAGTGCTTAAATGAAGCTTCATGCTTCGTATCAAGTTTAGTGCTGGCAGACAGTTTTATGCTTCTAAATCCGCCACCTCCGCCAAGCCCGAAAACGTTAGCCGTCAGGCCAAAAAAAACGACAACAGAAAATATAATATTATGTCAATAACAAAAGAATCAGAACTAATCGGAATGAAAAAAGTAAGTGACGTTGTTGCTTACACTTTGAAAGAAATGAAAAATTACGTCAAGCCTGGTATGACAACCAAAGAACTTGATGACTTCGGTGCAAGTATTTTAAAAGATTTCGGTGCGAACTCAGCACCATTTATGACCTACAGGTTTCCGGGATGGACTTGTATTAGTGTAAACAATGAATTCTGCCACGGTATTCCTTCTGAAAACAAAATTCTAAGAGAAGGTGATTTAATCAATATCGATGTTTCAGCTGAACTTGATGGTTTTTGGTCGGACAATGGAAACTCATTTGTGCTAGGAGAAGACTTTAATCAACTTCAAAAATTAGTTGACGCATCAAAAGAAATATTACAAAAAGCAATCAGCAATATTAAGGGTGGAGTAAAAATAGCAGACATTGGGCATCTTATGGAAACCGAGGCTAAAAAAAGAGGCTATAAGGTTATTAAAAATCTAGGGGGACACGGTATCGGCAGAAGTTTACACGAACAGCCAGATGAATTACTTAATTATAAAAACCGATTTGATCAAAGACGATTTAAAAAGAACTCTGTAGTAGCTATTGAGACTTTCATTTCAACCTCTTCATCTTATACGGTAGAACTTAATGACGGATGGACAATGGTTGGAAATAAAGGTGGATTTATGGCACAACACGAACATACCATTGTTGTTACTGACGGAAAACCAATCATACTGACAGAAATGAATGGAATTTGGAATTAATAAACAAAACAAAAGCCCGAACCGCTAACATCGGTTTGGCAATATGGTGGCTGAAGTGCTTCTATGAAACATTTGTGCTAAAACAAACATTAGCAATTCTAATGGGAAATCCGTCACATCACAAAGCCCCAAAACGTTGCCCCTCCTTAAATCCCTAAAATTAATTTGGAATACTCAAATTTATGTACAATTAAATTTCATTATTATTGATCATTAATCGTGGTAAAGACAATGGTGTGGTCATTATGTCTTTAGCAGAATATAATTCTTTGCGTGCAGCTCAACATGAACTTTCTTCAAAGGAAAATGAAAAAAGACTGGATTCCGCAATTGAAAAATTAAAATCCGGGAATACCATTAGTAAAAATCTTGTTGAAGAATGAAGTTCATCCTTGTAGATGAATCCTGGGAGGATTATTTATATTAACAAAAATAGAACTCTCAAAAGATATTCAGATAATAACCTTAGTGCAGCGGCCTGGGTTTAATGATCCCTCCTTTAGTATCACTGATCGTACTCATCACTATAAATGCTTTATGATCGATCAGATCTACCGCTTCTTTTAATTTGGATACTTCGAGCCTGGTGACAACCGTGAAGATAATGTCGATATTCTTATTCTTAAACTGTGAATGTTCCAGGCCCCTTTCGCCCTTATAAATAGTTACGCCCCGGCCTAATTTTTTAGTGATCGCCTCACGGATCTGAGCGCTCTTGGCCGAGATAATGGTTACACCTGTGTATTCTTCAATTCCCTGTATGATGAAATCTACGGTTTTTGACGCCGATAAATAGGTCAGAATAGAATACAGGGCAGTCTCAATGTTTAGAATAAATGCGGCGATAATGAAAATAACCACATTGATCAGCAAAATAATATCACCCATACTCAGTATGCTCCTCCTGTTTATATAAACAGCCAGAATTTCAGTTCCATCAATCACACATCCCCCCCTGATAGCCAGCCCTATTCCAGCTCCCAGAAAAAAACCTCCAAAAATGGATATCAGTAATTTGTCATCTGTTATTACAGGGAAATCAATAAAATAGATCACTGCGGCAAGAATAATAATAGCAATGGAAGTACTTATCGCGAAACGCCGGCCGATCTGTTTTGCACCAAGCGCAATAAACGGAGCGTTGAAAACAATAAGCCAGATTGAAACCGGAGTTCCGGTCAGCTGGTAGGTCAGAAGTGAAATTCCGGTAATTCCTCCATCAATGAAATGATTAGGAACCAGAAAACCTTTAAGTCCGAAGGAGGCAAGCCCGATCCCTAATAGAATAAGTGCAGCTCTTCCAATATTGATTTTTAATTGTAATAACCTTCTGGACCTTCTTGTCGCCTTCATATTTTTAAAAATAGTAAAAAGGTTTGCAGCTAAAGAAAAGTTTACTGATATTTGTTTAAACAATGAACGCAAATAACATATATACGATCTGGTGCTGGCAAATGGAGAATCATTCGGCAATCAGCAGAGGTATGTAGTTTTCAGTATAAAGAAAATAATACTAAGGGTTGCTCAGAGGGCAGCCCTTTTTTTATATAAAAAAACCAGGGATGGAATTAATATTTCTTAACTGATAAAAAAATAATGGCTTTTAAGCCTGAAATTACACCGGATATCTATGAAGCAAATATTAAATCATCTGTTTGAACAGAAAACTTTCGGACGGCAGGAATCGAAAGAGATCCTTACGAATATTACCCTTGGCAAGTATAATGCCTCTCAAATGGCGGCATTTATGGCTGCCTATTGTATGCGGAATATAACCGTTGAAGAGCTTGAAGGTTTCCGTGACGGGATGCTGGAACTATGTCTTAAAACTGATCTGAGCGACTATGACCTGATCGACCTTTGCGGTACCGGCGGCGATGGTAAGGATACCTTTAATATATCTACTTTAGCCTCATTTGTGGTAGCAGGAGCCGGGTATAAGGTTGCCAAGCATGGAAACTATGGTGTATCTTCCGGCTGCGGTTCATCCAATGTGATGGAATACCTGGGATATAAATTCACAAATGATACTGAACAACTCAGGAAGAGCCTGGATGAGGCCGGCCTCTGCTTTTTGCATGCCCCGCTTTTTCATGCGGCGATGAAAACTGTGGCGCCCATCCGCAAGGAGCTTGGGGTAAAAACTTTTTTTAATATGCTGGGGCCTCTGGTGAACCCGGCAAAGCCTAAATACCAGATGGTTGGGGTATTCAGCCTGGAACTTGCCCGTTTATATGCCTATCTCTATCAGAAATCTGACACAAAATACACGATTGTACATGCCCTGGAAGGTTATGATGAAATTTCCCTGACCTGCGATTTTAAGACATTTTCTGAAGGCGGGGAACATATTCATTCCATCTCTCAGCTGGGCTTTGAAAAGATCGATCCCGAAAAAATAGGGGGAGGAAGCACGGTGAAGGAATCGGCTGATATTTTTATGGCCGTGCTGGAGGGTGATGGTACAACAGAACAGAATAATGTGGTTATCTGTAATGCCGCAGTTGCTATTCGGACCATAAAGCCGGAATGCTCATTCTCTGATTGTTTTTATGAGGCCGAAGAATCATTGCAAAGCAGGAAGGCTTTAACAAGCTTTAAAAAACTGCTGTCATGATCATCAAGGTCTGCGGTATGAAAGAGTCCGAAAATATGATCAGACTGGCTGAATTGAAGCCTGATTATATGGGTTTAATTTTTTATCCCTTGTCCGGGCGTTATGCGGGCAAAGCGGATAAAAATGTGCTGGCTGCCTTAGCTCCTTCAATAAAGTTAACCGGGGTTTTTGTGGATCAGAAACCCGAAGAAATTGTTGATAAAGTACTTGAATATCAATTAGATGCGGTACAGCTTCATGGTAAAGAGTCTCCGGACTATTGCCTGCTTCTCAGGGCTGCCCTGAATACCAGGCAGCCTCAGAAAAGGGTCGAACTGATCAAAGCGTTCGGAATATCCCCTGGTTTTAATTTTTCAGATCTGGATCCATACAATGATCGTATTGATTTTTTCCTGTTTGATACGAAAACCGCAGGACATGGAGGCTCGGGGCTTAGCTTTGACTGGAAGATACTGGATCAGTATTCAGGGAACAAACCCTGGTTTCTTAGCGGTGGCTTGAGTCCGGAAAATATCAGGGAGATCAGTAATTTTGCATTTAAGAACTTATATGGTTTGGATCTGAACAGCAGGTTTGAGACAGAGCCGGGAATTAAAGACATCAATAGCCTGCGATCCGCATTTCAATTAATCAGAGGTCAAAAAAATCCTGAAAAGGAGATCAATAAAATATGAACAGAGAATTTATAAAAAGTTCGGTGAAATGGGGGGTGAACCCAAAGGGTTATTTCGGTGACTTTGGTGGTGCATATATTCCTGAGATGCTATACCCGAACGTAGAGCAGCTTCGCAGGCAGTACCTGGAAATTATTTATGAACCCGGATTTCAGGAGGAGTTCCATATGTTGTTAAGGGATTATGTTGGCAGGCCTTCTCCATTATTTCTGGCACAGCGTTTATCCGCAAAATATGGAACTACCATTTATCTTAAACGGGAGGACCTGAATCATACAGGAGCCCATAAGATTAATAATACCGTGGGTCAGATCTTACTTGCGGAACGTCTGGGGAAAAAGCGAATAATTGCCGAGACCGGTGCCGGGCAGCATGGTGTTGCCACGGCTACAGTTTGCGCACTGAAGGGCCTGGAATGTGTTGTTTACATGGGTGAAGTCGATATCGAACGTCAGGCACCCAATGTGGCCAGGATGAAAATGATGGGAGCAAAGGTGGTACCCGCCAGATCAGGAAGCAGAACGCTGAAGGATGCTACCAATGAGGCCATGAGAGACTGGATAAACAATCCGGTGGATACACATTATATCATCGGTTCAGTGGTAGGCCCGCATCCCTATCCGGATATGGTTGCCCGTTTTCAGTCCATCATTTCAGAGGAAACAAAAATTCAGCTCCTGGAGAAGACCGGATCTGAAAACCCTGATATCGTGATGGCCTGTGTTGGCGGCGGAAGTAATGCCATGGGTATGTTCTATCATTACCTGGATAATGAGGACGTCAGGCTGATCGCTGTGGAGGCCGCGGGTCTGGGTGTTCACAGCGGTGAATCTGCCGCAACGACCCTCCTGGGCAAAGAGGGTGTTTTGCATGGGAGCCGTTCCATTTTGATGCAGACTGATGACGGGCAGGTTATAGAGCCTTATTCTATTTCGGCAGGGCTAGACTATCCGGGAATTGGCCCCCAGCATGCTCATTTATTTAAGGAGAACCGTGCCGAGTATGTTAGTGCCACTGATGATGAGGCGATGAATGCCGGCCGCTTATGTGCTGAACTGGAAGGGATCATTCCTGCCATTGAAAGCGCTCATGCACTGGCTCATCTTGAAAAAATGATATTCAGCGGGAATGAGACTGTCGTGATCTGCCTTTCCGGCCGCGGCGATAAGGACCTTGATACCTACATGAAGTATTTTAATTTATAATTAAAAATTATCATTGACCTGTTGGGAATAATAATCTGAGAGTTCAATACCCGAAATAACCATGAACAGACTTAATATATTGTTTCAGAATAAAAAGACACCGCTGTTATCTATTTATTTTACGGCAGGATACCCTCAGTTAAACAGTACCCTGGATATTGCCGCGGCTGTGGAAAAGGCCGGTGCCGATTTTATTGAGATCGGCTTTCCTTATTCCGACCCACTGGCGGATGGCCCTGTCATTCAGAACAGTTCTCAGAAGGCCCTTCAGAATGGAATGAATTTAAAGGTTCTTTTTGAGCAGTTGAAAGGACTTCGCAAGCGCGTTTCCATTCCCGTTCTATTGATGGGCTATGTGAACCCGGTTCTGCAATATGGGGTAAAGAATTTTTGCGATTCCTGTGCTGTGGCCGGTGTGGATGGGCTGATCGTTCCTGATCTGCCCCTGGATGAATATGAGTCGTTTTACAAAGAATACTTTATCAGCAATAATCTGAGCAATATTTTTCTGGTGACCCCTCAAACATCTGAGGAAAGGATCAGGAAAATTGATGAACTGAGCAATGGCTTTATTTATCTTTTATCTTCCTCATCGACCACAGGAAAAAACCTGGCCGTATCTGATGAAGCTGACGCATATTTTTCCCGTATCCGGGATATGAAGCTTAAAAATCCGACCATGATCGGCTTTGGTATTTCAGACCAGAAAAGCTTTAACAAAGCGGCGGAATATACCCGTGGCGCAATAGTTGGAAGCGCTTTTGTCAAGTTCCTGGATACGGAAAATGCAATGGAAAAAGTTTCTGAATTTATCCGGTCGATCCGCCCCTGAACCTACCGTGTACCCACAAATTTTATCTCGTATAATCAGGCGTCCAACCGACCCCGAAGGTGGTCGCATGTGTCGCTTTATTACATGCGACCACCTTCGGGGTCGGGATTTTCTACTATAATGATGTTCTATAAACATTTGACCCGTTCCGGGTCATTGCAATGCAATTAAAAATACGAGCTGGCAAATAGATATGGGTACACGGTAGCCCCTGAACCAGGCTTCGGATTTAACGGATATAAGCGGCCTGTAATGAGCATACCCAGGTACAGCTATCCTTGCTGTAAACGCTGATCATCAATATGACCTTATTTATTATTTCGTGGAGATGAAGAATTTGTTGTAATTATTAAACGATTTATATAGTACAGCAATTATGCTTTTTGAGAAGCTATCCATTTTACTTAATAAAAAACATTTTCTTGTTTGATGAAAGAGTTGAGTTATGTACATTGTGTTGATAATTTTTTAGACAGGTAGAAGTTTTTAATTAAAATTCATGACATGGAATTACTGATTACCGCAATATTTATTATAGGGTATGCTGCGATAGCCTTTGAGCACCCGATCAGGATCAATAAAACGGCAAGTGCTTTACTCACCGGAGTATTATGCTGGGTTGTTTATATCATGAGCGGCACAGATACTGGTATTGTATCGGCAGAACTTTATGAACATTTTGGGCAAATATCGGGGATATTGTTCTTTTTACTGGGAGCAATGACCATTGTCGAACTGATCGATGCACATGATGGGTTTGATGTCATTACCAACAAAATTGCGACTTCTGATCAGCTTAAATTATTATGGATCATCAGTATCATTACTTTTTTTCTTTCATCTGTACTTGATAACCTCACAACAACTATCGTGATGGTTTCTTTGCTGAGAAGGTTGATCAGTGATAAAACCACCAGGATGTTTTTTGTGAGTATGGTCGTACTGGCTGCCAATGCAGGAGGTGCCTGGTCACCTATCGGGGATGTAACCACTACCATGTTATGGATAGGGGGGCAGGTAACATCGGAAAACCTTATGGCTCATTTAATTTTACCCAGTTTAATTTGTCTGATCGTTCCGCTTATCATATTGTCTTTTTCAATGAAAGGAAAAGTTGAAAAGCCGGATATTATTGAAAGTTCACATACCGAAAAGACCACTCCCTTTGAACGAAAGTTTATCCTGTTTTTAGGAATAGGGGCCCTGGTATTTGTTCCGTTTTTTAAATCCATTACCCATCTGCCGCCATTTATGGGCATGTTATTTGGCCTGGCTATTCTTTGGATCGTTACTGAATTTATACATAAAAATAAAAATGACAGTGATAAGGACGCTTATTCAGTCATGCAGGCATTAAGAAAAGTGGATGTGCCCAGTGTTCTTTTTTTCCTTGGGATTCTGGTGGCCATTTCAGCCTTAGAATCCACTCATCAGCTGCAGGATCTGGCACACTGGATGGATGAAAAGATAGGTAACCTGAATGTAATTGTAATTTCGATAGGCTTCCTCTCATCCATTGTAGATAACGTTCCTCTGGTAGCTGCCGGTATGGGAATGTATGATATGGCGACCTATCCAACCAATCATTATTTCTGGTCATTTCTTGCCTATTGTGCAGGCGTGGGAGGCAGTTGTCTGATCATCGGTTCTGCGGCTGGTGTGGCGGCAATGGGTATGGAAAAAATTGATTTTCTTTGGTATTTTAAGAATATTTCCTGGCTGGCTGTACTTGGTTACCTTGCCGGAGCAGGTGTATTTATTCTGCAACATTATCTATTGAATTTTTGATTTTCACTTTAACTCTAAAATTTACCATTCTTTTATATTCAGCAATACCGGGCTTGCCTGAATAAATATTCATAAATTTGAGTATGAAGGTCATTTTGCTCTCTATCGTGCTTTTAGCTCTTGCATTTGCCGGTATTGCCATTAAAATATTAGTGAAAAAGAACGGTAAATTCTCCGGTACCTGCAGCAGTAATAATCCCTTATTACAAAATGAGGATGGCGCATGCAGCATTTGCGGTGCGAGCAGGGAAGAAAAATGCAGATCCTAATTAACTTGTTTTATCCGGGTTTTCAGACTTTCGGAGGTATAAGTTTTCCAGGCATTGTTTTCATCGTAAATAAAAAAGACTTCCAGATTCAAATCTTTATTCTCCGCCAGAAATTGCTTTGATCTTTCCAATCCCATCACCATAAATGCGGTTGCATAAGCATCTGCAGTCATGGCCTCATCAGCAATTACAGTAGCACTGAGTATATTTTGTCTGGCAGGATAACCGGTACGCGGGTCAAGAATATGAGCATATTTTTTCCCATTCTCTTCATAGAATTTCCTGTAATTTCCGGATGTGCAGAGGGCTCTGTTATTCAGTTCAATGATTGCCTCCAGTTTTCTTTCGGTTGAGGTGTTTTGAAGCGGCTGATCAATACCAACTTTCCAGTTATCGATATTTTTTTTCCCTTTTGCGATAAGTTCGCCACCCAGTTCTACCAGGTAATTTTTGATTCCTCTTTTTTCAAGGTAAGCAGCCAATACATCTACAGAATATCCCTGAGCAATGGCATTAAAGTCGAGTTGTATCCCTTTCTTTTCCTTAATTAGTCTGTTCCCTTCAAGTTTCAGCATTTTATAGTTCACAAACTGAAGGATGCTATCAATACGGGCACTGTCTATACTTGCTTTTTTAGTAAAACCAAATCCCCAGGTATTTACCAGAGGGCCTACAGTAACATCAAACAGCCCTCCGGTTCTTTCTGAGACTTCCATAGACTTGTTGAATACCTTAATAAAATAGGTATCTACAAGAATGTCAGGTTCATTATTATTGATCCTGGAAATGATTGAAACAGGAGTATAAGTTGAAAGTGAAAGGTCTATGTCCTTTAGGATGGAATCAATTGCCTGTTTATAATTAATCCTGTCTTCCGATAAATAGGAGATATGCCAGGTAGTTCCCTGAGCTTCCCCCTCAATTGTTACGAGATTGTTTTTTTTTGATTTACAAGCTGAAATAACAAGTATGCCGATAAGAAAGGGAATAAGAAATTTTATCATCAGAATTTATTCGCCAAAATCATCAAAGGCAATATTTTCAGGGGGCACACCCAACTCGTCCAGCATTTTAAATACCGCTGCATTCATCATTGGCGGTCCGCAGATATAATATTCGATGTCTTCGGGCTCAGGGTGATTTTTGAGGTAGTTTTCATAAAGAATCTGATGTATAAATCCGGTATAGCCTGTCCAATTGTCTTCGGCAAGTGGTTCTGAAAGAGCAATGTTATATTGAAAGTTTGGAAACTCCTTTTCTATCGCTCTGAATTGTTCAGTATAAAAAACCTCTCTTAATGATCTGCCGCCATACCAGAAACTTACTTTCCTGTCCCTTTCCTTCATAGTATGGAAAATATGAAACAAATGTGAACGAAGCGGTGCCATCCCAGCGCCTCCTCCAATATATATCATCTCTTTTTTTGTAGGCTTTATATGAAAATCACCAAAAGGACCTGCAATGGTTATTTTATCACCGGGTTTAAGTGAAAATATATAGGATGAACATATTCCCGGATTTACATCCATAAACTTTCCTGCCTGCCTGTCGAAAGGAGGGGTAGCAAGCCGGATATTAAGCATGATCATATTTCCTTCTGCCGGATGATTTGCCATTGAATAGGCCCGGAAGACAGGTTCAGGACTTTTCATTTCCAGATCCCATATTTTGAATTTATCGTAATCATCCTGAAAGCGTTCATCAATTTTATACAGATCGCTTTTAAAATCAATTTTACAAGGCGGGACATCTATTTGTATATAACAACCGGATTGGAAATCAATGAATTCCCCCTCCGGCAATTTTACTACCAGTTCTTTAATATAGGTAGCAACATTATCATTAGAAACCACTTCGCATTCCCATTTTTTTATACCAAAGATCTCTTCAGGAATTTGAATTTCCATATCCTGCTTAACCTTTACCTGACAACCCAAACGCCAGTTTTCCTGTTGCTGTTTTCTTGTGAAATAGGGTGTTTCGGTTGCTAATATTTCACCGCCTCCTGATAATACCTGGCATTTACACAAAGCACAGGTTCCACCTCCACCACATGCGGATGGTAAAAATATTTTTTTGTTTGATAAGGTTGTCAGTAAGCTGGATCCTGCTTCAGTCTCGATCTCTTCCTGTCCGTTGATAGTGATTTTAACTAATCCGGATGGCATCAGCTTTGCTTTTGCAAGCAGGATAATATATACCAGTAGTAAGGTGAAAAGCAAAAAGACTACGATACTGGAAATGATCGTTGTAGTATCAGAAGCTATAATCATCAGGTTCATCGTAACTATAATTTAATTCCCATAAAACTCATAAATGCAATGGCCATAAGTCCGGTGATGATAAAGGTGATGCCTAAACCTCTAAGTGGGTCCGGAATATTTGAGTAGCGGATCTTTTCCCGAATTGCCGAAAGTGCAACAATTGCCAGAAACCAGCCAACACCTGAACCAAATGCAAATACAGTAGCCTCGCCCAGGGTGGCGTATTCTCTCTCCTGCATAAACAATGCCCCTCCCAAAATGGAACAGTTTACAGCAATCAGTGGCAGGAAAATACCCAGAGTGGCATATAATGCCGGAGCGAATTTTTCGACTACCATTTCCACCAATTGGACAATGGAGGCGATAGTTGCAATGAACATGATAAAACTCAGAAAACTGAGATCAATACTTGCGAAATCTGCCGACAACCATGCCAAAGCACCTGCTTTAAGCACATAGTTCTCTAATAAATAACAGATGGGAACTGAAACAGTCAGAACAAAGATAACTGCCATTCCCAGACCAACAGCACTTTTTACTGTTTTTGAAATCGCCAGATAAGAACACATGCCCAGGAAATAAGCAAAGATCATGTTTTCAACAAAAACAGCTTTAATAAACAGGTTTACATGTTCCATAAATCTTTTATTTTGTCTCGATTAATTTTCTGTTCTTGCTGCGCTGGATCCAAATAATAATTCCAACAATAATCAGTGCCATTGGGGGCATAATGATTATACCATTATTGAAATACCCCATTTCATAGACAGAATCAGGAATTATTCTATAACCCATGAGTTCGCCGGTACCTAATAATTCCCGGATTATAGAAACGATCACCAGAATTGCTCCATAACCAAGACCATTCCCAATACCATCAATAAAAGAAGGCCAGGGTTTATTTGCCATCGCATAAGCTTCCAGTCGGCCCATGACTATGCAATTAGTAATGATTAATCCAACAAATACTGATAGTTGCTTACTTACATCATAAACAAAAGCCTTTAAAAACTGATCAACCAAAATCACCATAGCGGCAACAACTGTTAATTGAACAATGATCCGGATCCTGTTAGGAATAATATTTCTTATCATAGAAATGACAAGACTTGAAAAAGCAGTTACAACCATTACTGCCAATGCCATTACTATCGATGGCTGCATTTTAACAGTTACTGCCAGTGCTGAACAGATACCTAAAACCTGTACAGTAATAGGGTTGTCGTTGTTTAAAGGGTCAAAAAGCAGTCTTTTATTTTTTGCAGAAAATAAAGGCTCTTTTGGAGATTTATCCTTAGCTGGAGCTGTGATCGTCTCATTATTCATGGGCTTAATTATTTAGTACAGCTATCAATTTGATTGCGGTTTTATCTTTTTGAAATAAGCGATATAATGACTCAGGGTCCTTTGGACCATTTCAGAAACCCCATCGCTGGTTATTGTTGCTCCGGAAACAGCATCGACTCCATGAATATTTGTTGAACCTGAACTTCCCTTGATCACTTTTACAGAAACAAAGTCTCCCTTCTCATCAAATATTTTTTTCCCTTTGAACTTCCTCTCGAATTTTTCGACCTCAATTTCAGCGCCCAGACCGGGAGTTTCACTTTTATGGCCAAAACTAACACCAGAAACAGTATTCAGGTCTTCTTCTAAGGCGATATACCCCCAAATTGGCCCCCATAACCCTTTACCTCTTACAGGTATGATATAGAACGATTTATTCTCTTTCTGACAAACAAATAAAGGGAATAATTCCTTATCCTGATTGCCGGTTTTTGCTTTGTCCAATTCTTTTTTCAGATCAATATCAAAAGCGGCAATGCCTCCCTTTACAGGTTCCCCTTTGCTGTTCAATACAACCTGTTCGGTAATGTATTGGGAGAAAATTTCCTCAGCATCATCAGAAGAGCTTTGTATTCCGACACTGCTTAAAATATTTTGCATTTTTTCAATCTTTGTATTGCGAGCCTGATAAGGTCCCAGGATGATGGCTGCAACAGACAACAGGATAGCAATTACTATCACCATTATTGAGGCAAACAGAAAGGTAGCTTTATTACTGTCTTTATCCATTTTGCTTAATTGTAGTCCTTTTTAACCTTCTTTTAATATTTGCAGCAAGCACGTAATGATCAATTAGTGGAGCCATAACATTCATAAATAATATGGAGAGCATCATTCCTTCAGGGTAGGCGGGATTAAATACCCTGAACAGGATCGCAAATAATCCGATTAAGAAACCATAAATGTATTTGCCGGTATTTGTTTGTGCTCCGCTAACCGGATCAGTAGCCATGAAAACGGCTCCGAATGCAAATCCCCCTAACACCAGGTGATGAATGGGACTAATCTGCATGAGTGTATTTAACCCGAAGAAATTGAATATTTGAGCCATAAAAAATCCACCGATAAAAACAGACACCAGGATCCGCCAGCTACCTATACCTGTATATAAGAGTATTGCTGCACCGATCAGGCATGCCAATGCAGATGTTTCTCCAATGGAGCCCGGGATTATACCAATAAAAGACTCCCATATCCCCGGAATTTTATCTGCAAGGCCGGCGGCGGCATCACCCAGAGGCGTAGCACCGCTAAAACCGTCCACAAGTACCTTCCCTTTTTCTGAACCGGTATTGATCCAGACCTCATTTCCGGACATTTTGGTAGGATAGGCAAAGAAAAGAAATGCTCTGGCTGTTAAAGCCGGGTTTAAGATATTCATCCCGGTACCGCCAAAAACCTCTTTCCCAATAATTACAGCAAAAACTGTGGATACTGCCACCATCCACAATGGCACATCAACCGGCATAACCAGTGGGATCAGCATTCCGGAAACCAAAAAGCCTTCATTAATGGGATGTTTTCGGATAATTGCGAAAATGAATTCAACTGTTAAGCCAGAGATATAGGAAACTATGACCAGGGGGAGCACTTTAATAGCACCAAAAATGAAATTATCCATTAGCGGGGCATTGGAAATACCAAAGGCCAGATGGTGTTGATAGCCAACATTCCACATGCCGAAAAGGAGGCAGGGTAATAATGCCAGGACCACAATTGCCATTGTTCGTTTTAGATCTATCGCGTCACGTACGTGGGCGCCTTTTGAATCTGTTGTATGTCCCGGAACAAAAAGAAAGGTCTCAAATGCATTGAAGGCAGGGAAGAATTTTTCAAATTTTCCACCTTTTTCAAAGTCGGACTTTATCTTATCCAATAATTTTCTAAGTAGCATCAGCTGAAAATATTTTTATGATAATCGTTGGCTTATCGCCTGTCTTATCGGATTTAAACGTATTTCTTAGGTACTCAATAGGTGTGTTATATTAAGCTTCGGAACGTATAATTTGATCTGTATATTTCTAAAATGGTTTTTGTTTCAGTATTTGACTGTTGCTGGTTAATTCATTTCCTTTTGGATGAGGTCAAGTCCCCGTCTGATTATTTCCTGAGATTTTATTTTCGAGGTGCATACAAACTCACAAAGCGCAAAATCTTCCTCCAGTACTTCATAAATGCCAAGCTGCTCCATCATTTCAATATCTTCTATTAATATTGATTTTAAAAGTTGAACCGGATAGATATCCATCGGGAATACCTTTTCATATTCACCGCTTACTACGAAAGGCCGCTCTTCACCATGCAGGTTGGTGTTTAAATTATATTTTTTGTTGGGACTAAGCCAGGAAAAAAAAGACCGCGACATACTGAATTTTTTCAGCCCAGGGGCTAACCAACCCATGAATTCAGATTCATTTCCTTCCGGGATAACGGTGATCTGGGTGTCATAATATCCCAGGAAACCGTCAGCCTGAATTTGGGTTCCGGATAAAACATTTCCGCTTACGATCCTGTTTTCTCCAGCTTTGAGTCCGCCATCACTCAATATATTTTTAACCGAACTTCCTATAATAGTTTTATAATATTTTGGACTGCTTACCCGTGAACCGGTTAAGGCTATAATCCTTCCTGCATCGAATTTACCTTGTGTAAATAATTTGCCTACAATAAGGATATCCTGTGGATTTATATACCATACTGTTTCTCCTTTGTTTACAGGATCAATATGATGAATTTGAACACCCACATTTCCAGCAGGATGCGGCCCTGAAAATTTATTAATGACTACTCCTTTAGCATTATTGAAAATGGAAGCGGGTGTTTTTGCTCCATCAACATTCAGATGGATGTTCCCATCTGTTAATTTGATCAGCGCATTCAAACCTGTTTGAAAAATTTCTTCATTTTCTCCCTGCATGATAAAATCAATATCGGGTGCAAGCGGATTGCTGTCAAATGCGGATATAAAGATCGATTTCGGTGTTTCTGAAGGCTTGGCAATTATTCCAAACGGCCGCTGACGAATAAAGGTCCAGATTCCGCTATTCAATAATGCCTCAATAATTTGTTCCCTGTTTATTTCATCAGGGTTTGCCTTATTAAAGGGAAGGTATTTAATATCTTTATCTGCCAGAATTTTAATCCCCAGTAATTTTCGCTTATCGCCGCGAAGCACTTCAATAACTTCCCCGCTAACAGGTGAACTGAATTTAACGGATTCGTTGTATTTATCATAAAACAAAGTAGTCCCGGCCAGAACCTCATCGCCTTCTTTAACAACTAATTTTGGTGTGATACCCGGGAAATCGGATGGCTTGACGGCAAACACTTCTGCTAATGGCAGAACTGCCAATTGTTTAATGGCTTCACCGGTAAGATTGATATTTAAACCCTTTTTAATCTTAATGCTTTTGGACATACAGTAAAATCTAATTCTAGCGCTATTGTATATTGAATCTTAATTGCCTCTGTTGATTGTGGAGCTGAGCTTACCGAATCACTTATTAAAATACGAAATTGTCACTGTTTGGTCATATTGCAATATACATTATATTTAATAATCAAAATGTTTGTTAAAACTAAATTTTTTTTTAGATAAAAAATTTATTATTTTTAATAAAGCATTACCTGTAAACCTTTCGAGTATCATTATTATAATAAATCGCTCTACTTGGCATCATTCCTGGAATTTTATCTGTAACAGGGGCATACATTAGCGATTAAATTGTGTTTAGAAAATTATCTTATATAGGATTTTTACATTCAAAAAAACAATTTTTTTATGGGAGCTGTCATCAAAATTTTAGAAAGAAAGGGTAATGCGGTCTTTTGTGTTTGTCCGGAAACAAGAGTTTTTCGTGCACTTGAACTTATGGTTGAAAAAAATGTAAGTGCCCTGTTGGTTACAGAAGGAGATAAGCTGATTGGAATGTTTACTGAGAAGGATTATGCACGCAAAGTTGCCCTTTTAGGTAAGTCATCCAAACAAACCAGGATTGGAGATGTCATGACAGAGATTAGAATTACCGTAGAGCCCGCGCATTCGATCGATCATTGTATGCAGTTGATGACCGACAATTTTACACGCCATTTGCCTGTTGTCGAAGATGATAAATTAATTGGGATTGTTTCTATAGGGGATGTGGTAAAACATATTATTGAAGAACAAAAATTTATTATTGAAAATATGGAGCATTATATTGCGGGGTAATAATTTTATTTTTTTTAATATTCCGGTGTATAACCATATGTTCTGATCAATTTCTTCTTGCCTGTCTTTTTACTCATTTAGCTTATATCCCCTGGCTTTTCTTAGTCCTTTTTTTCTCTTCCTGTTTAATGCAAAAAGAAATACAAATCCGGATATCCCTGCCAGAACAGATGCCATCAGAATTGAAAATTTGGCTTCAATATCATACTGTGGATTGTTGAAAGAAAGCAGGGCAATAAAAATTGACATGGTAAAACCAATACCTGCAAGTAATCCTAAACCAAAAATATGTTTCCAGTTTGCTCTTGATGGTAATGAAGCAATACCTGATTTAACGGCTATCCAGGAAAACAGTGTTACCCCTAAAGGCTTTCCCAAAGCTAAACCGAATATTATACCTAATCCAAGCGGACTGTAAAGGCCATCGATCATTTTACTTTCAAACCGGATGTTCGTATTTGCAAGGGCAAATATGGGCATGATCAAAAAGTTTACAGGCCTGACGATCATGTGCTCTAATTTTTCAAGGGGAGAAGCTCCTTTCACAGGATTTGTCGGGATGGTTAATGCCAGTAAAACGCCTGCTATAGTTGCATGAATCCCTGAATGATGGATAAAATACCAAAGGAATATTCCGGGAATGATATAGAAAAATAACCTTTTTACTCCCAGATAATTCATTGTTATCAGTAAGGCCATGATACCTGCCGAGTATAATAACTGCATCCAATGTAATTCACTGGTATAAAATATTGCAATTACAAGTATAGCACCCAGGTCATCGACGATGGCTAATGCAGCCAGGAAAATCTTCAGGGAAGCCGGAACCCGTTTGCCCAGAAGTGATAATACCCCCAGGGCAAAAGCAATATCGGTGGCCATGGGGATACCCCAGCCTGAGATGGTCGCCTGGTTTGAATTGAATATAAAATAGATCCCTGCAGGCAGGAGCATTCCCCCTAATGCCGCGAAGATTGGCATGGCAGCCTTGCGTGCAGTGGAGAGTTCGCCTTCAATAATTTCACGCTTGATCTCCAGTCCGATGAGTAAAAAGAAAATGGCCATCAGGCCATCATTTATCCATTGTGATACGGAATATTCTAATTGCAGATTGGAACTGCTATATCCAAATTCTGCTGAAAGCAGATTTTCAAATCCTTCACCAAAAGCTGAGTTTGCAATTGACAATGAAATAAGAACAGAAAAAATAAGAATGATACCCCCGATTTGTTCAGAACGAAAAAAATGACGAAATGGTTTGAAGTTTATTGCTTTAGCCATGCCGGCTAAAATACTAAAATTTCTCAGGGGGTTTGTTTAGATTAGGTAATAAAAGTGGGCTATGGTATATTCCAGACTACTTTTCAGGCTAAAAGGCCAATGTATTTATGTTTACATAAATTGGTCCAGTTTGCCTTTCCCCTGGCGTAAAATTTCGAAATCACCCATGCTGCAATCTACGATAGTTGAGGGCTCATTGTCGCCATAACCGCCATCAATCACCAGGTCCACGATTTCCTCATATTTCTCATGGATCAGTTCAGGATCTGTGGAATATTCCATGATCTCATCGTCGTCATGGATCGAGGTTGAGATGATCGGATTTCCAAGCATCTCTACGATAGCACGGGCGATGTTATTATCGGGTACCCTTATCCCAACTGTTTTTTTATTCGAACTTAAAAGCTTCGGTACATTTTTATTCGCATTGAAGATGAAAGTGAAAGGACCGGGAAGGGCTTTTTTCAGAATCCGGTAGGTTTCATTATCAATGGGCCTGGTGTAATCAGTAATATGCCTCAGGTCATGACAAACGAAAGAAAAATTAGCCTTATCCGGTTTTATACCCTTGATCCTGCAAATCTGTTCAATTGCCCGGGAATTGGTGATGTCGCATCCTAATCCGTAAACAGTATCAGTAGGGTATATGATAATTCCGCCTTTTTTGAGGACATCAACAACCTGCTGAACTGATTTTTCATTTGGATTTTCGGGATATATCTTGAGAAGCATAGCTAAAATTACTAAAATAAACACTGTCAGCAGAACAGCTGTTTTCTATACTCTTTCGATACCCGATCAAATAATCAGATAGTTTGAATAACAGCTTCCTTCAGGATGCCAAACTAAATCAAAACAAGCCAAAAAAAATCTTTTTTGACCATTTAAGATTTTTTTTTTAAAAAAAAGATAACAATAGTGATCAGGTCATGCATAAGCGGAACGCAATTGAATATATGAAGATTGGAGCCAAAATTAAAATTCAGCATTTTTAGGTGTTCTCGGAAATGGAATAACATCCCTGATATTCGTCGTCCCGGTTACAAATAGCACCAGACTTTCAAAGCCTAATCCAAATCCGGCATAAGGTGCAGTACCAATGCGAAGGGGTGTGTTGACCCTTTTTAAAGGAATTTAAGACATTTTTAAATCGAACTCAGGTTATTAGATGATTTTTTGATCTGGATTCCGTTATTATGATTGTTACAGCATTTGTAAAACAAATACAAAGTAACCAGCGCCGGCAAAGCCGAATATCAAAACTATCCACCCAAAAACGTATTTTTCTCTTATTTTATACCACATTATCCAACTGCTTATACATAATAACATAAATCCTATGGCAATTCCGTCCATAGACAGTTTCCAGATATGGGTAATTAACCAGTTGGGCTGTAAATCAGCATTGTCTTTATTAACTCCATTAAATGTATGAAGGGTTTGTATCTTACCCGCCAAATTATATTTTAACTCGTTTTGAGTACAAACACCCGTTTTAAAATCCACTTGCATGTTTCTGACTTGCCCGGGCACTGAAACTCTGAAATGAATACTATCTGGCCAGATTTTCACATTAGTTATTTCACCTGCAATTTTAAGTTGGGACATAATATTTCTTAATACTGTAACGCTATCTCTGCTGACAGGAATATGAATGGAAGTCACAGTTTTACCTTCTTTTCTTTTTTCCCAGAAATTGGAAATCTCCCATTCTCTATGGTTTAACAGTAGACCCGAAAAAGAAAATAACCATATAAATAAAAGCAAAAACAGACCAATATGGATATGTAACTTACGGTTCCAGTAATCTATGTCTTTAAATAATCTTTGAAATCTCAATTTGTCCATTAAGCGTAATTAAAAAATTAATATTAAAACACCAATAAAAAATAACATGCCTAAAACAACAGCATAAAGTCCAATAACCCTTTCAGCTTTTAGAATATACCATAAAAAGACACCGCTAAGGGTAAGAAATAACAGAAGGTAAACAACTACATCCGCTAAAATCCGCCAGGCTTTTATAAATCTGGAATTACCACGGATCTTTACATTGTGTGACCCCGGCATTGAATGCAGATAGCTCATAGAGCGAAGGGGGCCTTCATATCGCTGCGTTATTAATACACTATCAGTATTTGTATTTACCTTAATATATGTTTTTAATCCTGGTTTATTTACCGGGAAAGAAATATAATTATCGTTTATGGAAATAAAATCTATTTCGCCTTTGATGCCCAATTTTCTGATTATAGCTTTCGCTGTTCCTAAATCTGAAGTGTCGAGGGGTATTTTATCGAGTTTTATTTTAATGTCGGGTAAGGTTTTAACGGGATTAACCCGGTTTAGTAAACCTGGGTGGTTAAAGATGAGTACACTGATACTAAAGATGAGTACAAATGGACTAATAAATAAACCAAAGTATAAATGCAACGTACGAACCGATGAATAATATTTTTTCATAGAATTAATATATACAACAAAAGTCCAAAAACATAGATTAGAATACTACCAGGCCTTCGCTTTGGTTAGTGTGCCCACGGCAAATTTGAACAAAAACGAAAGCAGGACTGCCTAAAACTCCGCATTTTTAGGTGTTCTCGGAAATGGAATTACATCCCTGATATTCGTCATCCCGGTTACGAACAGTACCAGGCGTTCAAATCCTAATCCAAAGCCGGCATGCGGAGCCGAACCAAAACGGCGGGTATCCAGGTACCATGACATTTCTTCTGTAGGAATATGCATCTCTTCCATTCTGTTTTCCAGTTTTTCCAGTCGTTCTTCACGCTGTGAACCGCCTACAATCTCCCCAATACCCGGAAAGAGAATATCCATTGCCCGTACTGTTATCCTGCCTTCTGCATCAGGCTCGTTCAGACGCATATAGAATGATTTGATATCAGCGGGGTAGTCTGTTAAAATTACAGGCTTTTTGAAATGCTTTTCAACCAGGTAGCGTTCATGTTCCGACTGCAGATCAGATCCCCAGGCATCGATCAGGTATTTGAACTGCTTCTTTTGATTTGGTTTTGAATTTTTCAGGATGCTGATCGCTTCTGTATAGCTCAGCCTTTCAAAATCATTTTCCAGGCAGAAATTCAATTTCGCCAGCAGGTCCAGTTCTGAACGCTCGGCCTGAGGTTTTTGTTTTTCCTCTTCCAGCAGCCTGTTCTTTAAGAAATCAAGTTCATCTGAGCAATTGTCAATGGCATAACGGATCAGGTATTTAAGCAGTTCCTCAGCCAGATCCATATTATCGTTCAGGTCATAAAAGGCCATTTCGGGCTCGATCATCCAGAACTCTGCCAAATGCCTGGTGGTATTTGAATTTTCAGCCCTGAAAGTCGGGCCGAAGGTGTAGATATCACCGAATGCCATAGCGGCTAATTCTCCCTCAAGCTGCCCTGAAACCGTCAGATTTGTGGCCTTGCCGAAAAAATCTTCCTTGTAATTTACTGTGCCATCCTCATTACGCGGGATATTATCCGGATCGAAGGTTGAAACCCTGAACATTTCTCCGGCCCCTTCAGCATCCGATGCTGTAATAATAGGGGTGTGCATGTAAACAAATCCCTTATCATTAAAGAATTTATTTACGGCATAAGCCAGTGCATGCCTCACTTTAAAAACAGAATTAAAGGTGCTTGTGCGAAAACGGAGATGGGCAATTTCACGCAAAAATTCAAGACTGTGCTTCTTCGGCTGCAAAGGAAATTTCTCTGCATCACTGTCACCAAGAATTTCCAGCTGATCTACTTTGATCTCCATGCGCTGTCCTTTACCTAAAGATTGTACAACTTCACCTCTGACAGACACAGCCGCTCCTGTAGTAAGTCTTTTTAATAAGCTTTCTTCGGTCGAATTAAAATCTACAACAGCCTGGATATTATTAATGGTAGAACCATCATTTATTGCAATGAACTGGTTATTCCTGAATGTTTTAACCCAGCCCATTACAGTAACCTGCTGTCCGAAATCACTTGTATTTAATAGATCTTTAATCCGTGTGCGCTTAGCCATGTTTTTTTAATGAATTGCAAAAATACAAATCGTTCTGTTAACCACAAGTAAGGAGGAATTTGATTAGCAGAATTGATTTTGACCG
Source organism: Pedobacter sp. (assembly GCA_036677005.1). Classification (GTDB taxonomy): domain Bacteria; phylum Bacteroidota; class Bacteroidia; order Sphingobacteriales; family Sphingobacteriaceae; genus Daejeonella. Next base: position 22,718 of record JAKFBV010000018.1, read on the forward strand.
GCAGGTCTTAATTACATGTATTAAGGTCATTGGCTACCGCTTCCGAACCGTAGAAACCCTGCTTGTTTCCAAAAGAATTTGTAATATACACGATAACCTGGGCTATATCGATCTCTGCAAAAGTATCATATCCGGGCATTTTGCCCTGAAAGGGAATAGAATTGATGCTGATCGCTTTGCTTTGCCCGTGCCTGATGATGCAGGCCAGTTTGCTTTTATTACTGATAAGATAGGTAATGTCAGTAAGAGGGGGATATAAAGTACCTAAACCCCTGCCGTCTGCCCCATGACAACCCTGGCAATTCTTTTCATATAGACCCTTTCCATTCACATAATAGCGCCTGTATTTAATACCTTCTTCATTTTGGCATGACTGGAGTATTATCGTCATGCAGAAAACAAAGAATAAGGTATAAATAAGCTTATTTCTCACTGGCCGCTTCTTCTTTCAGCAATTTGTCCATGTCCTCCATCAGTTGTTTTACCTGATCTTCGTTAGTACCGTCGTAAGCTCCCCTGATCTGTTTTTTAGTGTCAACCAGGATGAACCAGCCCTGATGTACCAGTCCCTGTGGGTTGGAACTATCCTCAAATGCTGATACCAGATAGTTCCTGGCTGAGATATCGAAGATCGAATCACGGCTGCCGTGAACAAACTCCCATTGATTGCCTTCAATACCAAGTTTAGTGGCATAGGTTTTTAACCTGGATGGCAGATCGTATTTAATATCTATCGAGTGTGACAGAAATTTAACCTTAGGGTGGTCTTTGAATTTTTTATAAACATTCAGCATATTCCGGTGCATGACCGGGCAGATGGAATTGCATGAAGTAAAAAAGAAATCAGCGACATAAATTTTTCCGTCGAAATCTTTATCGCTGAGGGCAACACTGTCCTGATTTAAATAACTGAAGGGCTGAATAGTTTGATAAATGGTATCTACAACCGTTTTGCCATCCACTATTCTCTCAATGGGTTCGCGATTACCTAAAATAGGAAGCTTCTGGTCAGATTTTCCGGTACATGACTGAATTGCAATTGCTGCAAGTACAAAAAGCAGGACTTTTTTCATGATGCAAATATACTTCGATTTTTTCTGGAGAATGGCCCGTGGGGAGCAAAAAATTGACTATTCTGGACCCATCGTCCTGGTTCTTGGTTCTTGGTTCCTTGTTCTACTGGTCAAACCCTCTAATATACGGAAGGGCCGGCCCCTGCACAGATCAAACCGCAAGATCATGCATGATCCTGCTGATCTTTTCATCCAGTTGTTCATCCATTTTATTAAAGTCTTTCTTATCGTACAGATCAGCTTTAACACTGCAGTAAAACTTAATTTTAGGTTCTGTACCTGATGGCCTGGCAGATATGATACAACCATCAGCGGTTATAAACTGTAATACATCTGATTTTGGATAATCAAGCGTTTTTGATACGCCACTTAAAAGATCAGTTTCCTTTCCAAGTTCATAATCCTTCAGGCTAACCACCTTCGATCCGCCCAGGGAGACCGGAGTATTAGTTCTGAAGCGTTCCATCAAAGATTTTATCTCTTCGGCACCGGTTTGGCCCTTTTTAGTTATCGAAACCAGTTTTTCCTTGTAAAAACCATATTTCTGGTACATATCCAGCATGGCCTGATACAAGCTGCTTCCCTGGTCTTTGTAATAAGCGGTCATTTCTGCAATAAATGCGCAGGAGATCACCGCATCCTTATCCCTTACGAGCTCACCAACCAGATAGCCATAGCTTTCCTCTCCGCCGGCTATAAAGGTTTTCTTCCCCTGCAGTTCGGTGATGAGGGCACCGATCCATTTGAAACCGGTGAGGGTTGCGTAAAAACCAACATTTTTTGACCTGGCTATATCCTCTATGAGCTTAGTGGTTACTATTGTTGATACAATATATTCCTTACCTGTAAGTTTTCCATTCTGCTCCCATGCACTCAACAGATAATTGATCAGGAGGCTCCCGGTTTGATTGCCATTCAGTAATATGAATTTTCCTTCATTGTTTTTCACCGCGACACCCACACGGTCAGCATCAGGGTCGGTGGCCAGAACAAGATCAGCATCTATAAGCTCAGCTTTTGCAAGTGCAAGGGTCAGCGCTTCTTTCTCCTCAGGATTTGGATAGATCACAGTCGGGAAATTTCCATCAGGAACCGACTGTTCCTCAACGATGTTCACATTGGTAAATCCGAAGCGTTTTAAAGCCGCCGGAACCAGGGTAATACCAGTCCCATGGATAGGAGAAAAGACTATTTTCAGATCATTCTGCCTTTGAATAGCATCCCTTGAAACAGAAAGTTCTGTAATTTTATCCAGGTATAATTGATCGATCTCTTCCCCGATCAGCTCTATATTTTGTTCAACCCGATCGAATTTTACAGAGTCCACACTGGCTATGGCCGCTACTTCATCCATCACCATCTGATCATCGGGCGAAATGAACTGACCGCCATCCGCGCCATACGCCTTGTATCCGTTATATTCCTTTGGATTGTGGGATGCAGTGATCATCACTCCGCTGCGGCAGCCTAAATGCCTGATCGCAAAGGAAAGCTCCGGCGTTGGCCTCAGTTCCCTGAAAAAGAAAACATGTATTCCGTTTGCCGAAAATACTCCTGCAGTGATCCTGGCAAAATAATCCGACTTATTTCTGCTATCGTGGGCAACAGCCACGCTGATCTTTTCGCCGGGGTATTTTTTAAGCAGGTAATTGCATATGCCCTGGGTGGCAGAACCAATGGTATATTTGTTGATCCGGTTAGTGCCAGGCCCCATTGTTCCACGAAGTCCTCCGGTTCCAAACTCCAGATCCCGGTAAAATGAGTCGCTGAGTTCATGGAAAGATCCTGAATTCATTAAGGCCCTGATCTCATTTTTCGTTTCAGTATCATAGCTTCCATGAAGCCACAGGTTGATCTTATTTAATACGCTGCTTTCTAACTCTTGCATGGATTTAATTTATATTTGTATGGTGTTTAAAATACACCTGGAATTGGCCCGCCAAATTATATTTTGTTGAGCATGAAAAATAGAATGCTTTTTTCTATTTTTAACAGCTCATTGCACAAGTATAAAAATCATTTGCTGCAATCTAAAATTCAAGATTAAATGAAGGTACTGAAGTTCGGAGGAACATCGGTCGGGAGCCCCGATCGAATTAAAAAATTATTGGACATTATTAATCCTGATGAGCGGCAGATCGTTGTCCTTTCGGCCGTTTCAGGAACTACAAACAGTCTTTTGGAAATATCTCAGGCCTATCTGGCCGGCGATAAAACCAGGGCTGCAGAACTTACAGCTTCCCTGAAGGATAAATATGAACTTTTCATAAAAGAACTTTTTTCTTCGGAAGAAGGCTATGAAAATGGCAAAGACCTGATCGATTATCATTTCAATCTGATCGCCTCTTTTGCCAACGAGCATTTTACCCCGATTGAAGAGAAGGTGATCCTGGCCCAGGGTGAACTTATTTCTACCACACTTTATCATATTTATCTGAACGGGATCGGTGTCAAGTCCAAACTCCTTCCCGCCCTTGATTTTATGAAGATCGATGAGGATAATGAACCTGTTATCAGTTTTATTACTGAACATCTTCAGCCCCTGATCGACCAGTATCCGGATAATAAATTGTTCATCACCCAGGGCTATATCTGCCGGAATTCTTTCGGTGAGATCGATAATTTACGTCGCGGCGGAAGTGATTACACAGCCTCCCTGATCGGTGCTGCCATTCTTGCTGAGGAAGTTCAGATCTGGACCGATATTGATGGTATGCACAATAATGATCCGAGGATCGTTAAAGGAACAAAACCTATCGCACAATTATCCTTTGATGAGGCGGCTGAGCTGGCCTATTTCGGTGCCAAGATCCTGCACCCTCAAAGTGTATTCCCCGCACAGAAATATAAAGTGCCGGTGCGTTTGCTGAATACGATGGAGCCTCAGGCACCGGGAACACTGATCACCAATGAGAGTGAGCGCGGCAAGATCAAATCGATCGCCGCGAAGGACGGGATAACAGCCATCAAGATCCAATCCAGCAGGATGCTTCTGGCCTATGGTTTCCTCAGGAGGGTGTTTGAAGTGTTTGAACGTTACAAAACTCCTATCGACATGATCACCACATCGGAAGTAGCCGTATCCGTGACTATCGATGAAACCCGAAATCTGGAAGAAATAATAAAGGAGCTAAATAATTTCGGGACCGTAGAAGTGGATTATAATCAGACCATTGTATGCGTTGTGGGTGATTTTGGGGCAGAAAAGCATGGTTTTGCAGCGCGGGTTTTGGATGCCCTAAAACATATTCCTATCCGGATGATCTCTTACGGCGGAAGTCAGTATAATATTTCCATGCTCATCAATGATAATTATAAGGTGGAAGCGCTAAGGTCATTACATAATCGTTTATTTGAATAGCATACACATCCGCCCTGGGCGGATAGAAAATTAACTATGTTCAACAGGGATACAATCACACGTTTTCAGCATACGGAAAGCCCATTTTATTTTTATGATCTGACCTTGTTAAACCAGACTTTGAAGTCCTGTAAAACAGCTTCAGAAAAATTCGGTTTCCATGTGCACTATGCCCTGAAAGCGAACTTCAATGAAGAGGTATTAAAAGCCATTGAAAAGATAGGTTTCGGGGCAGACTGTGTAAGCGGTAACGAAGTGAAAAAAGCTATTGAAATAGGCTTTGATCCCGGCAAGGTGGTTTTTGCGGGGGTAGGTAAATCTGATAAGGAGATCATTGAAGCTCTAAACAATAATATTTATTGCTTCAATGTAGAATCCGTCCAGGAACTTGGAATTATAAATGAGCTTGCCGGCAAGCTGGGTAAAAGTGCCATGGTTGCTATTCGGATCAATCCGAATGTGGATGCACATACCCATCAATATATAACAACCGGACTTGAAGAGAATAAATTCGGGGTAAATCAATGGGAGTTAAATGCCTGTACAGAGGAGCTCAAAAGATGTAAAAACCTCAAATTAACAGGTATTCATTTTCATATTGGTTCACAGATAACCAATCTGGATGTATTTAAAAGTTTATGTGTAAAGGTTAATGAACTCAATACCTGGTTTGAGGAGCATGGCTTTAACCTGGAAATTCTCAATGTAGGCGGCGGACTGGGGGTAGATTATCATTATCCGGATGAAAACCCAATCAATGATTTTGAGAGTTATTTTACCATTTTCGATAAATTTTTAGACCGGCGGGCTGGGCAGGAGGTCCATTTCGAACTGGGCAGGGCCCTGGTTGCCCAATGCGGAAGCCTGATCAGCCGTATCCTTTATGTAAAAAATGGCCTGAAGAAGAATTTTCTGATCCTGGATGCTGGAATGACCGAATTGATGCGGCCGGCATTGTACCAGGCATATCATAAGATCGAGAACATTAGCTCAGTCTCGCAAAGTATCGTTAAATATGATGTGGTTGGACCTATCTGTGAGAGTACGGATTGTTTTGGCAAGGAGGTGGAACTTCCTGAATCCAGAAGAGGAGAACTCATAGCTATACGGACTGCCGGAGCTTATGGTGAGGTAATGGCTTCAGGATATAATCTCAGGGATCGGGTTAAATCGATCTATTCAGAACCCGGTCTTCAATAAGCAAATCAGGCCCATGGCTCAGCCTTTTTGACTTTTTTTCTCCGTATTTTATAGGTTTAAAACCTGCCCGGCAGATCAATTTATTTGGGCGGATGCCCTGTTGATTGTTTCTGCTTCAAAATTTTATAATATATTGTCAATGAAATTCTTGATAAGGTATTAAAGTTTACTCAGCTTAATCTCAGCCATGAAAAACTTATTTAGCCGGATTAATGTGATTTTTAGAATCAGTATCCGGATCCTGTTTATGGAACTCCTGATGAGTTCATCTGCAGCTGCCCAAATTCAGGTTAATCCGGAAAATGAACTGGTGCTTCAAATTAAGCCCGGACCTGATAATCCCAGGAACAGCGAGGGAGCTCTTATTGATTTGAAGGATGGGCGGATCATGTTTGTTTACAGCCGTTTCATCGGCGATTCAGGCAGTGATCATGCGCCGGCCCAATTGGTTGCCCGTTTTTCGGCGGATGGAGGGATCAACTGGACATTGGATGATGAAGTGATCGTTGATAAAGAAGGGGATATGAATGTCATGTCGGTTTCCTTGCTTCGTTTGCAGAATAACAAGATTGCCCTTGTGTATCTCAGAAAGAATTCCCTCAGCGATTGTTTGCCTCAAATGCGGATCTCGGAAGATGAAGGCAGAACCTGGAGCTCAGCCCAAGCCATTATTCAGGATCAGAAAGGATATTTTGTTGTAAACAATGACCGGGTAGTTCAATTAAGGTCCGGCCGTATCCTGGTGCCCGTTTCACTGCATAAAACTCCGGAAACAGCATGGAGCAATAAAGGCATTCTGCGTTGTTATTTTTCAGACGATCAGGGTCTGACCTGGAAAACCGGCGGAACTGTACCGGGCCCTGATAGTATCATAACGCAGGAACCGGGGCTTGTGGAGTTAAGAAATGGAAAGTTGATGATGATCATCAGAGCCAGCAGCGGGTTTCAATACCGGGCTTTTTCAGGCAATAAGGGAGAAAGCTGGACTTTTGCAGAACCTGCGGCTATCCCTTCTCCAATTTCTCCTGCATCTGTTAAAAGAATTCCCAAAACGGGAGACCTGCTGTTGGTATGGAATAATAATGGTGAAAAGGGTCCCGGTTATTTTAATGGTAAGCGAACTCCTTTAACTATAGCAATTTCAGGAAATGAGGGGAAAACCTGGCGGAAAATAAAAAATATTGAAGACGACCCGGATGGTACATTTTGCTATACAGCCATTCATTTTACCAATGATCATGTATTATTGGGCTATGGTGCGGGAGCCGGACTATCCAGTTCCCATGTCAGACGTTTAAGTTTGGATTGGATCTATAAATAAGCCGGGGGGCCTGTACGGATTATTATTTCTTTTTTGAACTGACTATTATTACAATTCCGCCAATCAGTAAGATCCCGCCCAGGTAAGGAGGCCAGTCAACCGTCTTTTGCCTGTCGGCACTAACCTGAATTGGGCCTGCATCGATGATCTTTTCCTTTTTAGTATAGGTAAAACCTGTCCACATGAGCATAGCTGCTCCGATTACAATAAGAATAAGACCAATGCTGCGATTCATAAGTTTATTATATTTTTATCCTAACACTATATTCAGGCAATTGTTTTTAATCCAGGAAACGGAGAGGATCATTCAAATGCATTCAAGCCTGTCACATCCATGCCGGTAATCAGCAAATGGATATCATGAGTACCTTCATAGGTCACCACTGATTCAAGATTCATCATGTGGCGCATAACTGGGTATTCGCCGGTTATTCCCATGCCTCCGAGGATCTGCCTCGCCTCCCGGGCAACGTTCATAGCGGTTTCCACACTATTCCGTTTAGCCATCGAGATCTGTGCGGCCGAAGCACGGTTTTCATTTCTAAGCACACCTAAACGCCAAACCAGAAGTTGCCCTTTGGTTATTTCAGTGATCATCTCGGCCAGCTTCTTTTGCTGAAGCTGAAATCCTCCGATCGGGCGGCCGAACTGTATGCGTTCTTTAGAATAACGAAGGGCTGTGTCATAGCAATCCATTGCTGCACCTAAAGCCCCCCATGCGATCCCGTAACGAGCCTGATTTAAACATCCCAGAGGGCCTTTAAGTCCGCGGGCATTCGGCAATAAGTTCTCTTTAGGCACTTTAACATTATCGAATACTAGCTCTCCGCTTGCTGAAGCCCTCAGGCTCCATTTACCATGGATTTCGGGAGCGCTGAAACCTTCCATCCCTTTTTCGACTATAAGTCCACGGATTATCCCTTCTTCATCTTTTGCCCAAACGATAGCAATATCCGCGTAGGGTGAATTGGATATCCACATTTTAGCTCCGTTAAGCAGGTAATGATCGCCCTTATCTTTAATGTTCGTGATCATACTGCCGGGATCTGAACCATGATCGGGCTCAGTTAAGCCAAAACAGCCCAGGTATTCACCTGAAGCCAGTTTCGGTAAATAGTTCATTTTTTGTTCTTCCGAGCCGTAAGCATAGATCGGATACATCACCAGAGAGCCCTGAACGGAGGCGGTTGAGCGAATTCCGGAATCTCCCCGTTCAATTTCCTGCATAATTAAACCATAGGAAATATAATCTAATCCTGCTCCGCCATAATTTGTTGGTATGGTTGGCCCGAATGCACCGATTTCGGCAAGTCCGGGGATAAGATGCTTTGGAAACTGTGCTTTTTGGGCGAAATCTTCTATTATCGGACTGACCTCTTTTTTTACCCAGCTGCGAACACTGTCACGCACCAGTTTATGCTCATCACTTAATAATTCATCGATCAGGTAATAATCCGGCGCTTCATAAAGATCCTTTTTTGCTGATCTCTGAATAGGGTTGGTATCTGCAGTTTGGTGTGGCATGAATATTTTTTTTCAAAACTACTAAAATAGCTTTATAAACAGGGCTGGTTCGATGCGTAATTTAGGCCTGGTATTTTTTACCGACTGCTTTCCTGCTTTCACCGAATTGTTGTACCAGCCTGCCAGAAAGGTATTTGCTGAGCGCGGATACCGGGCTACATTTGATCAGCAATTAAATAAATTAAATAAGATGAAAACTATAAACACCTTAACAGCAGTATTTTTAACCGCACTTTCCCTGAATACTTTTGCTGGAAATGCAAGTTCTGAAAATTCAAATGACAAGCCAAAAAGCTTAGTAAATGTCTCTCCATTTGTTTTGGGAAATCCAGATGATGAGGCTCCGGAAGAGATCAGACTGGTAAAAGCAAAATATGCTCATGTACCGCTGGCACCCTTTGTTTGGGGCGATCCTTCTGATATCCCCGCCGGTGATCATATCATCAAGGATATTAAGAAAATGAATGTACCGCTTGCACCCTTCGTTTGGGGTAATGCTGATGAGCAGGCTCCTGAAGTATTGAAATTTATAATCGCTGTGAATGCGGACGTCCCGCTTGCCCCTTTTGTATGGGGAAGCCCTGATGATGCGGCGCCTGAATTCTAACAGGCACATAATATTTCTGTTTGGAACACAAACCTTTTTAACAAAAAAAGCTCAAACATATAGTTGAGCTTTTGTGGCTTAATAAGCCTCTTACAATAAAGGATTAATTTAATCAGGAATTTGTAACTGGAGATCTTCCCAGCAGCCATCCGGTGACCGCTCCGGCAAGGGCTCCTAATATGGCCATGCAAACAGCATCAACTACATAAAGCTGAAGATTATACATGTTCAATTGAGCATACATGATCATGTTGATACCGAGTGCAATAAGAAAAAAGGTAAATGCCCCAATTGAAGCTCCCCGGCTTGCAGACCGTATACCGCCGAGGTTTAAAATGTAGGCTAATAAAATCCCCAGGATAATATTTCCTAAGCCTATAGCCCAGAGTTCCATCGGCTCTTTCATCAGTCCCGGGTACGATGTCATGTTAGCTGTGAAATAATCCATCAATAATAAGCCGTAAACAACATAACCCGCCAGGAAGAGTACAACGCCTCCTGCAAGCCCACTAATAAATGTTTTTGTGTTCATATTATTTTGTTTTAAAGTTTAGTTAAAGAAATTTACTGTTTAAGTTTGAATTATGCAAGAAAATAAAAATCGTAAATGCTTTGTAAAGGTCTGATATATAGTCAAATGATTTTTTTTACGGGATTTAATTACAAGGGATAAAACCATAAATTCATTTCAACATTTTTATATCTTTGTCAAATGGTTTGGAAAAAAGTTAAAGAAGAATTGCCTGAACAAGCAAAGGATGTCCTGTTATTTGATGGCGGACAAATATATTTTGGTTATTACAGCGAAATCTATCATAAATTTGTCGTTGCAAATGATAAAGTTGCCCTGGAGGATTTTACCCACTGGATGATATTGCCTGAATTTCCTTCCGTTTAATACCTGGAACTGGTATTTCTTTCCCTGATTTTATTTCTTTTTTGATCCGCATCTCTAATCCCTTAGAATGCCTGGGATACAACCTGTGATGGCTTGTACATAGACCCCGGGGCCGGGTCCTTATATCCATGTTTTGTTGTACCGGTATGACAGAACAAAACTCATTATTTTGTTGGGATCATCCTTCGTAAATGATTCAGGATCATCTTTGATATCATCAGGGTACTGAACGGCATTGTTTTTGTTTATACAGGCAGGTGAACCTTTTTCTGATTCAATTATATTAATAAATTAAAGGCTGATAAGCCGGGAAAAATTATGATAAAGTTTAAATTATTTTTTACGGTACTATTGATCCAATTCATGATTGTTTCACCATCTTTTGCCCAGAATGGCGATTCAGTCCTTGGTTTCTGGCAAAGTGAACATGGAAATGCACGCATACACATCTATAAGAATGGCGAAACGTATGATGGTAAATTGATATGGCTTAAGGAAGAAACCAATAGTTCCGGCAAACCCAAAGTTGATATCAATAACCCCTCTGAAATGCTCAGGTCCCAGCCGGTCAAAGGCCTTGAAGTATTAAAGAATTTTAAATATTCGAATGACCGGACCTGGGAAGACGGAACCGTTTATGACCCCAGATCAGGAAAGACCTATGATTGTAAATTATCTATGAGAAGTAGCGATAAACTGGAAGTAAGGGCCTTTTATGGAATAAGCCTGATCGGTAAAACCCAAAATTGGTCGAGGGTCAGATAATCAGGTACTCTCTTTTTTAATTAACATTTGTAGTTCAGATTTTCACATAAGCAGATCCTCTCATAATGGGTAGTACACCTTTAAAGATAATCGCAGCAATTTTGATCCCCCTGATCATCGCGGTAGTAATCCGGCTTTCCAAGCGTGAGCCAGACGAAGTCACAGATAAGAATTTGAATCCAATGGAAAAAGCAGGAAAAAATGACTCTGACAGGGAGAGATCGGTAAAGATTTTAACCACCTGGCTTTTACCCGATGTCCTGAAAGAAATATCCGGAATAAGCCGGATCGATGCTGATCACTTTGCCTGTGTGCAGGATGAACGCGGAACGGTTTATATCTATAATATCCGGACATCATCAATAGATAAAGAAATAGCCTTTGCAGGAAAGGGTGATTATGAAGGAATAGCCATTGCAGGACAAAACATGTATATTTTGCAGGCAAATGGTTCAATTTTCGAGATCAGCAATTATACCAAAACTGATCCCTCAGTAAAGCTTTACAAAACCCATCTTGGTAAAAAGCAGGACAGTGAGAGTTTAGCCTTCGATAAGAAGAATAACAGGCTGCTGATCGCTGTTAAGTCGGGAGAATTGGATGGCCCTGATTATAAAGGGATCTACGCATTTGATCTCAGAACCAAAACAATGAATACTAAGCCGGTTTTCAGGATCGATTTGAGGGATCCGGTTTTCGGGGATGAGAAATCGCCCGGAAATGCCATCCATCCTTCCGATATGGAAGTACATCCTGCCACCGGATATATTTATATTATTGAGGGAACAAAGCCTAAACTATTGATATTAAAACCTGATGGAGTAGTACAATCATTATTTAAATTGAAAGGGAATGAGTTTTCGCAGCCTGAAGGCATTAGCATAAGTCCGGAGGGACTTATTTATATTTCAAACGAGGGGAAAGACAATCCAGGGAATATCCTGCTGGTGGAATTGGATGTAAATTAAGGCTTAATGAACTTTGATCTTTAAATGGGTTTCTTATATTAGATTACACCTTGTTCAAAGAACATCAAGCTTTACAGAGATTTTAATTACTTATCTGCTGGTTTTTTAAAATGTTTTATTTCAGGAGGAGTGGAAGAAAGTTCACCGTTTTCATTAACGTAAGCCAGCATATCTTCCAGTTTTCCGCCACTTGAATTTTGCTGACGTTCAAGTTTACGTTGTTCTTTATCTTCTTTTTTCTTTGCCCTGTTCTTTTCGAGTTGCTTCTTCATGAAGGTTGCCTGAGATTTAGCCATGTCTTATAATTTTAAGTTTAAAAATCACTATCCGGATCTATTATATGCTGCCAGTAGGATGTTGAAAATTCGTCTGAGGATTTGGATCAGGATATCTTTATTCTTTTCTGCTTATTTTGCAGGTAAATTTAGAATCCTGATCAAGCGAATTGATCAGCAGGCATGAAATAAGGAATAGCTTGTGCTTTATACAAAGTTACACAATTCTGAGCTGAAAGCCAAGGAAAACCTTTGCAGGATTGCTTTATCTGATCTGGCCGGATGGTGGTAACCGATCATAGTTTCGGTCTGTTAATGGAAGACCAGGTGATGGCCATCGAGATAAAAAAGGTTATCCAGCTCCAGGGCTGGTTTCAAACCAGATTCTACCACCCTGCATTTCTGTAAATTCCCTGCTTAAATTAAGTCCCAATCCAATAACTTTCTCTTTTTTATGCCAAAAGACGATTCGGGCTTGATACTGAATACAGAGTTTTTGACCTGTTTTGAGATATGAAATTAAAAAGATCTTTGAAATAAGGGTGATATCATTAAATGTTAAACTTTTTAAAATTTCTGGTGTTCTCTTATAAATAAATTAACTAATCAAGAAAACTATGGAACATTTAAAAAGACCAACCGCGTTAAAAAGCTTCATCGCTATTTTATTTCTAAGTTTTGTAAATTCGATAAGCTGGGCTCAGGACAGTACCTCAACTAAGACAACCACAAGTTCAAACAGAACTATTACAACAGAAACTACCACGATAGAGCCATGGGTATGGATCGTAGGGGCAGCAGTACTGATAATTATCATTGTCGCCCTGGTACGTGGTAACAGCGGTAGTAAGTCATCAGGCGGAACAACCGATAGTGTAACTTATTCGAAAAAAGTAAATAGGGAAGAGAATTAACCGGTCAATTTTATTTTCCTGATCCTTACCGGATAAGATCGGGATGCCAAACAAAAGGCCTGGAAATTTTTCAATTTCCAGGCCTTTTGTTTGGGAGTTTATTTTTTCAGTTTTTTTTGGAAACCCTTGTGATCCTGTAACAGGAAGGGCATACCTTTAAGTATTTCAGATATTATTCCGCAATGATCTTAATTAAAGAGCCTTGCAGAACCTTGTCGGTCAGCTGCATTCCATTAATTATGGATAACTCTTCCATCCGCTTTTCGGGTACATTATAATTGCTCAGGGCCTGTCTAAGAGTTCCTGATTGGCGGACGGTTTTAACCCGTATCCTTTCAGCTAATTTATTGATTTTTGAGGCATCCTTCAGCTCCCTGAAATTTTTCATTGTATTAGAAAAATACTGTGAATAATTATTAAAATCATTAACAGAACTTGCACCCAAAATCAGATAGATATTATTATTGAATTGGATCAGATAGCTTAAAGTTCTAACTGATGCAGCCTGCTGCTGTTGTTGTTGTTGCTGTTGTTGTGGTTTAACATCTGCTACCATTGCAATGGCATTAAGGCCATTTACCGTTACCTGACTGGATTCCAGAACCTGAAGATTGTTTTGCTGCACTACAGAATTGGCGGCTTCCTGAAGTGAACTGCCGCTGGCAAGGGTCATCATCATTAAAGCCTTGCCATCTTTAGGCGCCATCTGAACCCTTTGAGGTGTGTTCTGATAATTCCATCCCTGGGGAACAGGGAACTGAAATTTTAATTCGGGGTGGTAGAAAACATTGTTTTCGAGATAACCCTGTTTAGGATCCTCGCCATAAATCAATCCTTCAATTTTTCGCAAATAGCTGTCGCGCCCTACCTGAGGGTTGGCCAGGTTTAATTTTTTCGACCATTCATCCGCTAATTTATTTACAGTTACATTTCTTTCTCCCGGATTAGGGTGAGTAGATAAGAAATCCGGTAATTCTGCACCTTCAGAACCTATATTCTTTCTTTCAAGGGTATTAAAAAAATCAGCCATCTCATGGGCATCATATCCAATTTTGGATGAATATTCTACACCAAGTTCATCGGATTGACGCTCTGCATCACGACCGAATTTTAAAAATAAAAGACCTAAACCCTGTGAAAGGGGCTCAGCAAACTCAGCTACCTGTGGTACCAGTATCATACTTCCTATCAGGCCCACCTGGCCCAGTACCGCTTTTGCCTGTTGTGAAACCGTATGTCTTGCAGTGATATGGCCGATCTCGTGGCCCAATACACCTGCCAGCTCGGCCTCATTATTAAAATGGGCCATTATCCCCCTGGTGAAGTAAACATAACCACCTGGAACGGCAAAGGCATTTAATACCTCTGAATCGACGATCTTAAATTCGTAATTCAGATTTGGACGATGTGATATCGCAGCCATTGCCTTCCCTTTTTGTGTGATCAAGTCCTGTAATCCTTTATCCTGATATAGACCAAATTGAGCAATGATTTCAGGATCTGCCTGTTTTCCCATCGCAATTTCCTGTTCCTCAGACATTAGAACGATCTGTTTTTTACCTGTTACAGGATTAACAGCACATGCATTCATTAGAAATAATGACGCACTTATGTAGCCAAACAGTATGAACCTTTTCATATTCTTTATTTTTTGAATTTTATTAATCAATTTTCAAGCCAGAAATGATCCGTTTGATCAGGTACCAAATCAGATGATCTGTATATTAAAAATAAACTTTTTTGCCGGGTTGATTCTGCATTTCGCCGGCTTAAGACGCCAATTAGCCTAATAACTATTTACTGACCCGACAGCGGAGATTACATTTGATCAAACAATTAATAGAAAGATAATGAAAACTTTAGGCACACTTTTTTTAATCCTGTTAATGGTAACATTATCTGTGTATGCAGGGGATAGCCAAAAGAATAAGAAACGTAAAATAAAAGGTAATCCGGCTGTGGCATCAGCGCCATTTGTTCTTGGAAGTCCTGATGAACCGGCACCGGAAGAACTCCGGTTGATGAAAGCAAAAAACGCTCTGATACCTGTAGCTCCGTTTATTTGGGGCAATGCATCAGAAGATGTTCCTGTATTTTTAAATTCTGTTAAAGCGAAGAATGCGAAGGTGCCGGTAGCACCCTTTGTATTTGCTAATCCGGAAGAAACAGACCTGAGGGAATTGAATTCTTTGTCCGGAAAAAAATAAGTCCGGATTTACAATTCCCTCAGCCAGATATTACGAAAACTTATTGGTTCGCTTGGATCGCCGTGGTCCTGTAATTTAATCGGCGAAGGCCCGTGTTTTTTGTAAGATGGTGTACCGATATATACCGTTTCTCCTTTTAACTCCACATTATTCTGTATTAGGATGCCATTATGCAGGACTGTAACCTTCGCCGGAGTTTTTAAGGAACCATTATCATTAAATACCGGGGCAGTCCATACAATATCATATGATTGCCACTCCCCGGGTTTATTGGATGCATTAACCAGGGGCATGAATTGTTTATAAATACTTCCAGCCTGACCATTACTGTAGGTTGGATTATTATAGGAATCCATCACTTGTAATTCATAACCGCTGTCACCTGAACCGGTAGATGCCAGAAAAATACCGCTATTTCCCCGGGCCTGACCTGCACAGCTAATGTTAGCCGGGATTAACCACTCAATATGCAGCTGATAATTTGTAAATGATTTTTTGGTTTGAATATTTCCGGTCCCTTTTTTAACAGTGAACCGATCCCCATTCACAAGCCAGCCTGCAGCAGATTGATCTTTCACAGAGACCCATTGGTTAAGATCATTCCCATTGAAAAGTATGATCGCATCTGATGGGGCTGTAAATTGTGTTTTTTGAGGGCCGACCTCTTTGGGTACCGGCGACCATTGTTCCGTATCTTTCGGGTTCGCTTTCTGTTGGGCAAAAGCAATATTCATCAGCAATAAAAAAACCAGGTAAAGAAGAGAGATATTTTTCATAAGCTATTTTTAATACAGCAATATAGGAATTTGAGAAACCGGAAATGAAAATTATCCGGATTTTTATTTATGCCTTCTCTCAAGGCTGAATGAATGCTAATATTGCGTCTTTGCAGGCACTTATTATGCTTTAAAAAATCTATTTTTGCGTTTATGGGAACAATGATGCAAAAGGTACGTTTAGAAGGCGTTCGTTTTTTTTCATACCATGGATTCTATCCGGAAGAGCAGGTTCTGGGCACTGAATTCATTTTGGATATTGAAACAGAACTTGAAGTTTTTAATTCAGGACGAGATGATATATCCAATACAGTAAATTATGAAAGATTGTTTCAGATCGCCGCTCAGGAAATGAAGATTCCGAGAAAATTGCTGGAAACCGTAGCACATAGCATCCTGGAGCAGATCAGGCATGAATTTTTAACTGTTAAATCCATCCGGGTTGCCATACGTAAGATGAATCCGCCCTTAGGCTCAGAAGTAAGGAATTCTTCTATTGAATTAAATTTTAACAGATAAGATGCCGTTTAATCCGATTACCGATTTATTATTAGAACAGATATCTGAAATTGTTGGAGCAGATAATTTTTTTGCGGAAACTGATCAGCTGGAAAAATATTCCCACGACGAGACAGAGGACCTTGTCTGTTATCCGGAAGCAGTTGCCAGACCTCAAAATTCTGACCAGGTATCTCTGCTAATGAAATTATGCAACAGGCATATGATCCCCGTTACACCCAGAGGGGCAGGTACAGGTTTGAGCGGAGGGGCCTTAGCCGTAAAAGGAGGGCTTCTGATTTCAATGGAAAAATTCAATAAGATCATTGAAATAGATGAGCGTAACCTGCAGGCGACGGTCGAACCCGGAGTAATCACAGAAGTGTTTATGAATGCTGTTGCAGAAAAAGGGCTCTTATACCCTGTAGATCCTTCGAGCAAAGGTTCCTGCTTTATAGGAGGGAACATTGCCCATGGAAGCGGAGGACCCAGGGTGGTTAAGTATGGAACAATAAGAGAGTATGTGCTCAATCTTGAGGTAGTTTTACCCGACGGAGAAATTATCTGGACAGGAGCAAACACCCTTAAATATGCATCCGGATACAATCTTACCCAATTAATGATCGGATCGGAAGGAACATTGGGCATTATTACCAGGATCGTTCTTAAACTGATATCCAGGCCTTCCCAAAACCTGGTCATGCTGGCCTCTTTTCCGGGAAATGAACAAGCCTGTGCTGCAGTATCAGCTATATTTCGTGCAGGGATAAGCCCCTCAGCTCTTGAATTTATGGAACGGCGCGCAGTTGAATGGGTGATCGAATACGACCATTTCCAGTTCGACCTGAAAGATGGCGTGCAGGCTTTCTTAATGATCGAAGTTGACGGTAATGACCTGAATGTGCTTTTTGCCGAATGTGAAAAAATCAATGCCGTTCTTGAAAATAACTCCTGTTCGGATGTTTTGTTTGCCGACACTTCGGCGCAAAAGGAAGCCATATGGAGAATGAGACGTACAATGCCTCTTTCTGTCAAATCAAATTCTATTTATAAGGAAGAGGATACCGTTGTTCCCAGGGCAGAATTGCCGAAATTAATTTCTGGAATTAAGGATATTGGAGAGCGTTTCGGATTTGAATCCATTTGTTACGGGCATGCCGGTGACGGGAATCTTCATGTCAATATTATCAAGGGGAGCATGTCTGACCTTGACTGGAATACAAAATTAAAGCAGGGTATCAGAGAGATCTTTGAGCTGACAGTATCATTGGGCGGAACGATTTCCGGAGAACATGGAATTGGCTCAGTGCAGCGGGAGTATATGGAGATTAAGTATCCAATGGCTCATCTAAACCTGATGCGTGGGATTAAAGCAGCCTTTGACCCGAATGGAATATTGAATCCGGAAAAAATATTCTGAACAGGAGGAGGGACCATTCTGCAATTAGTATTGTGTTACAGACCTCCGGGTTCATTTTGCCTTGTTTTCCTCCATTTTCTGGCGCTTAGCATCCGGTATCGGAACCGATTTATTTAATTTATAATCGAAGGAAACGCAAACGGTCTGCCCCCTGGTGCAAATTTCCTCTTTGCCATTCAGTTTTTTAACTAATATATAATCGAGATCAAAGCTGCTGTTCCCGATTCTTGAGGTCCGAACATAGGCATAAATTTCGTCGGCTAGTGTTACAGGTTTTAGGTATTCAACCACAGATCTGCTGATTATTATCCCCAATGATTCCCAATCCCATTCGATGATCTCCTTCCAGTAGGCCGATCGGGCTATTTCAAAATAGGTAAGGTAAATAGCGTTGTTAACATGTCCGAAAGCATCAATATCAGCAAACCTGATGGGAATTGAAGTTTTGTAAGCGTATCCTTCTATCATACCGATATGTCTTTTTGTCGTTTAAATTAAACTTTATATGTCAATTTGTCTTTGAAATTCTATGATTTTCAAAATATAACGAATTGGTATCCTGATTGTTTATAATCTGGAAAAAACAATCTTTTAAAATAATAGGAGGATATAAAAATGACACTGGTAAAATTTGCAAATGGCAACACAAACAAGGTATTCAAACCGGTTTATACCGATGTTTTCGATTCTTTTTTCAATTCTGATCCCTTTTTGTCAAAAAGTACTGTGAACCGTACACCAGCAGTAAATATAGCAGAAAATGATCATGAATTTCAAATTGAACTGGCTGTTCCGGGATTGAAGAAAGAGGATTTTAAAATTAATCTGGAGCAGAATCAGTTACGTGTTACAACTGAAAAAAAAGAAGAAAAAGCAGAGGCTGATGAGACTAAAAAATTCAACAGACGAGAATACTGTTATTCCTCATTCACTAAAACCTTTAATTTCCCCGAAACAGCCGATCAGCATAAAATTCAGGCAGAGTATAGGGATGGGATTTTATACATAAACTTGGCCAAAAAGGAAGAAGCCAGGATATTGTCCCGGGAAATCCTGGTCAAATAAGCTATTTTTATTTGTCCGCAAAAGGCAGCCGCTGTGACGGCTGCCTTTTTATTTTGATTGCAGCATAGACCGCAAAAAATGTAATTTTACACCATGCCAAGAGAAATTTTAGAGACTAAGCGAAAAGCATTAAAGATAAATTTAGATGAAGCGATCTATGGAACCTTTGCTGAGATAGGGGCTGGTCAGGAGGTAGCCCGGAATTTTTT
This sequence comes from Pedobacter sp., assembly GCA_036677005.1. Classification (GTDB taxonomy): domain Bacteria; phylum Bacteroidota; class Bacteroidia; order Sphingobacteriales; family Sphingobacteriaceae; genus Daejeonella. Next base: position 41,799 of record JAKFBV010000018.1, read on the forward strand.
TACTGCCGGAGCTGCATCCGGTACCATTGCAAAGACCATGTCGGCCTACGATATGGTTTTCAGCAATTCTATTTACGGTACGGAAGAGTCGGGGAGGTATGTTTCAGAATCCAGGCTGGATAAAATGATCCGGCATGAATTCGGCCTCTTATCCGAACGACTTTGCGGCCCTAAATATGCAGGTAAAACTTTCTTTGCCTTTGCAGATACGGTCACCACCTTAAATTTTAATAAGACTAATGATCCGCATGGCTGGCTTGGGATACGCTTTCAGTTGAGACCGGGTGGTGAACCCAACGATATTGTTTTTCACGTCAGGCTTCTTGACAGCGATTCGAACCTTCAGCAGAATGTACTGGGGATCTTGGGGGTCAACCTCGTTTATGCTGCATATTATTATCATAATAATGTTCAGTCTATGATCGAATCGCTTGTTGATAATTTAACCGTCGGCTCCATAGAAATAGACCTGATCAGTCTTAGCGGCCCGGAATTTAAAAATGCAAATGACAGGCTGGTGAATTTATACCTGATCGCAAAGGGATTTTCAGGTGCTGCTATCTTTGATAGGAATGGCCAGGCCCGCCAATCAAAAGATGTGCTATATAAAAAGGACGTGATGATCCTGCGTACCAAATTCGGGCAAAAATCCACTCCGAATTTTGATCTGTTCAACCGGGCGGTGGAGCAGTTTAAGCGGACCCAAAAGGTAAGCGACAGGAATATTATTGTGATGATTGAGATCCTGATGACCAATTTTCTGGAGGATAAATCTGAACTTGGAAATGAGGAACTGAAAGCCTTTGCTAAACGTGCAGAAGAACTTTGTGCAACAGGTAATTATGTCATTGTATCAGACTTTACACGTAATCATAAACTGGCCCAGTATCTGTCAAGATGCAGCCCGAAAAGTGTTGGGATATCTACCAATATAGCCAACCTCAAGAATATATTTAATTCCAGAAATTACGGTGAAAATTATACCGATGAACTTTTAGCCTATATAAGTGATCTTTTCAGTAAGAATGTAAAGCTATATGCCTATCCCTACCTGGATAAAAAGAACAATCAAATCATTACTACACGAAATATGCCCGTATCAACTGAGGCTAAACATCTGTTTGAATTTTTGATTCAGAATGGCTATATCATGGATATCGATGAATATGATACAAAGTATGTGAAGACGGTTTAATGAGTTGACAATTGATAATTGACATTGTCAACTATCAATTATCAACTATCAATTAAAAAATTAATTCCGCATATTGATGTATTGCAGTGGCTGGCCAAAATCTTCGGTACGGCACAGTGCTATTACAGATTGAAGATCGTCAATTTTTTTCGCCTGAACTCTCACCTGTTCATCCATGATGGAAGCCTGTACTTTCAATCCGCTGTCTTTTATCTTTTTAACGATCTTTTTTGCGGTTTCTTTATCAATACCTTCTCTGATCTTTATTTCTTTCCGGAGCATATTGCCCGAGGCATATTGCTCTTTTCCCAGGTCCATACTTCCGGGATCAAGGTTATGTTTTACCATACGTGAAATGATCGCATCCTGAATAGCCTTGAGACGCATGTTATTCTCGGTAATAATTGTGATCTCATTGGTTTTTTTATCGAGCTCTACACTGCTTTTAGAATCATTGAAATCATACCTGTTCAGGATCTCTTTTTTTGCAGTATTTATAGCATTGTCAAGGGTTTGACCGTCGATTTTGCTAACTATATCAAATGTTGGCATAATTATTATTCTATTGGTATATCAAAGATTTGTTAATATATTTAAATAATTGGTAAAATAAATAGAATCCACATAAAAGAAATAAAATATCATGAAAGCAAATAAAGCAAAAACATCTAAAAAAGCCGTAAAAAAAATAAGTAAGCGGGTTGTTAAAAAGGAGCTTGAAGCGTCAATTTCTGATAAATTTCTTGAGGCATTGAAAAGTTTGGGACATGATGCAGGCAAGTTTTCAAAGGACATCAAAAAGACCAGTAAATTATTAGCTAAAAAGCTTGCTGATAAATACAAAGAAGTTAAAAATGCGGTTGAAGTGAAACTGGATAGCAGTACCCCGGTCTCCAGGTCTAAAAAAGTAAAAAAATCATTAACTACCCCTAAAAAATTAGTAACAGCGGCTGTTCATAAGGCAGAGAAGGTAGTAGCCAAGGTAAACAGGGCTGCGGTAAAAGCTAAGGCACCATTAAAAAAGGCACCGGGGTCAGTAACATCCAGGACGGGTTCTGCTAAATCAACTGCTCCTGCAAAATCAGCGGCTACGAAACCTGCTGCCAGAAAACCTGCATCAGCTAATAAATCCGTGGCTGTAAGATCTAAAGCGCCTGTTGTAAGAAAATCACCCGCTGCAAAACCAGTAGCTTCGGTAATGGCAGCAGCTAAAACAGACCTATCTTCAAATCCATCGGCAAGCTCGGGTGAAGAATCAAAAACTAATTTGTAGGCCGACCTTGCTCAGTAAGAGATTTAATGTGATTTTAATATTCAGTTAACAATTAATTTAGATTTTTACAGTCCCGTCCTCCAGGATCGGGACTGTTTATTTTTGTCAAATGCCTAAAGATATTCCGCTAATAAATCGTGAGGTCAGCTGGTTAGCCTTTAATGATCGTGTGCTTCAGGAGGCTGCCGATAAAACAGTGCCATTAGTTGAACGTATCCGTTTTCTGGCCATCTTCTCTTCAAACCTGGACGAGTTTTACCGCGTACGGGTGGCGACACTGAACAGGCTTTCCAATATCAATACCAAATCCAAGGAAATTTTAGGTTATAATCCTCGTAAAACTTTAAATCAAATCAAGGATATTGTTGTCAGGCAGGAGCGAAAGTTTAATCATTTGTATGAGGATGATATTCTTAAGGAACTTGAGCTTCAGAAGATATTTATTATCAATGAGAAACAGTTAAATGTGTCGCGGGGTTTGTTTGTCAGGGATTATTTCAGAGCGAAGGTGCTTTCTACACTGGTACCTGTAATGATCAATAAAAATGAACCCTTTCCGGAGCTTAAAGACAGGGCCATTTATCTTTTTGTAAGACTGGTTAAGAATAGCAGTAAAGAGAAATCCAGATTTGCATTAATTGAAATACCGACTGATGGATCAAACCGGTTTTTGGTGCTTCCCGAAACCAATAAACTGAAATTTATTACCCTGCAGGATGATATTGTCAGGTATTGTCTGGATGATATATTCTTTATTTTTGATTACGACAGCATTGAAGCTTATTCTATACAGCTTACCCGTGATGCTGAACTGGACCTTGACAGGAATGTGAGTGAGAAGTTTATAGATGCCCTGGCAAAAAGTTTACAAAAGAGACGCAAGGGAAAACCTATGCGTCTTCTGTATGATTCAGATATGCCTCTTGATATGCTCACTTACCTGGTCGCTAAGTTAGATCTCTCCGCCGACGGACTGATCCCGGGCAACCGGTATCATAACTTTAAGGATTTTATAAGTTTTCCAAATGTCGGAGGACCTGATCTGGAATATCCGAAAGTGTCCCCTCTTCCGGTAAACAATCTTTCAAGTATGAAAAGCATCTTTGCTCAGATTGCAAAGAAGGACTATCTCATAAACCTGCCTTATCAGTCATTTGATTATATCATTCATTTTTTAAGGGAAGCAGCTATTGATCCTAAGGTCAAAGAGATCAATATCACTTTATATCGCTTAGCGGAAAATTCAAGGGTAATCCATGCATTGATCAATGCAGCTAAAAATGGAAAGAAAGTAAATTGTTTATTAGAGCTGAAAGCCCGCTTTGATGAGCAGGCAAATATTTACTGGACAAACAGGCTGGAAGAGGAAGGTATAGTGGTAAATTATGGGATGCTGGATTATAAAGTACATTCCAAAATTTGTCTCGTAAAGCGGCTTGAAAAGGGTAAATTTGTTTATTATGCCAACCTCGCCACCGGTAATTTCAATGAAAAAACTGCTAGTTTGTACTGTGATCATAGTGTTTTTACATCCAATCCATTAATTACCAGGGATCTCGTAAAATTATTTGAGGGACTTCAGAAAAAGGTCTTTTATAAAGGCTTTGAAAACCTGATCGTGTCTCCGCTGGAAAGCAGACAAAAGTTTTATGGCCTTATTGGGCAGGAGATAAAGAACGCGAAATCAGGCAAAAAGGCATATATTACATTGAAAATGAATAGTTTAACTGATGAAGATATTATCAGTAAGCTATATGAGGCAAATAATGCGGGGGTAAAGATCAAACTGATCATTCGTGGAATGTGCTGCCTTATCCCGGGAGTGGAGGGTTTCAGTGAGAATATTGAAGCTTTCAGTATTATTGACCGTTTTCTTGAACATGCCAGGGTTTGGATCTTTGGAAATGATGGAAATGACCTGGTGTATCTTTCATCAGCTGATCTGATGCCCCGGAACCTGGATCACAGGGTTGAAGTGGGTTTCCCCATTTTGGATCCTGATATTAAGTCTGAAATTATAGATATAATTAATATCCAGTTAATGGATAATACAAAGGCCCGGGAGATCAACAGGTTAAATAATAATCCCTATCGTAAAACCCGGACTAAAGCGGTCAGCCGGGCGCAGAATGACATTTATTCCTATTTGAAATATAAAAAATAATACTTTGAGATACGCTGCTATAGATATTGGATCGAATGCTGTCAGATTGCTTATTGCTGATATAATACAGAATGGCAAGGAAATTTCTTTCAAAAAGAACACACTGATCAGGGTGCCGCTTCGCCTTGGAGATGACGCTTTTCTGGATAAGGCCTTATCACCAAAAAAGATCGATGACCTGATCAAAACGATGATCGCTTTCCGAAATCTGATCGATGTCTATAAAGTTACTGATTATATGGCCTGTGCAACCTCGGCAATGCGGGAAGCAAAGAATGGTTCATCGATTGTTGCCCGGATCAAAGAAATGGCAGAGATAGACCTGGAGATCGTTGAAGGGCAGAGGGAGGCGAATATTATTTATTCCAGTCATATTGAACAGAACCTGGACCGCAAGAAAAATTATCTTTATATTGACGTAGGCGGTGGCAGCACAGAACTTTCGGTATTCAGTAACGGGGAAATGATCGCATCCAGATCATTCAATCTGGGAGGTATCAGGATACTGGACAATCAGGATAAGGATGAGACCTGGGCAGAAATGAAGGAATGGGTGAAACAAAAGTCACAATCCTATAAAAACCTGTCTGGTATTGGAACTGGCGGAAATATCAATAAGCTTTTTCGAATGGCGGAAGGAAAGGATGGAACACCCCTGACTTTTATAAAGCTCAGATCCCTGTATAATTACCTTAATTCGTTTTCATTGAAGGACAGGATCAATGTATTGGGCCTTAACCAGGATAGGGCAGACGTTATCATTCCTGCCTCAGAGATATACCTCAGCGTAATGAAGTGGGGAGGTGTAAAGCAAATATTCGTCCCGCGGGTTGGACTGGTTGATGGAATAATTCAGCTTCTTATTGATAAGAATTTTCCTGAATGAACATTGTGCAGGACATTCGCTGTCCTTAAGATTCTACGATCTTTTTTGAACCAACCCAAATAAAATAGGTGATTACCGGAGCCATTATGACATCCATCGTATAATGTACATGCTGAAGAAGCATTGCAATCCCAATGATTATAGTCGCCAATAATGCCAGCGCCTTATCAATCCTTTTTTTCAGGCATAAAAACATCAGAAACATAGCTGCTGTATGTCCCGAGAAGAATAGGTCTTTTGTGATAAACTTCGGCCCGTAAAAATGATTACTTATAGGATCCTGTATAGGAATTAAACCTTCAGGTGCATTCAGCGGGATAAGTCCTATCGATACAAATCGAGAAAGATTGATCAGAATAAAACCCCAGAGAAATGTTAAAAATATGTTCGGATCCTTCCTGAACCTGCTAAAGGTAAGCAGTGTCATTGACCAAATAATGATGAATACAAAAATGGATAAGTCGTAGGCTGGCAGCCATTGCAGTAAATAATCATTGAATTTAATCCCGTTTCTTTGTTCAATTGCCTGGTAAAAGAATGGGAGTGAAAGCAGAATAAAGGAAATGAGGATCAATCCTATGATAAATTTCTTTCTGTAATCAGATGATTGCCAGTTATTTTTCCATAAACTGACTACAACACTTTGTTCAGACATGAGAGGTAAGGGTTTTCTAAAGCGGACAAAAGTACATGATTAATTTATCAGAAAAAAAATTAATATTGTCTTAACGCTTAATTCACATGAATTTTTATATTGGATCAACCAGGCCACCATCACGGTTATGGGGATTAGTCGAAATTTTTGAATTTTTGAATGTTATTGTAATATCCAGCCTGATGGATTTACAGGAGTACCGCCTTTCCAGATCTGGAACTGCATTTCTGTTATTCCTTCCGATGAATCTGTTGCAACAGTGCCTATATTCTGCCTTGTCTGGATCTCCTGGCCGGCGCTTACACTTACGTTTTTGAGTTTGGAATAGATCGAAAAATATTCCCCGTGCCTGATGATCACCGTGTATGAATTAACAATAAAAACAACCTTGCTAACCTTTCCGGAATAAACGGCAAAAACATTCGCTCCGCTTGCAGTTTTGATATTAATGCCGGGATTGAAAATAGTAACATTATTGTATTTATGCTGCCCAAAACCCTGTGTCACTATTCCCTGGGCAGGTTTTTGCAGTCGCCCACGGCTGCCCATAAATGAGGATGAAAGTTTTGCATTCTCAGGACTTGAGGCCAGAATAGATGATCCTTTAGCGATTGGTTTTGAAACAGCTGATGCAGCTTTCTCACTTTTCGATTTTGCAGCCGCTGCCAGTTTAGCCCGTTCGGCTGCTTTGCGCTGCTCTGCCAGGATCTCCTTCCGGATAGCGGTCTGTATGGCATTATTTAAGATCCGGGCTTCTTTTTGTTTTTTATCTAAGGTTTGCTGTAATTGCTTTTGCTGTTTGGTTAAGTTCGTCAATATCCGGGATTGCTGATCCTTATCCTTACCCAGCGTTTGTTTCTCACTGATCTGATCCAGAAGCAGGGTGCTTTTTTCTTTTTTATTCCTGTCCAGCTGCGATATCTGTTTTTTTAAGCTAAGCTGAGTATTTAAAATTTCATTGGCCTGCCTCTTTCTGTACTTCCCTACCTGTTGAATATACCTGAGCCGCATATATGCCTGGTTAAAATCGCGGGAAGCAAATATGAACATCAGTTTATGATAGGCTCCCTGGTTTTTGAAAGCAAATAATATCATTTTGGAATATTGTGCCTTTAACTTGCTCAGATCCGACTGGAGCGTCCTGACTTCATGTGTATTACTGACAATTCGGGTATCCAGAACTTTGATTTCTGAATTTATAGTCCCTATTTTTTCTTCCCTTAGCCTGATCTGGGTATTTAACAAATTGATCTGATTCAGGGATAGCTTCTTACTCTTGTCTATTTTGCTGCGGCTTCTCTTTAATTGTTCGATCTCTTTATTGATCGCCTCTTTTCGTTTTTTAAGTATCGCACTGCTTTGGCCAAAGGCAGATTGCAGAGAGAGCAGCAAAATTAAAAAAGAAATAAATTTCAGAAGACGCATAATTGGCATGTTGCGTGGCAAAACTATTAACAATCGATGGAAATCAGGCTATTTTTCTAATATTAATATTTTCTGTCCTTTCGGGAACAATACATTTTATTTGAAAGATATTGGCTTAAATTCTTATTACTTTTGCCGCGCACTCCCATATGTATGCCTACAGTAAAACACCCGATTTATAATTTTCAATTTGCTCTGCTATGCCTGAGTTCCTTTCTGTTTTCAGCCAGCTTTAATATGCTGGTCCCTGAATTGCCTGCCTATTTAAGCAGTCTTGGGGGTGATGAATACAAAGGTTATATAATTGGCCTCTTTACAATTACAGCCGGTATTTCCAGGCCCTTCAGCGGAAAGCTGACCGACAAGATCGGCCGTGTGCCGGTGATGGCAATTGGGTCCCTTGTATGCGTGATTTGCGGCCTTCTCTATCCGCTTTTAACCAGCGTTGCAGGCTTCTTATGGCTTAGGTTTTTTCATGGCTTCTCTACCGGGTTTAAGCCGACAGCTACAGCCGCTTATGTAGCTGATATCGTACCCGGTGAACGATGGGGTGAGGCAATGGGGATACATGGTTTATGTTTCAGCACAGGACTTGCTATCGGCCCTGCCATCGGCAGCGAGCTGACAGAAAGGTTTTCTATCAATGCCTTGTTTTATTGTTCCTCTCTTTTTGCCTTGTTTTCAATTGTGATCCTCATGAATATGAAAGAAACCCTTCATAAAAGGGAATCATTTAAGTTTTCGCTGCTGCAAATAAACCGTGCTGAGATTATCGAATTCAGGGTTCTATCCGCCGCATTTATCACCTTTCTTTCATACCTGAGCTATGGTGTAATACTAACCGTGATTTCAGACTGGGGCGTTCATCTGGGGGTTTCTAATAAAGGCTTGTTTTTTATGGTTTTTACGATTTCTTCCCTGCTTATCCGTTTTATTTCCGGAAAGATGTCTGACAGGATAGGAAGGGTCAGTATAATCAAATTATCATTAATTATTCTGGGATTGTCACTGGGCTTAATCGGCAGGGCAAATACTTCTTTAGATCTGATGATCGCTTCAGCAGTGTATGGTATTGCTACCGGCATGTTATCACCCGCATTAACAGCATGGATCATAGACCAGAGCCATCCGGAACATCGCGGCAAGGCGGTAGCGACCATGTATATTGCCCTTGAAGCAGGGATCGGTCTGGGCGCATTTATTGCGGGTAGTTTATACATTAGCGATATTGCGATGGTACCGAAAACATTTTATTTAATGGCTGTATTGAGCCTGTTTGCCTATTTATATCTGCAGTTCATTTTTAAGCCAAAACCTGCTGTCATAATCTCTGATGAATCCTGAAATTCTTAAAGATCTGGTTAGTATGAGGATGCCCTTTGGTAAGTATAAAGGCAGGCTGATTTGTGACCTGCCGGAGTATTACCTGGTTTGGTATGAGTCTAACGGTTTCCCTGCCGGTAAGATCGGGGCACTCTTGTCAACGATGTATGAAATAAAGCTTAACGGACTTGACTATTTGCTGAAACCCTTAAAAAGATAATCGCTTCTTTTGCAATTCATTGTTTTCCCGCTCCATTCTTATTTTGATCCTAAACTATTCCTGCTGCTAATAATATTAGTATTGATAAATTCTTATTACATTTGAGAAATTGTAATTCTGTAAGTAATGTACGCCATAGTTGATATTGAAACCACCGGAGGCCATGCCAGTGCAAATGGAATTACAGAAGTGGCTATTTTAATTCATAACGGCAAGGAGGTTATTGATGAATTCAGAACATTAATAAACCCTTTAATTCCCATACCTGTTTATATCCAGGCGCTTACGGGAATAAATGATGAAATGGTTGGTTCAGCGCCCCGGTTTAATGAAGTGGCCCGGGAGATATATGAACTTCTGCAGGATAAAATTTTTGTTGCCCATAACGTCAATTTCGATTTTTCATTTCTTCATTTTCATCTGGCAGCGGCCGGTTATCATTTACAGTCAAAGAAACTATGTACGGTCCGCCTGAGCCGCAAGATCATTCCCGGTCTGGTTTCTTATAGTTTAGGCAGGCTTTGCAAGCAGGTTGGGATCGAGATCAACGAGAGGCACCGGGCTTCAGGCGATGCTCATGCAACGGCAAAACTCTTTTCAATGCTGCTTGAACGGGACACAGAGGGACATGTCAGCAAAACATTAAATCAGCGTTCCCGTGAGCAATCATTGCCTCCGCATTTACCAAAGGAGGATATGGATAAACTTCCATCCGTTCCCGGAATCTATTACTTTCATAATAATAAAGCGAAAGTGATCTATGTGGGCAAGGCCAGGGATATCAGAAAAAGGGTTGTCAGCCATTTTGCTAATAATAAACCCGGGAAGCAGAAACAGGAATTTTTACGGGATATACATCATATTACTTTTCAGGAATGCGGTACAGAATTAATGTCCTTTATACTGGAGGCCATTGAGATCAAACGATTGTGGCCTGCCTATAACCGATCATTGAAAAGGTTTGAACATGCCTATGGTTTATATTCATATGACGATCAGAATGGGTATTTACGGCTGGTTATTGACAGACGCAGGAAATTTTCAAACCCATTTTACACCTTTAGCGGGATGCTTGAAGGTCATAATCTGATTAAGAATCTGATCGCAGAATTTGACCTGTGTCCTAAATTATGTTTTATTCAGCGCAATTCTGAGCCCTGCAGAGCATGTGGAGATCATCAATGTAAGGGGGCCTGCGAACAGGATGAAAGTACAGCGGTTTACAATGAACGGGTACTGAAGGCATTAAATAATTTAAAATCTGTTTTGCCCGGATTTCTTCTGATCGATGAAGGCCGTCATCATGAAGAACGAAGCTGTATTCTAATGGAATATGGACAGTTTTATGGAATGGGTTATATCCCCGGGGATATAATTGATGAGGATATTTCAGTATTAAAAAGCCGGCTGATACCTTACCCGGCGAATGATTACATTCGAAATCTGATCCTGAATTACGCATCACGCTTTCCTGAAAAGGTTAAGACAAGCTGTGTCTTAATAAATACATAAAATCGGGATTTGTTGACTTATTAAGCCATATTTAAAATCAATAGCTATAATTTATGAATTTTAATTTTATGGAACAATAATTGTATAAAGGTTAAATAGAAAAAATTTGAATTAGTTAAAAACTATTTCTTTAAAAAACTGTTAATTTTAAATACACCTTAATCAAAACACAATGAAAAAGCAAATTTACTTTTTAGCTACTGCATTCATGTTAATGCTGGCTACCCCATCAGTTATGGCTAATGATGCTAAGTCTAAACCAGAAATGACCGAGCGTCAGGTTGCCCGTATGGAAGAGATTTCACGCAGAGTAGAAGAGATTAAAGGAATGGATAGGTCACAGCTTAGCCGTCAGGATCGTAAAGATCTTCGCAATGAATTACTGGAGATGAAAAAGGAAGCAAAAGCCACAAGTGGCGGTGTTTACCTTTCTGTTGGAGCAATTATTATTATCATCTTAATATTGATCCTGATTTTATAATCAATTGAATAGCATAAAAGAAGCTGCACTTTATAGTTGCAGCTTTTTTTTGCTTAATTTTCTGCTGCTGACAGCCCCGGCCTTAATCTCATTTATATTTACATAAATAAGAGGTCTGCATCCGGGTTCTCACACTAAACTTTTGAACTGCGGGCACTTCAAATTGCTGTCCCTTTTTAAAAGTTTTCCACTCTTCTGATCCCGGTAAAAGGGCATCCAGCTCACCTTCCAGTATGATCATAGTTTCCTGCGTGGAAGTGCCAAATTCAAATTCGCCTTTTTCAATAACACCGATGCTTGATCTTCCTTCCGGGGAATCATAGGCAAGTGATTTCACCGCACCGCCAAAGTATTCGCTTATTTTTATCATAATCTATTTTGTAATTCGGGCATAAATCTAAAAAAATATTTTGCCCTGTACTATCTTACCCGCTTGCTGATGATAAATAACCAAAGCAATAAATGGAACTAATCCACATTCGTCTCATTGTTTTTTTGCAATTTAGGCCCTTTCAAACAGCCTGATTAATGAAGATACTGTATGCCATTCAGGGTACCGGGAATGGACATTTAAGCCGCGCAATGGATATAATTCCCTGTCTTCGGAAGTATGGAGAAGTAACAATCCTGATCAGCGGAATTCAGGGTGACCTGACTCTGCCATTCCCGGTCAGGTATAAAATGCGCGGACTGAGTTTTATTTTCGGTAAGGCGGGAGGGGTTGACCTATGGAAGACATTCGTGAAATCGAATATTCGTAAGCTTGTGAAAGAGATCAAGGAACTTCCGGTTGAAGAATATGATCTGGTGGTCAATGATTTTGAGCCCGTTTCGGCCTGGGCATGTTATTTTAAAAATATTCCCTGTATAAGCTTAAGCCATCAGGCTGCTGTGCTTGCAGAGGAAGCACCCAGGGCTGATCATACCGACATGGTGGGTAAACTGATCCTCGAAAATTATGCGCCGGGCACAGCTCATTACGGCTTTCATTTCGGACACTATACTAAAGATATTTTTACACCTGTTATCCGAAAGCAGATCAGGGATCAGGTCGTTAAAAATAAGGGACACTATACGGTCTATCTGCCTGCTTATGATGATAAGCGATTGATCGCAAAACTTTCTCAGTTCAAAAACGTGAATTGGGATGTGTTTTCAAAGCATAACAGGAAGGCTTTTCAGATAAAAAATGTATCTGTACAGCCCATTCATAACGAAAAGTTCATCAGAAGCATGGCGAATTCTGAAGGAGTTTTATGCGGAGCTGGTTTTGAAACACCGGCCGAAGCCCTTTTTCTGAAAAAAAAGCTTCTGGTTATTCCGATGAAAAATCAATATGAGCAGCAACTGAATGCGGCTGCATTAAAGGAAATGGGTGTGCCGGTTATAAAGAATTTAAAGGACAGGTATGATCTGGTGATCAATAGCTGGATCGAAAGCAGGAAGATCGTCGAAGTAAATTATCCTGATATCACACAGCAGGTTATTGATCTGATCATTGATGATCATTTAAAGTTAACCGGGGCTAACATCCCTGAGAAGGCAGCTAATTCAAAATTTATTAAAATTTAAATGAACAGTCATTGAACAGGGATCAGTTCGGTAAGGATTTCCAGTGGGGAGTGTCTGTTGCAGCTTACCAGACAGAAGGGGGCCACGATCAGGATAATAGGGGGCTTTCTATATGGGATGTTTTCAGTTCAAAAAAAGGTAAAATACGTCAGGGTCATCATGGAAATACTGCCTGTGATTTTTACAACCGTTATAAAGAGGATATTGATCTTATCAAACAGTTAAATATTCCGAATTTCCGATTTTCAATATCCTGGAGCCGGATATTGCCTGAAGGGGAGGGTCAGGTCAATCCGGAGGGAATCGCCTTCTATAACCGGGTAATTGACTATTGCATTGCAAGCGGTATCATTCCATGGATCACGGTTTATCATTGGGATCTCCCGCATGCTTTGGAGTTAAAAGGTGGCTGGACAAACCGGAATATCATTCAATGGTTTTCGGAATATACTGAAATTTGTGCCAGGCATTTCGGCGACAGGGTAAAACATTGGATGGTAATGAATGAGCCTGCAGTATTTACCGGGGCCGGGTACTTTTTGGGAATTCATGCACCCGGAAGAAAGGGCATGAAGAATTTTCTTCCGGCAATTCACCATGCTGTGTTAAGCATGGCTGAAGGAGGAAGGGTACTCAAAAGGATCCTGCCTGATACTGAGGTTGGAACTACCTTTTCATGTTCGCATATTGAGCCCTTTTCCCAAAAAATCCGTGATGTAAACGCAGCAAATCGTACAGATGCTCTGATCAACAGGCTATTTATAGAACCTGTTCTGGGAATGGGCTATCCTGTTGAAGAGATTCCGGCTCTGAAAGGTATATCGCGCTTTATGCAGGAAGGTGACCTGGAAGCAATGAGGTTTGATTTTGATTTCATTGGATTGCAGAATTACACCCGTGAAATTGTAAAGCATTCATTTCTGACCCCCTATATTTGGGCAAAACTGGTTAGCGCTGTCAAAAGAAAGGTTCAAACGACCTTAATGGGATGGGAAGTGTATCCGCCCTCCATATATGAGATCATCAGGAAATATAATGCCTATAATAGCCATATCAAAAAGATATTTATCACAGAAAATGGCTCTGCATTCAGTGACATACTCGAAAGGGGAGTGATCAATGATACCTTAAGAAAACAATATCTTCAGGACCATATAGCTGAGGTATTGAGAGCAAAGGCAGATGGTTATCAGGTTGACGGTTATTTTGTTTGGACCCTGACTGATAATTTTGAATGGGCAGAAGGTTATCATCCCCGTTTCGGCCTGATCTATATAGATTTTGAAACCCAGGAGAGAATTATAAAATCATCGGGACACTGGTATGCCGGTTTTCTGGGAGCTAAGGCCAGGGGATAAGTTTTTTATTCGTAGAGCATCACAAATGCACCTGCGGGATCCTGGATCAGACAATAATATTCTTCCCCCATTTTTCTTTTCTCACCAAGCACTTTTCCCCCAAGTTTTTTACACGTTTCCAGGCTTTCATCCAGATTTTCTACTGTAATATACATGAGCCATTGTGCCGGCAGATCTTTATTTACTCCTTTTGCATGGCATATACCGGCAATAACTTCATTATCATCCGGGTTTTTAATGAGAAAATCATCGTATTTACCCATACTCAGTCCTTCTTTTTCCCAGCCGATAACCTGCTGATAAAAATCACTTACTTTCCCGGCATTTTCAACAGTCAGGTCATGCCACATGATTTGGCCAATTTTTTTCTCCTTCATAATATGAGATTTAATTTTTCCATTGAAAGACCGCTGATAAGGTCAGAATTTATGAATTATCCGAACAGATCGCTGCTCAGATATCTATCGCCCCGATCGCAGGCAATAAATACGATCAGGCCCTCATCCAGTTCGGAGGCTAGCCTGATGGCTGCAGAGGCTGCCCCGCCGCTGCTCATTCCTGCGAATATTCCTTCAGATTTTGCGAGTTTACGTGTCATTGCTACGGCCTCTTCTTCAGAAATATCCATGATCCGGTCAACCCGGCTGGGTTCAAATATTTTTGGCAGATAGGCTTCAGGCCAGCGGCGAATTCCGGGAATGGAGGAATCTTCTGTCGGCTGGCAGCCGATGATCTGAATATCCGGATCCTGTTCTTTCAGATACCTGGAGCATCCCATGATGGTTCCGGTAGTTCCCATTGAACTAACAAAATGGGTAATTTTGTGTTGGGTATCCTGCCACAATTCAGGTCCGGTGCTCTTGTAATGCGCCAGATAATTATCAGGGTTCCCAAACTGGTCAAGCTGGAAGCTCTGCCCGCTGGCGGCTTTTTCTTCCGCATAATCACGGCAAAGTTCTATTCCCTCCAGTAAGGTAACTTTAGCTCCGAAGGCTTCCATTGTTAAGGTGCGTTCCCGGGTCGAATTTGAAGGCATTACGAGTTCAATATCAAGTTCAAATAAACGTGCGATCATGGCCAGGGCGATTCCAGTATTACCGCTGGTGGCCTCGATCAATTGTGTTCCTTTCCTGATCTCTCCGCGCTCCAATGCACTTCTGATCATATTAAGGGCTGGACGGTCTTTAACACTGCCGCCCGGGTTATTGCCCTCCAGTTTTGCATAGATCTTAACTTTAGGGTTCGGGTTTAACCTTTTTAACTCTACCAATGGAGTATTTCCAACCAGATCAATGATGCCTGCCATTTTATTTTTTCTTTGAAACTTTTTCGCTGGATATCTCTACTTCAGCAGTATTATAAACGGATGAACCCGGAGGGATACTTTTTGTAAGCCACACATTGCCGCCGATTATACTGTCGTGGCCGATAATGGTTTCACCCCCAAGTATAGTTGCACCAGAATAAACTACTACCCGGTCTTCAATAGTAGGATGCCGTTTTGTATTGGCCATTTTTTTATGAACACTCAAAGCACCCAGCGTCACTCCCTGATACATTTTAACATGCTTCCCGATCTTACAGGTCTCTCCGATAACGATGCCTGTGCCATGATCGATATGAAAGTATTCACCGATCTGAGCTGCAGGATGAATATCTATACCAGTTTTAGAGTGTGCATATTCAGTAAAAATACGGGGCAAAAGCGGAACCCCAAGAGTATATAATGCATGGGCAAGCCTGTAAAATGAGATCGCATAGAAGCCAGGATAGGCCCTGATCACCTCAAACTCGCTTTTTGCCGCCGGGTCGCCATCAAAAATAGCTTTGATATCTGTATTCAGGATCCGGTATAATTCGGGTAATTGTTCAAAAAAATCTTTGGCCAGGCGGGCATTATTACAATGGATACAGGCTTTCGTAGCCTCCATAATATGGCAAAGCTCTTTTTCCAGCTTGTTGAATTCATTTTTAAGCTCCTTGATCGAAGCCAGGCTGCGTTTGGATTGCTCGGGATAAAGCAAGTGGATCAATTCCAGGGCCCACCTTGAAATTTCCTTATTGGATGGTACGGCATCAGCATCCCGCTGTTTTTCGAAAATATGCCTGAAAAATTCCTCGTTCATGTTAATTTATACAGCCTGTATCCTTAAATAATTAATGCAAGTTTAATTAAAAGTATGTTGTTGGTATGTAAAAATGGTGCTTGAATCAGGACTGGCCTTTTTTCTCTTATTATTACACCATTTTGATTGAAATTGTTAATTTTTAATGATCAGCGTGTCAGTTGATGCAATTCGAAGACCTCTGCGGGATTGCTGATCCCTTCAAGGCTTAATGCATGGAGGATCTTTTTGAACGGCTCTGAGTTTCCGGCAATATTAGAGAAGTAAACAATAGATGTTTTTTGTCCCGGAATATTGATCGAAAAAGTGCTGAATCCACAGGTGCTGCCTGAATGGAATAGGGCAGGACTGCCCTTGTCAAAATAGAACCAGCCGGGACCATAATAACTGCCCGTTACTTCTTTTATAGAAAAATTCAGGCGGGATAAAAAGGATGGCAGGTCGAGCAGGCTTCCATTCCACAAGGCTTCTGTCCACTTCCTATAGTCACTTAATGAGGTATAAACCCCTCCATCCCCCTTAACGGCACTTGTAGAGCTTTGATCATTTGCATATAGTTTTTGGTCTTTGTCCCTTGCGAATCCCATAGTTCGGTTTGGAATATTTACCCCTGATTCAAAAACCAGCGAGTTTTTCATTTTCAGTGGTTTGAAAATACGCTCCTTCATAAATTCAGGAAAAGATCTGCCCGAAACCCGCTCTGTAATCAGTGCCAGCAGGGCATAGGCCGAATTGCTGTACCTGAACTGGCTGCCGGGTTCGAAATAGGTTTCCGACTGCTTTTTAAGCAAATTCAGAACATCCATATCCAGTAGCTGTTTACTGCTGGAATTATCCATGATCTCTTCATAATCCAGAATGCCGGAGGAGTGGGTTATCAGGTGGCGTAATAGAATTTTATTCCCTATTTTTGCAGGAAATTCAGGAAAAAAACGCGAAATAGGATCATCGAAAGAGAGTTTCTTATCCTTTTCAAGAAGCAGGATACACATCGCGCTGAACTGCTTTGAAACTGAGGCCAGCCGGAAATTGCTTTTCGGCCCGATTTTTTTATTTTTTTCAGTATCTGCCATTCCGAAGCCCTTTTTGTAAACTATTTTACCCAGTGTTTCTACATAAAGGGCAATTCCCGGTTCTCCTGCGCGGATGCTGCTGCTGATAACAGAATCCAATCGTTTTTCCAGTTGGGCAAAAGCCGGATATGCCATCATATAAAAGCAGAAGCTAAGGAATAATTTCATTTATTACCAGAGTTTATTCAGCCCACAATTTATCAAAAAAAATAAGAAAAGGGGCAGATCAGGCTTTAAGCAGTTCAAGTAATTTCTTCAGGTCCTCAGGGGTGTCAATGGCCTGGCACTCCAGATCAGTTAGGGCTGTCTGAACTGTATAGCCGTTTTCGATCCATCGTAATTGTTCCAGCGCTTCAGCCTTTTCAAGAGAAGATACTGGCAGTTTTACGATCTCAGAAAGCGTTTGGCGGCGGTAGGCATAAATCCCGATATGTTTGAAATAGGTATGCTCATTTAACCAGTTGCCCCTTTCAATACCTCTTAGAAAGGGAATGGCGCTGCGGCTGAAATAGATTGCTTCCTGTTGTTTGTTAAGCATGACTTTAGGACTATTCTCATTAAAAAGTTCTTCATTCGAACTGATCTTTTTCACCAGGGTCGCAATGCTGGTATCCGGTCTTTCAAAACATGTACACAGGAGATCGATCTGAAGGGGATCGATCATGGGTTCATCTCCCTGAATATTGATATAGATATCAAAATCTGGGTATTTTCTGGCAGCCTCACCGCAGCGATCAGTGCCGCTCAGGTGCTTTTCAGAGGTCATGAGAGCCTCGCCTCCAAAGCCAATCACATGATCAAAGATACGAAGGTCGTCTGTGGCCACAATAATTTTATCCAGACCGGAAGATTTTTGAGATTGCTCATAAACCCTTTGGATCATACTTTTACCTGCAATGTCAATTAAAGGCTTGCCCGGAAAGCGGCTGGATTCATAACGGGCCGGAATGATGCCGAGTATCTTCATCTTTTAGATTTATGCCGGTTTGGAACTAAAATAATCCATGGATCTCACGCTCAATACTGTTGATCACAAAGCCCAGATCCTCAGGTTTATTGGCGAAATCCAGTTTATCCTTATCAAGTATCAATAATTTGCCCTGAGTATAAGAATCAATCCAGTTTTTGTATTTCTCATTCAGTTTAGAGAGATAATCAAGGCGTATCCCCGCTTCATATTCCCTTCCGCGGCGCTGTATATTATTTACCAGGGTAGGCACAGATGCCTTCAGATAAATTAACAGATCGGGTGGTTTTATAAAATTGGTAATATTGTCAAAGATGGACCGATAATTTTCATAATCACGGGAGGTCATTAATCCCATATCATGCAGGTTCTCAGCAAAGATATAAGCATCCTCATAAATTGTCCGGTCCTGAATAATATCGCGGTTTGTAGATTGAAGTTCAAGTAACTGCTGGAAACGGCTGTTCAGAAAATAGATCTGCAGATTAAAACTCCAACGTTTCATATCACTGTAAAAATCTTCCAGGTAGGGGTTATTATCGACGGCTTCAAACTGCGCCTCATAATTCAGATGTTTGGCAAGTAATTCAGTCAGGGTAGTTTTACCAGCCCCGATATTTCCAACGATAGCAATATGCATGTTATAAGTGTAAAGTGCAAAGCGGCAGGCGCAAAGCGAGTTTAAAATACAAATTGTTTTATTAATTGAGGTGCCTGTTAAAAACTTTTAAAACCGATGATCTCGCGCAGTTCCATTATAGTTTTTGATGCACTCTCGCGTGCCTTGACCGCCCCAAACCGGGCTACCTGCCTTAAATAGGGCTCGTCCTTTGCAATTTCATTGATCTTTTCACGGATAGGAGCGGTAGCGATGATCATATCTTCAGCCAGTTGCTTTTTAAAATCACCGTATTTAATCGCGCAGCGATTATAAAGTTCATCGTAGTACCTGTATGTTTCGGCTGGTGAAACGATCTGCATGAGGTCGAATAGGTTCTGAATAGCTTCGGCTTTTGGCTGATTTTCTTCAGTCGGCCCGCTGTCACTTACCGCCTTCATCACTTTCTTCCTGATCACTTCAGGTTCATCTGATAAATAGACGGCATTACCTTCGCCTTCCGATTTTCCCATTTTTCCCTTACCGTCAAGTCCCGGAACTTTTACCAGATTTTCGGTAAAATTAAAGGCATAGGGTTCAGGAAAATAGTCTGTTTTATATAACCTGTTGAAACGGTTCCCGAATGTTCTCGCCATTTCTAAATGCTGCTCCTGGTCTTTGCCAACCGGTACCTTTGTCGCCTTATGGATAAGGATATCTGCTGCCATAAGAACAGGATAGGTTAATAATCCCGCATTGACATTATCCGGATGGGCACGAACTTTATCTTTAAAGGAGGTGCTTCTTTCAAGCTCACCCAGGTAAGCATTCATGTTCAGATAGAGGTACAGTTCTGATACCTCCGGGACATCCGATTGGACATAGATAGTTGCTTTTTCAGGGTCGATCCCGGCGGCCAGGTACTCAATTAATACCTGCCTTACATTCCCGTGCAAGTCCTGAGGTGTCGGGTGAGTGGTTAATGAATGATAATCAGCAATAAAAAAATAGCAGTTATATGCACTCTGCATCTGTACAAAATTTTTTACAGCGCCATAAAAATTCCCTAAATGCAGTTTTCCGGTACTGCGGATACCACTAACAACAGTTTCCATAAGTGGCGAAAGTAAGGATTTTTTCTGAAAACGCTGACAGGGTTTCGAACCCTGTCAGCGTTAGTTTTCAAACCCTGTCAGCGTTAAAAAAAATCAATTGAATTTTCTATTTTTGAACCGCATGAAAAGACTTTTAAAAAGTGCACATCTTTACTATTTCCAGGTCTGGCTTGCCTTTGTTTTCGCCAGCTTATATCCGGTCATATTATTCTATTCGCGCAAGCCAGTGAAATTTCATGGGATGAACAGAATGAGATGGGTTTTTAGTTATTTCAGTTCTGTTTTTGCCGGATTTTTTTTTAGATTCTCATTTGAAACGAAGATCGACTGGTCTAAAAATTACATTATTTGTGCCAATCACACTTCCAATCTGGATATTACCGCCATCATTCTCCTTGCAAAGCGTAATTATGTATTTCTTGGAAAGGAGGAACTGCTGGATAATTTCATTACCGGTATTTATTTCAGAACGATTGATATTCCTTTGAACAGGGAAAGCAAAATGTCATCTTTCAGAGCTTTTAAAAGAGCGGAAGAGAATTTAAAAGAAGGAAAAAATATAGTGATCTTTCCCGAGGGGATGATTAGCGCAGAATACCCTCCAGTTTTGCAGCCATTTAAAAATGGCCCTTTTAAGCTCGCAATAGAACATGGAGTACAGATATTGCCGGTTACTATTTGTAATAACTGGAATTTAATGTGGGATGACGGAAGGCAGTATGGAAGTAGTCCGGGGATTTCCGATATTTGCGTGCATACTCCGATCGATACAGCGGGAATGAATGCCGCCGATGCAGAAGGCTTGAAGAATAAAGTTTACAGCATAATTTATGAGCAGTTAAGATCTCATGAAGAAGCTAAGCTTCCCCTGAAAGTATAAGGCTTAATCAGATTAATACAGAAACAGAATCAAAAGAGATGAAGATAAACCTGGAAACGATTGATAAAATTGCACATTTAGCAAGACTTGAAGTAAAGGAAGAGGACAAACAGGGACTTTTGGATGATATGAATAACATAATCACATTCATGGATAAGCTGAATGAGGTAGATACCAGTGGGGTTGAACCACTGGTGTATATGACCGATGAAGTGAATGTTCTTAGAGAGGATGAAGTAAAACAGGAGATCAGCAGGGCAGAGGCCTTACAAAATGCGCCAAAACAGGATGGAAAATTCTTTAGGGTGGCAAAAGTGATCAATAAAGTCTAAATTACCATAGCCTGTAACAAAGCAGGTGCACCCTTAGTCTAAAAAAGCAAAAACATGGCTCAAGACCCTCTTATTACTTTAACGGATATCGGTAGAAAATATGTAATTGGAGCAGAAACCATCCATGCCCTGAAATCTGTATCTCTAACTATCAATAAAGGTGAATTTGTCGCTCTGATGGGCCCATCCGGCTCCGGAAAATCAACTTTAATGAACATATTGGGTTGTCTGGATACTCCTACCAAAGGTACCTATATTCTGAATGGTAACCAGGTTAGTGAGATGACTGACAGTGAACTGGCAGAGATCAGGAATAAAGAGATCGGTTTTGTGTTTCAAACGTTTAATTTATTGCCACGCTCATCCTCACTTGAAAATGTAGCTCTCCCATTAGTTTATGCCGGTATTGGACGGGATGAACGGGAAGACCGGGCTCAGAAAACCCTCGAAAGTGTTGGACTGGGTAACAGGGTCCATCATAAGCCGAATGAGTTATCAGGAGGACAGCGTCAGCGTGTGGCAGTTGCCAGAGCTCTGGTCAATAATCCATCCATCATACTGGCTGATGAACCTACCGGTAATCTTGATACAAAGACCTCGGTCGAGATCATGGGATTGCTGGAAGAGATACATTTAAAGGGAAACACGATTATTCTTGTTACTCATGAGGAGGATATCGCGCAGCATGCGCACCGCATTGTACGAATGCGTGATGGATTGATCGAGAATGATTATATGAATGAGCATGTCAAAACTGTTTCCCCCCGGTTGGATGATATGAAAACAAAGGACTCAGATTTCGAGCATATACATGAGTCTGGGGTCTGAAGCCGGATGTCTGAATTCGGATGTCTGAGGCCATGAAATCTGCCTGATGTGTGAGCCCTCATAAATAATGATGTTATTTACGAAACAAACTGAAGTCATACCTCTGACTTCAGACAAAAACAAAAAAAACAATGATATTCTCAAATGAAGATCTATACCAAAACAGGAGATAAAGGGCTTACCTCTTTAATCGGCGGTACCCGTGTTCCAAAATATGATCTGAGGATTGAAAGTTACGGGACGGTTGATGAATTGAATTCCTATATCGGGATGATCCGGGATCAGGATATTGATACCGCTCAAAAGGACATACTGAAGGAAATACAGGACAGACTGTTTACTATAGGTGCTTCTCTGGCTTCTGATCCTGAAAAATCTAAAATGAAGATACCGGATCTGCACCTTTCTGATATTGAACTCCTTGAAAAACAAATGGATGAAATGAATGAGGTTTTACCCGAGCTCAGGCATTTTATTTTACCAGGGGGAAATCAGGCTGTATCATTCTGTCATATTTCCAGATGTGTTTGCAGACGGGCTGAGCGTATTTCTGTGCATTTGAAAGAGGAGAGTTATGTTGATGAAAAGGTGATCATCTACCTTAACCGGCTGAGCGATTTTCTTTTTGTGCTGGCCAGAAAATTGTGTTATGACCAGAATATACCTGAAAATCAGTGGTTCCCACGTGTTTGAAGCCGATGTTGAAAATTAATTGATAATCTTATTTAAATTATTATACTTTTGCAAAAAAGTATAAATCAAATTCTAAGAAATATGTATTGGACATTAGAATTAGCGTCGCATTTAGAAGACGCGCCATGGCCGGCTACCAAAGATGAACTCATTGATTATGCAATTCGTTCTGGTGCACCCGTAGAAGTAATAGAAAACCTGCAGGCTTTGGAGGACGATGGCGAACCATATGAAAATATCGAAGAGATCTGGCCGGATTATCCCACCAAGGATGATTTCTTCTTTAATGAAGACGAATATTAAGATAAGCCCTGCTCTGCAGGGTTTTTTTTTGAATTACCCATAAATGGGATCCAGCCTCTATTTATTTTAACATAAATAAAACAAACGGTACAGTTTTAGTATTAATGATATGGAATTCAATATCTAACATTTTAAAAACTAAAACTATGGGTAATTTACTTTATTTGATCGCAGTTATTCTGATCATTCTTTGGATCTTTGGTTATTTCGTTTCACCAATGGGTGGAAACTTAATTCACATCCTTCTTGTAATCGCTATTGTTGCGATATTACTTCGTGTTATTCGCGGAGGATCATTATAAATAACATTATTGCCGTACTGGTTTCTAAGGGAACCGGTACGGTTTAATGTTTTGAATTGAGAAAGTGTTCGGCAAGAAGAATATCCTCGGGGAAAGTGATCTTTAAATTTTTATTTTCTCCTTCGATCAGCCTGATGCTTACCCCTGAGCGCTCAACTACCGAAGCATCATCGGTAAATTCATTTCTGTATTCCTGCTTGTAGGCTTTGTTTAAAATACTATTGCTGAAGGTTTGAGGTGTCTGAACCAGATATATTTCATCCCTGTTCAGGGGGATGGTGGTATTTCCGGTTTTTTGCCTCACCGAATCTTTGCATTTAATCGCCGCAACTGCATTTCCTGACTGTTCAGCTTCCCTGTAAGAACGGCTGATCAGTTCATTGCTTACCAGGGGCCTTACAGCATCATGAATCGCTATAATTGCATTTCCTTTAATCAGCCTTATCCCATTTTTTACAGAATGATACCGCTGAGGCCCTCCTTTAACAAGCTGATGAGGAATTGAGAATTGATATTGCCCGCATAATTGCTCCCAGAATGGATGGAAATCAACATTCAATACGACAATGATTTCCGGATTGAGTTCTGAGTTATAAAAGGCTTCGATCGTATGCATCAGAACAGGTCTGCCCTTTAGAAGCATAAACTGTTTGGGTATATCCGATTGCATTCTGCTTCCGGAACCAGCACCAACAATGATCGCATAGTATTTCACAACAGATAAAATGATGAATTATGGCCCTTTTGAATTAAGCGGTTCAAACTGAAAGTTAAACTCCTTAAGCTCATCGCGCGAAATTTAGATGATTAGCATCGCATCCCCGTAACTGTAAAAGCGGTATTTTTCCTTTACAGCAACTTCATAGGCCTTCATTACATGCTCATATCCTCCAAAAGCCGCTACCATCATCAATAAAGTTGATTCAGGTGTATGAAAATTAGTGATCATGCAATTGGCGATACTGAATTCGTAGGGAGGAAATATAAACTTACTGGTCCAGTCGTTTGCAGCCTTTAACTCTCTGCCCGCTGATACGGCAGATTCGATGGCACGCATAGAAGTAGTTCCTACCGCACAAACCTTTCGTTTTTCTAAATTGGCTTTATTCACCATATCAGCATCTTTCTGCTCAATAATATATTGCTCTGAGTCCATTTTGTGCTTTGTAAGATCTTCAACCTCAACGGCCCTGAAAGTTCCAAGTCCGACATGTAAGGTAACCTCAGCAAAATCAACTCCTTTTAATTCAAGGCGCTTCATTAATTCACGACTAAAATGGAGCCCCGCGGTAGGCGCAGCAACTGCGCCTTCTTTTTTAGCAAAAATGGTTTGGTAGCGTTCTTTATCTTCGGCTGTAGCCTTGCGTTTTATGTATTTCGGAAGCGGGGTTTCGCCCAGAATCTCGATATTTCTGCGGAACTCATCATCTGTGCCATCAAAAAGAAAACGAATGGTCCTTCCGCGGGAAGTAGTATTATCAACTACCTCAGCAACAAGAAGGTCGTCATCCCCAAAGTATAATTTGTTCCCGACCCTGATCTTTCGTGCAGGATCCACTAAAACATCCCAAAGCCGGAGTTCGCGATTCAATTCACGCAGTAAAAAAACCTCGATGGTAGCACCGGTCTTTTCTTTATTACCATATAAACGGGCCGGAAATACTTTTGTGTTATTTAGAATCATCACATCCTTCTCCTCAAAATACCCTAAAATATCCTTGAATATTTTATGCTCAATTGCTCCGGTTTTTCTGTCCAATACCATCAGACGTGCCTCATCACGATTTTCTACCGGGTTATGAGCTATTAAAGAGTCGGGTAAATCAAATTTGAATTGGGATAATTTCATAATTATGTATAGTGGATTTCAGGGCGCAAATTTAGCAAAATAAAACTACAAATGTTTATGCTTAATTTATAGAATTTTCTATGAGATTTATTTAATATTTTTCTATTTCGTATCAAAGCTGTAACGTTTTTAATTAAATTAGGTCTAAAAACCATATGATATTTCTCAAACTTTTTAAGGAGAGTTTCCTGTTTGCATTTGGGGCTCTCCGGCAGAATAAGCTCAGGACAATTTTATCATTGTTAGGAATAACGATCGGTATCATGACCATAATCGGTGTTTTTTCTGCCGTTGATACGCTCCGGAATAATATTCAGAGCAGTGTTGAAAAGCTGGGCAGCAATACCATATATATTCAGAAATGGCCCTGGGTAGGGGGGCCTGATTTTCCATGGTGGAAATTTATCAGCCGCCCTCAGCCTTCTCTGAGGGATTATAATAAACTTACAGAACGCCTGCAAAGCGCCGAAGGGGTATCTTTCGAAATCGGTATAGGAAACCGTACCATCAAATATAAAAACAACAGTATTGAAGGTGCCCAGATATCTGCAGCTTCACACGATTTCTATAAGGTCTGGAAATTTGATTTTGAATCAGGCAGATATTTTACGGATAGTGAATCAAAAAGCGGACGGCCAATAGCCATTATCGGGTTTTCAATTGCTGAAGGCCTCTTCCCCAATGAAGACCCTATAGGGAAAGTGATCACTGTTCTGGGCAGAAAAGTGACTATCATCGGGGTATTTAAGGAAGAAGGCGAGGATATGCTTGGGATATCTGCCGATAAGACCGTTCAGGTTCCCCTTAATTTCGCAAAAGGTGTGATCAAAGTGGAGGATGAACGATATAATCCGCAAATTACCGTCAAGGGCAGGGAAAATATTTCAGTTACGGAACTGGAAAGTGAACTGAAAGGTACTATGCGCTCAATTCACCGGCTGGGACCTCAGGAGGATGATGATTTTTCATTAAATAAAACAACCATCCTTACGGCGAAGCTTGATCAGCTTTTCGGGATCATCGATTTTGCAGGGGCGTTTATAGGTGGTTTTTCAATACTAGTCGGGGGATTTGGGATCGCCAATATTATGTTCGTCTCAGTAAAGGAACGCACGAATATAATCGGGATCCAGAAATCGCTGGGCGCAAAGAATTATTTTATTATGCTTCAGTTTTTAATTGAATCAGTGCTCTTATGCTTAATGGGTGGATTTATCGGACTGATCATCGTATTTATACTGGCATTTGTCTCCAAAACCTTCTTCGACCTGACCATTATCGTAGATATAGGTAAAGTGATCCTGACCGTTGCCCTTTCAACTGCTATCGGGCTTATTTCGGGGTTTATTCCTGCTTTTAACGCATCAAGGCTTGATCCTGTGGAAGCGATCAGGAGTAAATAAGGTTTATTTGCAGGTTATAAGTGGTAAGTTATAAGTTTTAGGATTATTAATTTCAAATAGGGAAGCCTTCGTTAAGTTTGCCACCAACAGAGGTAAAATCTACAGGTAATTGGTTTTATTTACTCATAACTCATAACTCACAACTCACAACACATAACTCACAACCCATAACAGTAAACCGGCAACAGTTTACAGTTTTCTGCTTTCTTCCAGCAATCTCGCTTTATCGATTGGTACTACTCCTACATGTTCGCATACAAGTCCGCCGGCAAGGTTTGCTATTTCGGCAGTTTGAAATTCATCCAAACCGGCAGCAAGACATAATGCTGCGGTTGCAATGACGGTGTCTCCGGCGCCTGATACATCTGCAATATCCCGTTTATGAGCAGGAATGAGGCGCTGCCCCTTTTCGGAGCTGATGTAAACCCCCCTTTCCGAAAGGGTCAGCATCAGGGCTTTGGCACCAAGTTGTTTCTTTAATTTATTTACCGCCATCCCGACCTGATCCATATTTGCCGGATCAATATCGGTTTTCAAACCTTCCTTTAATTCTTTCAGGTTAGGTTTGAACAGGTTAACACCCCTGTATTCATGGAAATTTCTTTTTTTAGGGTCAACTACTGTAATAATACCTTTTTGATTGGCCATACTGACCGTATTGCTGATCAGTTCCCCCGTAATTAAACCTTTATCGTAATCTTCGAAAATGATGGCATCAATTTTCTTTTCGGCGATAATTTGCCTGATCTTTTCCAGCACCAGGAGGGTGTTTGATGCCGAAATATTCCGGTCAGTTTCAGCATCTACGCGCACAATCTGCTGGTTATGGGCTATTATCCGGGTTTTGACTGTTGTAGCCCGTCCTTTGATCCTCAGTATCCCCAGGTCAGAAAGGTTTTGCATTTTTAGTAAGCCGAGAAATTCATCACCTTCTGCATCGTCACCTATCACCGCACAGATAATCGGATTAGCTCCAAGTGACTGTACATTTAAAGCGACATTGGCAGCCCCACCCAAACGGTTCTCTTTTTGAGTTATTCTGACTACAGGAACCGGTGCTTCAGGAGAGATACGGTCAACTTTGCCCCAGATATAACTATCCATCATGACATCCCCGATAATCAGAACATTCAATGAATTGAACTTTTCAAAAAGGTCAGTCATGCAGCTTTTTTAGATTTATAAGCCGGGTTCCCGGCCCGGCATTTCAGGGGTAATTTTATTTTAAAGCTCCTAAAGCCGATTTTATGCGTTTCACAGCTTCGATCAGTTTATCGTTCGATGCCGCATAGGAAATACGGATCGAATTCGGATCACCAAAGGAGTCGCCGCTGACTGTCGCTACATGTCCGGTATTCAGGAGATACAGGGAAAGATCCTCCGCATTCTTTATGACCTGACCATCCGGTGTGGTTTTGCCGAAGAAAGAACTCACCTCAGGAAAAAAGTAAAAGGCTCCTCCCGGTAAATTGACTTTTAAACCCGGGATATCTTTCAACAAACCGAAAACAAGATCACGGCGCACCTTAAACACAGCCTTCATTTCATGGATGGTTTCTAATCCTCCTTCATACGCCGCTATTCCGGCCATTTGGGTGATCGAACAGGTGCCTGATGTGATCTGGCTTTGAAGTTTATCACAGGCTGTCGCAATCGCTTTACTGCTCGCTGAATAACCAATACGCCAGCCGGTCATTGCATAAGCCTTTGACAAACCATTGATGATGATCACACGGTCTTTTACGCCCGGAAATTGCGCGATTGATTCATGATCATTCAGAAAATTGATATGCTCGTAGATCTCATCCGAAATAATATAGATCTCAGGATGTTTTTCAAATACTCTGGCCAGGGATGCCAGTTCTTCGCGGGTATAAACACTGCCGGTAGGATTATTCGGCGATGAAAACATAAATAATTTCGTTTTCGGGGTGATGGCTGCCTCAAGTTCCTCAGCTGTGATCTTGAAATCACTTTCCAGACTGGTAGGTATAAATACAGATTCACCTTCCGCCAGCTTCACAAGCTCTGAATAGGATACCCAGTATGGCGTTGGTATGATAACCTCATCACCCGGGTTTACTAAACATAGGATAGCGTTAGCCAAAGATTGTTTTGCCCCTGTTGAAACAACAATCTGGTCAAAATCGTAATCCAGATTATTTTCGCGCTTTAGCTTTGCAGCTATTGCTCTGCGCAATTCAGGATATCCCGGAACAGGAGTGTAATAAGAATAATTCTGGTCGATAGCCTGTTTGGCTGCTTCCTTCACAAAGTCAGGGGTATAAAAATCGGTTTCACCTAAACTAAGGCTAATCACGTCAACTCCTTTTGCTGCTAATTCCCGGCCCATTTTAGCCATTTTAATTGTGGCAGACTCGGATAAATTGTTAATTCGGTTTGATAATGTGCTCATAATTAACGCAAATATATAAACCTGTCGAGCCAATGCAAAAATTAAAGCGAAATGAAGCTTAAATTTCGACTTTTTTAATAATTCCTCTCTTGTATTGTATAAATTTGCCCAGAATAAGGATCTGATTTGCAAACTCAAAAAAAAGTAATACTCCTTTCCCTGCTTGTCGGCATTTTGCTGATGCTGGCAAAATTTACCGCATATTTTATAACATCCTCCAATTCCATTTTAACTGATGCCGCCGAAAGTATAGTCAATATCATTGCCAGCCTTTTTGCATTTTACAGTATTTACGTTGCCGCTCAGCCCCGTGATACTAATCATCCTTACGGACATGGTAAGGTGGAATTCTTCTCCGTGTTTATTGAGGGGAGCCTGATCATAGTTGCCGGGATCCTGATCAGTTTTAAATCCGTTTACAACCTGTTCATTCCGCATGAGATCAGCAACCTGATGGATGGTACCCTCATCATTGCGGCAGCCGGACTTGTAAACTACTTTCTCGGTTATTATCTCGTTGACCAGAGTAAAAAGCTTAATTCCATGACCTTATTTGCTGATGGTAAACATTTGCAGACCGATGGCTATACAAGTGCAGGCCTTGTTGCAGGCCTTTTGCTGATCTATTTCACCGGATTGTACTACCTGGATAGTCTTCTCTCTATCGCCATAGGAGCATTCATTATTTACAGCGGTTATAAGCTGGTGCGGAAATCGGTCTCTGGTTTGATGGACGAATCGGATTTCGATACGGCTGAAGAAGTTATATCAATATTGAATGAGCATCGTAAAGAGTCATGGATCGATATGCATAACCTGCGTACCCAACGTTATGGGCCTGAATTACATATAGACTGCCACCTTACCCTGCCTTATTATTTTGATCTGAATAAGGTTCATGAGGAAGTTTCGGAGGTCGATAAACTTGTCAATCATAAAGCGAATTCCAGCACAGAATTCTTTATTCATGCGGATCCCTGTATGCCTGAATGCTGTCACTATTGCAGGATGCCCGCCTGTCCCGTTCGTTCAGAGCCAAAACGGATGGATATAGTCTGGACCACAGTGAATGTGACCAGGAATCAAAAACATTTTACCCGGGATGTATAAATTCAATATACGCGTATATGGCCTCCTGATCAATGAGAGGAACCAGATCTTACTGAGTGATGAAGAAGAGTACGGTTTTCGGTTTAGCAAATTCCCGGGTGGTGGGCTCGAATATGGTGAAGGACTGGTCGATGCTTTAAAGCGGGAATTTATTGAGGAGTGCAGCGCTGAGATTGAAGTATCAGAACATTTCTATACAACCGATTTTTTTATACAATCTGTATTTAATGATAGCCAGGTGATCAGTGTTTATTATATAGTTAATCCAGTTAGCAGTTTAGACCTTAATTTCAGGGAAAGCCCCTTTGATTTTGATCAGGAAGGGGATCTTTTACAAGCCTTCCGCTGGAAAAATTTGCATGAACTGACTGTCGCTGATGTTACTTTTCCCACTGATCAGCGGGTTGTAGAATTATTGAAGGAGAGATGGCCAAAAAATCTTTAGCCGAACGCGATCAGGACCTGATCTGGCATCCCTATACACAAATGCAAAATGCCCCGGCACCCATTCCAATTGTGCGGGGTGAGGGTGTCTATCTGATCGCAGAAGACGGGAAGAAATATATGGATGCAGTTTCATCCTGGTGGGTCAATATTCATGGCCATTCCCATCCCTATATCGCCGAAAAAGTAGCCGCACAGCTCGGCAGGCTGGAACATGTGATCTTTGCCGGATTTACCCATCCCGGAGCAGTAGAATTGGCCGAACGGCTGTTAAACATAATTCCATCCGGGCAAAAGAAAGTGTTCTATTCTGATAATGGATCTACCGCTGTAGAAGTTGCATTGAAAATGTGTCTTCAGTACTGGAGCAACCGGGGGGAAGAAAGAACCCGGGTGCTTGCCTTCAATAATTCCTATCATGGCGATACCTTTGGAGCGATGGCCCTGAGTTCCAGAAGCGCATTCACCCGGCCTTTTGAAAAACTATTATTTGATGTTGAATTTATAGACCTGCCCCATCAGGGGAATATTGAACAATTGAAAAAGCGGATATCAGCCATCAGTTCAGACCTGTCGGCCTTTATATTCGAACCCCTGGTTCAGGGTGCCGGAGGAATGCAGATGTATGAAGCAGCCTTTCTGGATGAACTGATACAGCATTGCAAGAAGGAAGGTGTCCTGACCATTGCCGATGAAGTGATGACTGGTTTTGGCCGGACAGGAAAATTATTTGCCTCCGGCCACCTGACCGGGCAGGCTGATGTGATGTGCTTTTCCAAAGGACTGACAGGTGGAACCATGGCCTTGGGTGTAACTACCTGTACATTAGATATTTATAATGCTTTTCTTTCTGATGATAAGTTAAAAACCCTGTTTCATGGGCATTCTTTTACTGCCAATCCGATCGCCTGTGCTGCTGCCCTTGCCAGTCTTGACCTCTTGCTTGAACCTGAAACTCTAGGTCATATCGGAAGAATATCCCTTAGTCATCAGGAGTTTCGGTCACGGATCAAGGGCCATCCTAAAATTAAAAACATCAGGCAAACGGGTACAATTCTGGCATTGGAATGGGTGACGGCCGATAATACATCGTACTTTAACCAGTTACGCGATAATTTATATAATTTCTTCCTTGAACAGGGCATTATTCTGAGGCCTTTAGGAAATATCATATACATTATGCCACCATATTGTATCAGTAATGAACAACTGGCTTTTATTTACAAAAAAATTGAAGAGGCTTTAGAGCGATTTTAAAATGAATTTTAAAGAATTACTTACAGCGATCGTATCCGATACCGGTAAACACGCCCGATGGTTGAACACCCTTTCCCTGATGGAAAACACGGGGGCAAGAAAGATATCTGCCAGTGAACATAAAACAGATGTCACTTTAATTATTCTTAAACATGCTGCCGAAGAACACAGGCATGCTTATTACTTAAAGAAGCAGATCACTAAACTTAGTACTGATGCCTGTCCTACCTATGCTGATCAATACCTTTTAGCAGATTCTGATAGCAGGTATTATCTCAATATGCTGGATGTATTTGTCTGTAAATACCTGAAAAATACATTAAATTTGAGCGGAAATGATTTGAAATTCGCTGCATATCTATTGGTAACCTATGCCATCGAAGTACGTGCGGATGAACTGTATCCTGTTTACCAGGATGTTCTTGATCGAACAGGCAGCAAGGTCAATGTTAAATCGATCATACTTGAAGAAGAGGGGCACCTGGAAGAGATGCTTGTGCAGTTAAAGAATTTTTCGGCCGACTGGCAGATCCATGCTAAAAAGGCTGTTGAGTTTGAAAGCAGTTTGTTTGATCAATGGGTAAAAGCGCTAAAAAAGGAGTTCTGATCATCTGTTGATGCGATCCGCTTAATACTCAAGGTATTGCTGGAATAATTCCTGCATGTAAGCTTTTCCCTTAAATACCAATTCAGAATCGATTTCAGGATCTGCAGCATGTTTACGCAGAATGATGTTTTTACCAACATTATCGAAAGAAAGCACCTGGTCTGTTGTGGCAAAACCAAACCCGTTATCCCAGTTAAAAAAACCAAAGCCGCGTGTTCCGGGATTCAGCAGGTCTTTGCTCCATTTATAACGTACCGGATCGATATGCAGCTGATTCAGTAAGGTTGCTGCCAGGTCTGTTTGGTTGCCTATTTTGCTGATCCTGGTCCCTTTAAACTCTGGTTTGATCCTGTCTCCGAAAAATATAAGGGGGATATGATATCGTTTAGGATCATATTCCGTCAGGTTTCCCGGTAAGCGGTGGCTATGGTCGGCCAGGATAACAAAAAGAGTATTCTTATACCAATGTTTTTTCTTTGCTTCCTTTAAATAGGCTCCTAAGCAGGAATCAGTATAAAATGTAGTACTTCTGAATTTATTTTCAACATTCTCACCCTTAAACCGGGATTTTACGGGCAGCTCAAAAGGCTCATGGTTGGTTAAGGTTAAAATGGTTGAAAAGAAAGGCTGCCTTACGCTGTCCATATCAGCCAGGTTCTTACTGAATACCTTATCATCGAAGGTGCCCCATTTTGAATTCATATCCCGGGCTTTGAATGAATGCTGATCAACCAGGGTTTGAAATCCGTGACTTAATATATAGGATTTCATGTTAAAGAATTCACTCTCACCACCATAATAAAAAGAGGTTCTATAGGAGTTCATGGCTAATTCCTGGGCAAGGCCCGGGAGTTTCTCCTGTTTGGAATTCTGTTTCATTATGCTGCGGATGGCCTGGGAGGGAAAGCCGCTGAAAGTAGCTACAATTCCTTTGTCTGTCCGGCCAGCTGCAGCATAGATCTGTTCAAACAGGATCCCCTCTTTAACCAGTTTTTCCATGTTGGGAGTAATGCCTTTCTCACCACCTAAACTTTCAACCAGTTCGGCAGTAAAACTTTCAAGCAGGATGAAAATTATATTAGGGCGATCAGATAATAATATCTCCAATGGTTTCTCAGAAGGTTTGACAAACAGGCCGGCAACAATTTTCCTGGCCTCATCTCTTTTGTAGTATTTGTATGGATTATCATTCCCATACTTATTATTAATGATATCCTGAATGAGGTTCCATTCGGTATTAACTGCTGCATGATTTAAAACCGTTTCTGTTGAAAAGTAGGCCATGCTCTGGTTGATGGGGGAAAGCTGCCAGCCACCCCTTATTGCAAGAAATAAAGTGCTTAAAACTAAAAAACTAATGATTAGCTTGATCCCCAGTGACTTAGTACGATCGGCAATTTCATAAAGGATAATCTTTGAACTGATAAAAACCGAAAAAATAATATAAACCAATAATATACTGACTAACATCAGGATCGGTGAGGAGGAAGTTGATGCAATTGCTTCCCTTGGAGAACTAATGGCCAGATCGAGTGCCCGGAAATTTATCTTCGATCCCCATTCCCGGTATAGATTAAGGTTACTGACCGAGATGATGGAAAATATTACGATAAAAAACAGAACATAAGCCCTGGCTATTATTCGGGGAAACCTGAAAGGGGGCAGAAAAAGCAGAATAATATAGCAGATTGCAGGGATTGCCGACATATAGGCAGCCATAGAGATATCAAGCCTCAAAGCATGCCAGAATGTGCTGATTATTTCATTAATCCCCAGATATGAAATTCTGTCTGAATAGTAACTAAGAAATACAAGTCTCTCGAGGAAGAAGAAAATGATCCAGAACAGAAAATACCGGCCAAAAACAGCAAAGCTTTTTAACATCAGCGCAAGTTAAAAAAAACGCTGTATGTTAAAAAGCTTTAAAATAATTGTAAACACAAAAATAATTGATTATTACAAAGAGACTTAAAATACCGGTAATTGTTACTTTTTACCGTTTAATAATTCAAGTTGCCTGTTCTGTACCTGTTTGTTATTTTCAGGTAAATGAAATACATCTGCCTAATCTGTATTTTATTCCATGTTTCTGTATATGCTCAAATAAATCCGGGTCCAAGGTCATTATCTATGGGTTCGGCAGGTGCGGCTATCCGGGATGTATGGGCATTACAGCAAAATCCGGCTGGGATTGCAGGTATTGAAAGACCAATATTTGCCATAGGATACGAACAGCATTTTTTAGACCAGGAATTAAGTACGCAAAGTGCTGTTTTTGCCCTTCCTTTCAGGCAGAATGTTTTTGGCCTGAGCTTTCAGCGCTACGGTTTCAGTGAGTTTTTGGAGCAAACGGCCGGGTTTGCCTTTGCAAGAAGTTTTGGCAGTTCACTGGCTATTTCAATAGCATTTAAATTCCATCAGGTACAAATTCCAAAATATGGCTCAGCACATGCTTTTAGTGTTGAAGCTGGTATGCAGTACCGCCTGAGTGAAAGGATCTGGATCGGCAGTCATATTTCCAATCCCGGCAGAAGCCAGTTTGAGGAGCTTTCAGGATCAATCATTCCTGTTAGTATGTCCTTAGGGATAGCCGGGAAGTTCAGTGATAAGGTATTGATCATCAGTGATATTCAAAAGGTTTTATATTCCGGTTTGAATGTTAAACTGGGACTTGAGTATAAGCTGATCGAATGGTTTTCAATACGTGGCGGGGTTTCGGCAAACCCATTTAAGCAATATGCCGGGTTTGGGTTGAATTATCATCGCTTTGCTTTAGATGCAGCTATATCCTCACATCCCAGTCTTGGTCTATCTCCTAATCTGGCATTAAACTATGAATTTTAAGTTCCAAACCGGCTGGATTATGGTACTGTTCCTCCTTCTGGGGAACAGAATAAGCTTTTCTCAGGTTCAGGCCGATGAGGTGATCGAACAGATATTAGAATCAGTAACCAGGGATCTTTCAGAGGAACATGATTACTCTGAATTAAATGAGCTTTTGGATTTTTACCGGAAGAACCCGCTGAATATTAACCATGCAAGCCGCGAACAGCTCCAGGAATTGCAGTTTATTTCTCCTCTTCAGATCAATACCATCCTGCAGCACCGGGTTGAAAACGGAATGTTTTTGGATCCGCTCGAATTGCAAAGCCTTCAGGGCTTTGATTCTCAAACCATTCGCTGGCTGCTCTATTTTGTAAATATTGACCCGCGGGTACAGTCGGATGCCCCCTCACTTAAAAATCTCCTGGCGAAGGGCGATCATGATCTTATGATCAGGTTCGGACAGGTTCTGGAGGGGCAATCCGGTTTTTCCTCATCAGTGGGCGCCACCGGGCCTGAATATCTTGGATCAGCACTCAGGGTATTCACCCGCTACCGTTATAATTATGCGAACTCGGTTTCTGCTTCTTTAAATATGGAAAAGGATGCAGGCGAACAGTTCTTTTCAGGAAAAGGGAACAGCGGTTTTGATTTTTATTCCGGAAATATTTCATTCAGGCGTCCGGGTTTACTCAGGAAACTGGTAATAGGCGATTATGCACTGAAATTTGGCCAGGGCCTGATCATGTGGTCTGGATCGGGATTTGGAAAAGGTGCCGGACTGAATACCATGGCCAAACAAGGTTCCGGTTTAAGGCCCTACAGTTCAGTTAACGAAGCATTATTTTTAAGGGGCGCATCCGGTACATTCAACTATAAGAAATTCTCTCTGACCCCTTTCTTATCAGGCAAAAAATTTGATGCGGCCCTGTCTGAGAGCGATCAGGGAATAAGTTCAATGGGTTTGAGCGGACTTCACCGCACAAAAACTGAACTTGGGAATAAAAACAGAGCTTCCCAACTGGTTTATGGTGCCAATATCCAATATACCGGTAAAGACCTGAACATTGGTCTGACAGCTTACCATACCCGGTTCAGCCTTCCTTTTGCTCCCGCCAGTTCACTTTACCAGCAGTATAATTTCAGGGGAAATGCTTTAAGCAATGCGGGTATCTATTATAATTATACATACAGGAACAGCTATATCTTCGGAGAAGCAGCACATAGCATGAATTCTGGTTTTGCCTTTATCAATGGTTTAATGAGCAGCCTTTCTTCCCAGGTCTCGCTTGTAGTTCTTTACAGGAATTATGCTAAGGATTATCATTCTTTTTTTAATCAGTCTGTTTCTGAAGCAAGTGATGCGGTGAATGAACAGGGGTTTTATTCCGGCCTTGCCATAAAATTAAATCCCCGCTGGGAGCTGTTTACCTATTCAGATCTCTTCCGGTTTCCATGGCTGAAATTCAGGGTTGATGCCCCATCGGCAGGATATGAGCTCCTTGCACAGATCAGCTATAGTCCGAATAAAAAATTTAAACTCACCAGCCGGTTTAAACAACAGGTCAGGCAGGAGAATTCGGATGAACTAAATGATGATGCGGGCCTGGAAATTATCAATAAGCAAAACTACCGGATGGAAATGATTTACAGGATCAATGATAATTTTTCGCTGAGAAACAGGGCCGAACTTGTTCAGTTTCACAAAGCTCCTGCCAAAGCTGAATTCGGTTTTTTAAATTATCAGGATATCATATATGATCCATTGAGTTCGAAATTTTCCGGGAATATCCGCTTTGGGATATTTGATACAGCAAGTTTTAATTCCAGGATCTATGCTTATGAGAATGATGTCCTGTATGCCTATTCAGTCCCGGCTTATCAGGGCAGCGGCCTGAGATGCTATATAAACGGCAGGTATAAGATATTCCGGGGCCTGGACATCTGGCTGAGATATGCCCTGATTAATTATGCTGGTCAGCAGACTGCAGGCAGCAGTGCCGATTTGATTAGTGGAAATCAGCGCTCGGATTTTAAGTTTCAGTTACGTTACCAGTTTTAATCATGTTTTATAAAGGGGAGCTGCCTTTTATTCGATTGCTGATCCCTTTGATCGCCGGGATCCTGGCAGGATATTGTTTTGCCCATCCCTTCATTCTTCATTGGAGACTGCTATTAAGCCTGCTTATTCCCGGCTTGTTTTTTATTTTGCTGATTTTATATAAAAGGATGGCATTGTACCGGTCGGGATGGATCTTTGGTCTGTTCATTCATGCTTACCTGCTGATCACTGCTTATGGCCTTACAGTCTATGTTTCCGGGCGATTTGATGAAGCGCATTATAGTTCATCAAGGTCAGAAGCGCTGTTTATAAAAATTAACAATGAACCTAAACTCTCGAACGGGATATTACGTTTTGAGGCCATGGTGTTCAGTACTTATTTTCATAATAAAATTCAGATCAGGCGCGGAAAATTACTTCTGGCTATAAAGGATGATTCATCAGGTCCCTTCCTGCTGAACTACGGGGATATTCTGTTAACTCCGGCTGTTTATACTATAATCGACCCGCCATTCAATCCTGGGGAGTTCGATTACAGAACCTATCTGGAAGACCGGCAGATCTATTTTCAGTCATTTATAAACCGGGATCAGTTTATCGTTTTAAAGAGGAATGCCGGCAATCCGGTTATTTCCTTTGCATTAACTCTTCGGAAGGGTTTAGTTGAAAAATTCAATACCTATCTGCCGGGTAAAGAGGCTGCCGCACTGGCCTCCACCCTGGTTTTAGGTTACAGGGCCGATCTCGATCAGGAACTGATCAGGGCCTATTCAAAAACCGGAACTATGCATGTGCTTTCCGTTTCGGGAATGCATGTTGGCATTGTGTTCCTGGTATTATCGGTTTTGCTAAAACCAATGAGCCGGAACAGGCAATTGATCCTGTTAAGGGCCATCTTAATTATTTCCATCATTTGGTTTTATTCTCTCCTGACAGGCTTTTCGGCCCCTGTATGCAGGGCAGCCCTGATGCTCAGCTTCGTGGTACTTGGAAAAGCTCTTAATAAGAATCAGAATACCTATAATTTAATTGCGATCTCTGCTTTTTTTCTGCTTTTATATGATCCATTTTACCTGTTTGATGTCGGGTTTCAATTGT
The DNA here is from genome assembly GCA_036677005.1 of Pedobacter sp. Lineage (GTDB taxonomy): Bacteria > Bacteroidota > Bacteroidia > Sphingobacteriales > Sphingobacteriaceae > Daejeonella. The sequence goes on from JAKFBV010000018.1 coordinate 80,149, forward strand.
CCTATCTCGCCGTAACCGGATTGGTTTATTTTCATCCCAAAATATACCATGTATTTTATTGCGAAAATAAAGTTCTGGACTATGCCTGGAGTTATTCTGCCTTGTCCATTGCGGCACAACTGGCCACCTTTCCGCTCAGTTTATATTATTTTCATCAGTTTCCGGTTTATTTCCTGCTCAGTAACCTGCTGATTGTACTGCCCGTTACAATCATTATGTATGCCGGGATATTGTTTTTGCTGCTTCCTTTTTCAGTTGCCCTTAAGCCCCTCGGACTTTTTTTAAACTGGACCATCAATCTTAACAATACTGTTTTATATCGTATTGAAAATCTGCCCTTCTCGGCCCTGAGCGGAATTTGGATCGATTCCTTTCAATATTTGCTGATCTGCTCATTGATCGGATCACTTGTGTTGTGGAGTTCATTCAGAAATAAAGGCATCTTATGGGTGGCTTCATTTTTCGCCCTGATCCTGACAGCTAGTTTTTCGGTTAAGAATATTCTCAATTACAAACGGCATGAATTGATCTTCTTCAGCCTCCGGAAAAATACAGCTATTGCCTATCTGTACAGGGGCCGGAGTATTATTATATCCGATCTTGAACCATTGGATAAACTGCTTGCTTATTCAGTGAAACCGGCTTTGGAAAGCAGAGGTGATCCGGAATACTTGTTTTTTGGGACAGGGGAACATTTTTCAGGTAAAAGCTATTGGTCAAAGGGTGATTTCCTTCAGTTCGGCGATTTCAGGATCCTGAGATGGACCAAAGGCTTTAATGAATTTTCTATTACAAGCAATTTAAAGGTTGATGCGGTCCTTTTAAACGGGGGGCCTGATGATAGGCTGCAGGATATCCGTTCCTTTGTTAATTTCAATAGGGTACTGATCGATGGAACTAATCCCGATCATAAAATACAGGCATGGCGCTCAGAAGCAGGAAAATTGAATATACCTTGTCATGTTCTAAAGAAATACCCGGCTTATATCGTTAAGCTTTAATAAATTGAGTTAATTTTGATAGATAAATCCGGATGGATCCGGATCAGGGTATTCAATATGCCTGTTGTGAAAGGAGCCAAATCAAATTAATGGAATTACTGGAATATACTGTATCAGCCAGGGCGGCGAATATTACGATTAATCGTCCTGAAAAACGAAACGCATTAAACCCGGAGCTTGTCAGTTTGCTTACAAAGGTATTTGGCCGGGCCATTAAGGATGAACAGGTTAAAGTGATTGTCCTCAGGGCCAATGGGGAAGTTTTTAGTGCCGGTGCCGATCTTGAATACCTGCAGCAGATTCAGGATAATTCAGAAGAGGAGAATTTCAGGGATACCATGGCTTTAAAAGAACTTTTCCTCAGCATATACAGGTCCCCGAAACTGGTGATAGCACAGGTTGAAGGACATGCGATCGCCGGGGGCTGTGGCTTAGCTTCGGTTTGTGATATCATATTTTCGGTGCCTGAAGCAAAATTTGGTTATACGGAAGTTAAAATAGGTTTTATTCCCGCATTGGTTTCCTGTTTTCTTGTAAGAAAATTAGGGGAGGGCAGGGCAAAGGAATTAGTGCTGAGCGGAGAACTGATCGATGCCGGAACTGCTGCAGATTATGGCCTGATCAATTTTGTGGTGAGCAAAGAAAATATTGCTGCTCAGGTAGATGCCTATGCCCAAAAAATAATCCGTTCTGCATCCGGGCAATCAATAGCCTTAAGCAAAGAACTTCTGAATTCTGTACAGGATCTTTCGCTTGAGGATAGTTTAAGTTTAGCAGTAAAATTAAATATCCAGACCCGTTCATCAGCCGACTGCAGGCGGGGTATTTCTGCATTTCTAAAGAAAGAAAAATTTGAATGGTAATTTGAAACTGGTTTGATTTTTGCCTGAAATGCAAGCAATGGCTAAGGAAAAGAAGTCCTATGAAGTTTTTTTGATCGGAGATACCGGAAATTTGAGCCGGAGTACGCCTGATCCTGTTTTGGAAACACTGAGATCTCATTTTGATGAAGGTCAGCATTCAGCGGTTATTTTTCTTGGTGATAATATTTACCCGCGCGGATTGCCTGATAAAGGAAATATCCTTCGCAAGGATGCTGAAAATGCCCTGATCGCTCATAAAGTGGCTCTGAAGGATTATCATGGGAAGGTACTGTTTATTTCAGGTAATCATGACTGGGACAAGGGACGTGAGAATGGGTATGATTATGTCATCAGGCAGGAGAAATACCTTGAAAAGCTTTTTGATAAAAATGTAATGTTTCCTTCAAATGGCTGTCCCGGACCTACCGAGATCGATGTCAATCCGAATGTCACTATTGTTTTGATCAATACGCAATGGTGGCTTCAGCCGGGCTTCAGACCTATCGGGAAGGATTGTGGCTGCAGAGTGGAATCAGAAGAGGACTTTTTTAATCATCTCAGCGCTATACTCGAACAAAATAAGGGTAAGCGCGTGATCATTGCAGGACATGCCCCTGTTTACAGCTATGCCATTCATGGCGGGAGGTATAAATTGAGGCACCATCTTTTTCCTTTTACAATTTATCACCGGAAGGCTTATCTCCCTTTACCCTTTATCGGATCGCTTTTACCCATTTACAGAAAATATTTTGGAGCCAAAGAAGATATTGCCCATCCCCGGTACAGGCATTTACGGAAACGCCTCATCGGGATATTTAAAAGCCATCCCGGAATTATCTATGCCTCCGGGCATGAACATAATCTTCAGCATATTAGCAGAGATCAAAATCACTTTATCGTTAGTGGTGCCGGTTCAAAGCTTAAATATGTTTTACAGGAAGGAAAAAATCTGAAGTTTGGAATGAAGGCAAAAGGTTTTTTTAAAATAAAATTCGAGAATGACGGATCAACTATTATTTCCGCCTGGGTTGTTGACCCGGGATCTGAAAAAGGGAAAATGGTCTATGAACATCAGATCAGCTAAGCTATTAAGGAGTCAGGACGATCAGTGATTTAGGCATGGTCTCCAGGTTAATTTCCTTTATTTTCCCGATTACTTCTCCATCTATTTGCAGGGTGGTTCGTTTATTACTGATTATCAGAGCCTTATGACAGCTTATGATCTCTACATAATCTGAAGTATGCAGCCTGTTGACGAACATTTTCCAGGCTATTGATATTAGCTTGATACGTGGAAAAGGTTTAATGATCACCAGCTCGAATTTTCCATCATCCAGTTTTCCTTCGGGATTAATAACGGCGCCTGTGCCATATTTGGATGCATTGGCGAAGGTTATGGATACTCCTTTTCTGCGAATGGTCTTCCCTTCATAAAAAATATGGAATACATAGGTTTTCAGTAAGAACATTTCCCCGAACAGATGTTTCGCATAGATTAATATACCTCTTTTAGCATCGCTTTCAAATCGCTTTACTACTCTGGCATTTAAGCCAACATCGGCCAGGTGGATACATACTTTCCCGTTGATTTTAACCAGGTCGATCTCTTTAGGCTTTCCCTTGTAAAGGATTTCCAGGGCGGCATCAGTCTTTGGAGGGATATTAAGCTCTTTAGCCATTCCATTGGCAGACCCGTATGGAATAATGGCAAGCGGTACCCGGGTATTAGCCAGAATACCCGCCATTAAATTAACAGTACCGTCACCTCCTGCGGCAGCCACCAGTCCTGGCTCATAATTCTTTATTTTTTCGCGGATGTGTTCTTCATCATTGCCCTCCATAATATAGGACTGATAATCGAAGCCCGAGGATTGGGAGTGCTGCACAATAAGTTCTTCTAAATTAGAATCGCCCCCCCGCCCTGACTTGCGGTTAATAATGAAAAGGATCTTTAAACGCTTATTTTTCGGCATTTTTTTTTGAACATATACTTACAGCTGTTCCTTTACTTCAAGCAGAAAGTGCTTCAGGCGTTCGAGGGAATCAATTACCTTCTGGTTTTCTTTCACCTCTCCTTTATTCTCGCGAAGATGATCTTTGGCTCCCTGAAGGGTATAGCCTTTTTCTTTTACAAGGTTGAAAATGATCTTCAGGTTCTCGATATCATCTGGACTAAAGAGGCGATTCCCTTTTTTGTTCTTTTTTGGCTGCAGGATATCAAATTCACGTTCATAAAAACGGATCTGTGATGCATTCACTTCGAACATCCGGGTAACTTCACCCATGGTATAATATAATTTTGTAATATCACGCTCCTTATATGGCATACCAATCATTTTGCTGCCGTAAAAATAATACTATTTGATCATAAGCAATCATATCTGTATTATATTTGCAGAATAGCTAATCAGGATGACCACCAAAGAGATAAGACAAGGTTTTTTAGATTTTTTTGCCGCTAAAGGGCATCATATTGTACCATCAGCACCTATCGTGGTTAAGAACGACCCAACACTGATGTTCACCAATGCCGGTATGAATCAGTTCAAAGATCTTTTCCTTGGACAGGCTGCTATTAAATATTCAAGAGTAGCTGATACACAGCGTTGCTTACGTGTTTCGGGTAAACATAATGACCTTGAGGAAGTTGGAATAGATACCTATCACCATACGATGTTCGAGATGCTGGGTAACTGGAGTTTTGGCGATCCTGCCAATCCTGAAGGGGGGTATTTTAAGAAGGAGGCCCTTGCCTGGAGTTGGGAACTCTTAACTGAAGTGTATAAAATACCCAAAGACCGGCTATACGTCAGCGTTTTTGCTGGAGATGAGAAAGAAGGTCTTCCTAAAGACCAGGAAGCATACGAGATATGGAAGCAGTATGTTGCTGAAGATCGGATTCTTCTGGGCAATAAGAAAGATAATTTCTGGGAGATGGGTGAAACAGGTCCATGCGGACCCTGCTCTGAGATCCATGTGGATATGCGCCCGGACGCTGAACGTTTTCAAATAGATGGCAGTAAACTGGTCAACCAGGATGATCCCCAGGTCATAGAAATATGGAATAATGTCTTCATGCAGTACAATCGCCTGAAGAATGGTTCGCTGGAAAAACTTCCCGGTCAGCATGTGGATACAGGAATGGGTTTGGAGCGACTGGTAAGGGTAATTCAGAACAAAACTTCCAATTATGATACGGATGTTTTTCAGCCAATGATCCTGTTCATTTCAGAGGAGTCACGTTTACCTTATGTTGGGAATTCAGTCCCGGGTGGGGAAGGGTGGGGTTCATCTGTGGCTATGAGGGTGATGTCTGACCATATTCGCGCAATTAGTTTTTGCATCGCTGATGGTACATTGCCATCCAATAATAAGGCAGGTTATGTAGTCAGACGGATCCTCAGAAGGGCAGTCAGGTATGCCTATACTTTTCTGGATCTGAAGGAGCCATTTTTAAATAAACTGGTGCCTGTTCTTGCTGATCAGTTCGACGGGATATTTCCTGAACTTAAAAAACAGCAGGATTTTGTTCAGAAGGTAGTTCTGGAAGAAGAAATATCATTTCTGAGGACTTTAGCTACAGGAATTCAGCGTTTTGAGCGTTTTGAAACCAATAATAAGGTCATAAATGGAGAATTTGCATTTGAATTGTACGATACTTTTGGTTTTCCGATTGATCTGACAGAACTGATGGCCCGCGAAAAGGGCTGGACTGTCGATATGGAGAGCTTTGAAGCAGAACTTCAGAAGCAAAAAGCCCGTTCACGTGCTGCAACAGCAATTGATACCGGAGACTGGGTTATCGTCAACGAGGAAGATGAAGTTGAGTTTACCGGATATGATGAGCTGGAAACCGAGTGCCGCATTCTGAGATATCGTAAGGTTACTGCCAAAGGAAAGGATCAGTATCAGCTGGTATTGAGCCGGACTCCATTCTATGCAGAAAGCGGCGGACAGGTAGGTGATGCCGGAAAGCTTGAAGACCGGTCGCGTTTATTTGAATATCCTGTCACCGATACCAAAAAGGAAAATGGGCTGATCGTTCATTTCCTGGATGAAATTCCGGAAGAACTTTCCGGATCGTTCTATGCGGTGGTTGATCAGCAGAAAAGAACAGCTACAGAAAATAATCATTCAGTTACGCATCTTTTGCATGCAGCATTGAAACAGGTTTTGGGCGATCATGTGAACCAGAAGGGTTCATTGGTCAATTCGGAGTACCTGCGTTTCGATTTTTCGCATTTCTCTAAGGTTACAGATCTTGAACTGTCTGAAATAGAGCGTATTGTGAACCGTAAGATCCGTGAAAATATTCCTTTGAAAGAGGAGCGGAATGTGCCGTATCAGCAAGCAATTGATTCGGGTGTAACTGCGCTTTTTGGTGAAAAATATGGTGATTTTGTACGGGTTATAACATTTGATGATCATTTTTCAAAAGAGCTTTGTGGCGGTACCCATGTCAAGGCAAGCGGACAGATCGGTTATTTCAGGATCATTTCAGAAAGTGCGGTGGCTGCCGGGGTAAGGAGGATCGAAGCGTTCACAGCCGAAACTGCCGAAAATTATATTAATGTACAGAACGAGCAGATCAGGAACCTGAAGGATTTATTAAAAAATCCAAATGATCTGCTGAAAACGGTTGAATCATTACTGGAAGAAAATAATCGCCTGAAAAAGGAAATTGAAAAAAATATCCTTGAGCGTTCTGCCGGATTAAAGCATGAGCTTGTAAAAAATGCAGTGCAGATCAATGGAGTTAATCTGATCGCTCAGCAGGTCGAATTACCGAATACCGATGCGGTAAAAAATCTGGCTTATGCAGTGAAGGACCTTATTGATAATCTGTTCCTGGTTCTTGCCTCTGACATTGACGGTAAGCCGGGTCTTACAGTGATGGTATCCGAAAACCTGGTTAAGGAAAGGAATTTGAATGCCGGCAATATTGTACGGGAGCTGGCCAAAGAAATTCAGGGCGGCGGAGGCGGGCAGCCATTTTTTGCTACTGCAGGAGGTAAAGATAGTTCAGGGCTTGCAAAAGCGCTGGAGAAAGCAAAATCTTTTATTAATGGAGAATGGAGAGTGGAGAATTAACTCAACTCTCCATTCTCCATTTTCAACTCTCAATTTTTAATTAATGTTTTCCTTTGCCGTTTCCATTGCCATGACTTTTTCCTTTGCCGTTTCCGCTTCCATTGCTGTTTCCATTTCCACCGGAATGCCCCTTAGCTCCGTTTGAATATGAATTACCCTGGGATATTTTTGATTTAGAATATTTCGGATCTTTACTGTATCTGATTATAGATTGTTTTCCATTATAGCCTTTGTACTTGGCGTATTTTACCCTGTGAGAACTAAAATACTGGTAAGGCCGTGCTGAGTTGATAACTACTTTATAACCATTATTCAGATTATAGCTTCTGTAGCGGGATGGTAAGGCCGAATTAAATACCCAATTTCCTCTTTCCTGATAAATAAACTGGCGCTTTGGAACATAATAATAGGTTTCAATATCAGGCAGATAATAATAATCTGCACGATCATATCCGGTTGGTCCCCATGCGGGTTGAGACCCGATATTAAAGTTTATACTTACCTGAGCTTTGCCGGGACTTGCTGATAAAGCAATTAATCCTGTTATTAAAGCGATTATCAATCTTTTCATGATTTTTTTATATGTGTATGTACTCCAATTAATGTGCCACGATAAAGCAAATTCTAATCAAATGCTTATCTTTGCCGAATTAAAAAGATACTTTTTGAGTTTAAATGACGATAATCGCGGACAGCATAACTGATAAATATGAACTTGTAGTTGGACTTGAGGTACATGTTCAGTTATCAACCGCAAGCAAGATATTTTCTTCCGACTCTGCCGGGTTTGGCGGAGGACCGAATGAACATATAAGTCCGGTGAGTTTGGGATTGCCAGGAACTTTGCCAAAACTGAATAAAAAAGTGGTGGACTATGCCATCAAAATGGGACTTGCTACAAACTGCAGCATAAATACCAGCACTCATTTCGACCGAAAGAATTATTTTTACGCAGACCTTCCCAAGGGTTTTCAAACCACACAGGACAGTGAGCCAATATGCCAATCGGGCTTTATTGATGTAAAAGCAGATGATCAATCTACCAGACGCATTCGTATTCACCGTATTCATATGGAAGACGATGCGGGTAAGAGTATGCACGATCAGGACGAATTCGATTCCCTGATCGACCTTAACCGGGCTGGTGTACCGCTCATAGAGATCGTTTCAGAGCCGGATATCCGATCGGCTCATGAAGCCGCGGCTTATTTAAATGAGATCAGGAAACTGGTGAGATATCTTGATATCTGTGATGGCAATATGGAGGAGGGAAGTATCCGCTGCGATGCAAATATTTCTGTCAGGCTGAAAGGGGCCTCCGCTTATGGTAACAGATGCGAAGTGAAAAATTTGAATTCCATTCGCAACCTTCAGAGGGCTATTGACCATGAATTTATCAGACAGGCCCGGCTTCTCGAAAAGGGAGAGTACATTGAGCAGAATACATTAAATTTCGATGCTGATACCGGTAATACCAGTCCGCTGAGAAGCAAGGAGATGGCAAATGACTATCGTTATTTTCCTGAACCTGATCTTCCCCCTCTGGTTCTGGATGAAAAATATATCCGTAAACTGGCTGAAGAATTACCGGAACTTCCTGCCAAAAAGGTTGAGCGATACAGGTCTGTATTCAGTTTATCCGAATACGATGCTATCCTGCTTTCATCCGAACAGGAGATCGCAAGATATTTCGATGAACTCAGCAGCTATACCGAACATTATAAAGCAGCAGCAAACTGGGTAATTGGCCCATTGCGATCATACCTGCATGATCATCATAAACATATTGCAGATTTCCCGGTACAGCCTGAGACTCTGGCTGAACTGATCAGTCTTATTGACAGCGGAAAACTGAATTATTCTGTAGCGGCTCATCAGGTTTTTCCTGAACTGATCAAAAATCCGGCTTTTTCAGCCGAACAGACTGCGAACTCTCTGAAGGTTTTGATCGATACAGGTGATGATGAACTTCAGATGATTATTGATGAGGTTCTAAACAGTTATCCTGATAAAATAATAGAATACCATAATGGTAAAAAAGGCGTTCTGGGTTTATTCATGGGCGACATAATGAAAAGGTCGAAGGGCAGGATCAACCCTCAGACAGCCAGTAAATTAGTAGTTGAAAAATTAGAAAATAAATCGTGAAGAAAGTTATAATTTTTGCCCTTTTGGCAGCTAATGTTTTTGTGATTTCTTGCAAAAACAACAATGAGTTAAGCATTTCCGGGAAAATTGAAAATGCCGGAAATCTTAAAAAAGTTTTATTGTATGAGACCGACCAGCTGGTCGATTCAGCGTTTTTAAATGAAAGCAGTGAATTTAAGTTCCGCCGTGTGGCACCTGAACCTAATTTTTACACCCTGGTTGTGGGAGAGAAGAATTTTCTTGTCGTAGGGAAGAACGGAGATGAACTTGAAATCAAGACTGATTATTCTGATACCACGAATACCTATCAAATCAGTGGATCTTCAGATTCTGAAAAGATCCGTGACTTCAACAGCCTGAGTAATGAATATGGTAAAATATACCAGAAGATCCAGACAGATTATTCCCAGTTGATAGCTGCGAACCCCGGGGCTAAGGATTCAATTTATAATGTACTGATGCCGCAGTTCCAGGCCAATATGGATAAGTATTCCGCAACAGCATTTAAGTTCGTACAGGATAATAAGGATAATCTCGCCGGCTTTTATGCTGCAGGCACTATTGATCAGAATAAATATGAGCAGGAATTAATTACTTACGCAGAAGAGATCAAGACTAAATTTCCAAATAATAAGTCTGTTCAGTCTTTTGTGAGTAAAATGGCCAATATTAAGCCTGTTTCAGTTGGTCAACCAGCCCCTCTTTTTCAATTGCCTGATGTCCTGGGGAAGGAAGTTAAACTGGCAGATTTTAAAGGCAAATATGTATTGCTTGATTTCTGGGCTTCCTGGTGTGCACCATGCCGGGAGGAAAACCCTAATATTGTGAAGCAATATGAAGCATTTAAAAATAAGGGTTTCACCGTATTGGGGGTATCTCTTGATGATGATAAAGCTGCCTGGCTAAAAGCTATTAAGGATGATAATTTGAATTGGCCGCATGTTTCTGAATTGAAGCGCTGGGATGGAAAGGTGACTATTCAATACAGAGTTGAGGGTATTCCTGCTTCCTTTATTCTTGATCCCTCAGGGAAGATCATTGCTAAGAATTTAAGGGGGGCTGAGCTTCAGCAATTCCTTGAAAAAACATTGAAATAGGTAAAAAGAATGTAAATCAGGTTTAAAGGTTTACAATTACTTAATACAGGCTTAACTGTTTAATATAATTAAGAGGTTAAATTTGCATAAATTAATCTATTTATGAGTACACTTAAGCATAAGATACTGATTGTTGATGATGAACCTGATATCAGGGAACTCATTGAATACAGTCTTAAAAAGGAAGGTTACCAGGTTTACACCGCTTCTAACGGTCAGGAAGCGGTAACTGAAGCTAAACGCGTATTGCCCGATCTCATAATTCTGGATATCATGATGCCAAAGATGGATGGAATTGAAGCATGCCGTATCCTGAGAACAATGAATGAGTTTAAAAATACATTCATGGTATTTCTTACAGCAAGGAGTGAAGAATACTCGGAAATTGCCGGATTCAATGTCGGAGCGGATGATTATATAGCCAAACCTATCAAGCCGCGTGCTCTTACAAGCCGGATCAATGCCATATTGAGACGGAATGTTCAGTCTGAATCTGAGGTGGAAAATAAACTTGAAATCGGGGATCTGGTTATTGACCGTGAAGCCTTTCTGGTTTTCCGAAAAGGCGAAAAGATCGTACTCGCCAAAAAAGAATTTGAATTATTATATCTCCTGGCCTCCAAACCGGGAAAAGTTTATACCCGAGATGTTATTCTGAAAAATATATGGGAGGACTCTGTCGTAGTAACTAACCGTACCATTGATGTGCATATCAGAAAACTTCGCGAAAAGCTGGGTGACAGGTATGTGAGTACTGTAAAAGGCGTAGGGTATAAATTTGAATTAAAGTAAGGGAAGCTTCAAGCTGAAAGCATAAAGCAGAAAGCTGAAGGCCTTGAGCTTAAACTTGTTTACCTTCAGTTTTTACCTTCAGCTTTGAGCTTTGGACTTTTACCTTTGTGCTTTGAGCTTTTACCTTTCAGCTTTGAGCTTTGGACTTTTACCTTTGAGCTTTCAGCTTTGAGCTTTTACCTTTCCTCCCCCTTCAGCTCTGAAATTAAAATCTTACTTTTGCAGTCTAATACTGCATGTGTGAAGTTTCCAAAATTCGAAGACCTTATATTATTTGAGAATAAAAACCTGATTGTTGTGAATAAGCCGGCTTTTCTGAGCTCTCTCGATGACAGGGAGGGGGGAGAGATCAATTTACTCAGAATGGCCAGGCAATATGCTGATGATGCCCAGATCTGTCACAGGCTAGACAGGGAAACCTCCGGAGTTCTGATCATTGCTAAAAATCCAGAAACCTATCGGCTTGTTTCTATGCAGTTTGAACACCGGAAAGTGAACAAGGTATATCATGCTGTGATTAACGGAACCCATGTTTTTGAAGATCTTCATGTTGATCTGCCCATTCTTAATTTGGGAGCCAAAAATGTCGCCATCAACCGGCAGGAAGGGAAGCCGGCGGAAACGATATTTAATTCCATTAAATACTATAAACATTATACCCTCGTGGAATGCCGCCCCATTACCGGCAGGATGCACCAGATCCGTATTCATCTGGCCTCTCAGAGAGCGAATATAGCCGGAGATGAGATGTATGGCGGGAAACCGGTATTTTTATCTGAGATCAAGAGAAGCTACAGGCTCGGTAAAGATCAGGAAGAACTTCCTGTCATGAAAAGATTTGCCCTGCATGCACGCCAGATCACCTTTAAAATTGATGAAAATACAGAGATGACCTTTGAGGCACCTTATCCGAAAGATTTCGCGACGCTGATCAAACTTCTGGATAAGTTCGATTCTTAATTTTTTGCCGCAATGGCCTCATAAAAAGAGTTTACAGCTTCCCATTCGGCATCTGTTTCAAATGAAATAGAGTCTATGCGAAGTTGCTGCTCCTTTAACTTTTTTAGTATTTCAGTTGCCTTTTCACGGTCCCCGGGATCAATGTACAGGAGAATATCGCGATAGCCGGGCATTGTGGTAGTTCCGATATAACAATAAGTTCCAAGGATCTTGCTGAGCTCTGAAATGATCCCGGTTTGCAGGGTGTTAAAGATCAGTGCTTCCTTTTCATCAGGATGCCCATCCTTGTTTTTGCCAATAGTATTTACAGTAATAAAAAGGGAAAGTGAAAATTTGGCTTTTTCTTTAAAACCTATGTAGCGGTTGTTGATTAGAGCTATACATGGTTTCCCCCCGGTCTCGAACTTTAGTGTAGTAAAAGCCTGCTGTGATAACAATTTCTCATTTCCAATGGCATCCGATTTTTTATTCTGGGAACATGAGAACAGTGGAAACAGGCAAAGAAGAAAGAGATAATATTTCTGCATCTTTTTAATGAATAACCCCGGCCCCTGGATTAAATCCGGGGTGACTCGGACTCGACCCTTGTCAGCCCGGGCTTGACCCGGGCTAATATCCCAGGATCTTTAATACCTGCTTACTGTTTTGTTCTTCCCCAAACACTTCAAAATTGAATGTTTCATCCCGGTTACGGCGAATGATCACATGTTTGGGGGATGGGAGCAGGCAATGATGAATCCCTCCGTAGCCGCTGAGTACTTCCTGGTAAGCACCGGTATGGAAAAAGCCCAGATACTGTACTTTCCGGGTTTTAGGCATAAAAACGTTGTTCATATGGGCTTCCTGGCTGTAATAATCCTGACCATCGCATGTGATACCGCCCAGATTGACGCGTTCATATTCAGAATCCCAATTATTTACAGGAGCCAGAATGTATTTCTGGTTCAGGGCCCATACATCCGGAAGGTTGGTAATAAATGAGCCGTCCAGCATCAGCCATTTTTCACGATCGTTCTGTTGTTTGCGGCCCAGAACTTTATAAAGAATTCCTGAAGCTTCAGCAACGGTGTATTTGCCAAATTCGGTGATGATATCCGGTTCCATCACCTCATGCTCGGCGCAAATTTCCTTAATACGTTTAACGATCTCATTGACCATATACTCGTAGTCGAAGTCGAATACAAGGGAATCTTTAAATGGCATTCCGCCGCCAATATCGAGGGTGTCAAGATCAGGGTTTATTTTCTTGAACTTACAGTAAAGGGTTACATATTTTTCAAGCTCATTCCAGTAATAAGGTGTATCTGAAATTCCTGAATTGATAAAGAAATGAAGCAGTTTTACCTTGAAATTAGGGTTTTGGGCGATCTTATGATTGTAAAAATCAATAATATCCTCCATTCTAATTCCTAACCGGGATGTATAGAATTGAGAATCGGGCTGCTCTTCTGCTGCGATTCGCATTCCCAGGCTGCATGGAATGTCCAGTTCATCATCATAAATATTGAACTCTTCCTTGTTGTCTAAAACGGGGATGATATTTTTAAATCCATCATGCAGCATATCGATGATATATTGCTTGTACTGAAATGTCTTAAACCCATTACAGATCACCGTGATGTCTTTGTCTAAGGTGCCTTTCTTTTCCAGAGCATCGATCATAGGCATATCAAAGGCCGATGAGGTTTCGAGATGGATATCATTGCGAAGCGCTTCTTCAACAATATGCCTGAAATGTGAGCTTTTGGTGCAATAACAATATTTATAACCGCCCCTGTAATTGTTCTTTACGATGGCAGCCTGGAACAAAAGTTTAGCCTGCTGGATCTTTTTACTTATAATAGGTAAGTAAGTAAACCGGAGGGGAGATCCGTAGGTTTCGATCATCTCCATGAGATTCAGATCATGAAAATATAATTCATCATCGATGATGTCAAAACCATCCTGAGGGAAACCCACGCTTAAATCAAGAAACTCCGCGTAACTCTGCATTTTTTTATAATTTTGGCAAAGATATAAAAAGCATATAGCATAGAACCTAGAGTGGAACGTAAAATTTCATATTCGAATCTTAAAGCTGTACTGTATGGGGAAAAATGGTCATGCGTGAACTTAGAATAATAGAGGTTAAATCTGAAATTGGTGCAGGAACACGCGGGGCAAGCATGGGAATCGATGCGATTAAGATCGCGGCCCTTGATTTTGGAAGCAGGTATTTTAAAAAATATAAAAGTGTTGAGATACCCAATGAAAACCATCTTTTGCTGGAATCGGCGGGTAATCAATATGCCAAACGGATCTCGGGTGTGCTTACTATGGCTGAACGTGTTGCAGAGGAGGTTGGCCGGACCCTGAAGAATAATGAGTTCCCTATTCTGCTTACAGGCGACCATAGCTGTTCGGCAGGAACCATTTCAGGTATCCGTAAGGCATTTCCCAAAGGGAGACTGGGGGTGATCTGGATAGACGCTCATTCTGATATTCATTCACCCTATACAAGCCCTTCAGGTAATCTTCATGGTATGCCTCTTGCGATCGCTTTGGATGAAGACAATATTGATTCGAAGATCAATAAGCCTGATCAGGAGACAATTAATTACTGGTACCAGTTAAAAAATATCGGGAACATATCCCCTAAGATCAAATACAGTGATCTGGTTTATATTGCTATGCGCGATGCGGAACCGCCGGAACAGTATTTGCTTAAGAAGAATAAGGTAAAGAATTTCCCTACTATTGAGATCAGAAAACGGGGGGTGGAGCGCGTTGCAATCGATGCCTTGAAATATCTTGATCATTGCGATCTGATCTATGTTTCTTTTGATGTGGATTCGCTCGATGCCTCGATATCAAAAGGAACCGGTACTCCTGTTCCCAACGGAATAACCGAAAGGGAAGCAGGGAATCTGGTAGCACGCCTCATGACCAGTGAAAAAGTATGCTGTTTTGAGATGGTTGAAGTAAATCCCACGCTGGACAAGGAAAATCTGATGGCTGAAAATGCGTTTGAGATCTTATTACGGGCTACTAACTCATTAATTAACGATTAAAATTACAGGGTGCAAACCCATTGAAGATGACAATAGAAAATACCATAGTTCAGTCCATTCAAAAGGCTGTTTTGACACTTTACCAAACAGAGATCGGGTCAGATAAAATAGTTATCCAGGAAACGCGTAAGGAGTTTGAGGGCCAGGTTACTGCAGTTACATTTCCATTTACACGGTTTTCAAAACAAAGTCCTGAACAGACCGCGACTGAAATTGGTGAGTACCTGAAGGAACATATTAAAGAAGTTGATAGTTTTAATGTCATCAAGGGCTTTCTGAATCTTTCTATTGCCGATAGCTATTGGATCACTCAGCTGCTGAATGCCGTTCTTGATCCGTCCTTTGGGCAGTTCGCGGCCAACGGTAAAAAGGTCATGGTTGAATATTCATCTCCAAATACCAATAAACCCCTGCATCTGGGCCATGTACGGAATAATTTACTGGGTTATTCTGTGGCAGAGATATTATCTGCAAATGGATATGAAGTTATTAAGGTCAACCTGGTCAATGACCGTGGTATCCATATTTGCAAGTCGATGCTTGCCTGGCAATTATTCGGTAATGGCGAAACACCGGAAATCAGCAGATTAAAAGGAGACCATCTGGTAGGAAAGTATTATGTGATCTTTGATCAGGAATATAAAAAACAGATCAATGAACTGGTTTTACAGGGTCAGACCGAAGAAACAGCAAAAAAAAATGCAGCCATTATCAAACAGGCTCAGGAAATGCTCCTGAAATGGGAAGCCGGAGATATGGAAGTCATGGCCCTATGGGCCAAAATGAACAGTTGGGTCTATGCAGGTTTCGCTGAAACGTATAAAAAACTGGGTGTTGATTTTAAGAAATACTACTATGAATCAGATACTTACCTGTTGGGTAAGGATATTATAGACGAAGGTTTGGAAAAAGGTGTTTTCTTTAAAAAGGAGGATGGATCTGTCTGGATTGACCTGACTGAAGATGGCCTGGATCAGAAACTGGTTTTGCGTGCAGATGGGACCTCTGTTTATATAACACAGGATCTGGGCACCGCACAGCTTAAATATGATGATTTCAAAATGGATGAGTCAATTTATGTGGTAGGGAATGAACAGGATTATCACTTTAAAGTGCTATTTCTCATTCTTCAGAAATTGGGTAAATCATGGGCGAAAGGGTTGTACCATCTGTCATATGGCATGGTCGATCTTCCATCCGGTAAGATGAAATCGAGGGAAGGTACTGTGGTTGATGCGGATGAACTGATGGATGAGATGATCCATACCGCTCAGCAGCGTACCGAAGAATTGGGAAAAGTGGAAGGATTTACAGAGGCAGAAAAGGCGGACCTGTATAATATGATCGGACTGGGAGCCCTTAAGTTTTTCCTTCTGAAGGTGGAGCCCAAGAAGAGGTTATTATTCGATCCGAATGAGTCGATAGATTTTCAGGGCCATACCGGTCCCTTTATTCAATATACTCATGCCAGGATACGCTCTGTGATGGCAAAAGCTGATTACCGGAAGAAAGCTTCTGAAAATTATTCTCTGCCCCTGACAGCACTTGAAAAGGAATTAATAGTCAGCCTTGCCAAATACCCGGATGTTATTGCGGCATCAGCTAAGGAATATAGTCCGGCGCATATCGCGAATTATATTTTTGAACTTGCAAAACTTTATAATAAATTTTATCATGAAGAGAGCATACTTAAGGCTGAAGATCTGACTATCAGGAACTTCAGACTCGATCTTTCTGCTGCGACAGCAGGCCTTATTAATAAGGGTATGACTCTGCTTGGTATCCGGGTGCCTGACCGGATGTAGGAGGACGGAGGTATGAGGTAGGAAGTCTGATGTATGAGATCCGATTCAGATACCGGATTCAGAATTGGGCGGTATGCTCAATTAAAGGTTTATTAAATAATCGATTTCCGGATTAGTATTTATATCAATATTTGTATTTAACTAACTTGTACTCAGGGCAATATATAAGATACTTATGCCTCAGGTATCTGACCTCCGACATCGGACCTCATATATCGGACCTCATACCTCATCCTTCATACCTCATCTTTCCTGCCTGAATTTTGCAGAGACTCCGGGATCTTTGGGTCCCTGGCTGTAATCATAAAATCCGCTTCCGGTTTTGACTCCTAATTGACCGGCCGAAACCATATTGTTCAGCAATGGACAGGCGGCATATTTGGAATTCCCGAAGCCCTGGTATAAGACATTCAGGATGGCCTGGCAAACATCAAGCCCTATGAAATCGGCCAATTGTAAGGGACCCATTGGATGGGACATGCCGAGCTTCATGACGGTGTCGATCTCCTGAACGCCGGCGACACCTTCATATAAGGTATAAATGGCTTCATTGATCATCGGCATTAAAATGCGGTTAGCCACGAATCCCGGATAATCATTAACTTCTACTGGTTTCTTTTTTAATTCCCTCGAGAGGTTCATGATCGTACCGGTAACCTCATCAGAAGTAGTATATCCCCTGATCACTTCTACAAGTTTCATTACAGGAACAGGATTCATAAAGTGCATGCCGATTACTTTGTCGGGACGCTTTGTTACAGAAGCAATTTTACTGATGGAGATTGAGGAGGTATTTGAAGCCAGAATAGCCTCCGGTTTACAGAACTGATCCAGTTCCCTGAAGATCTGAAGTTTAATATCTAAATTTTCTGTAGCGGCTTCAATAACCAGGTCAGAATTTTTTACCGCAGACTCTGTATCTGTATAAGTTTTAATATGGTGAATAGCATGGAGCTTTTGGTCTTCCGTAATTATGCCTTTAACTATCTGCCGGTCCAGGTTCTTGCTGATGGCAGCCATTCCTTTCTTCAGGCTTTCTTCAGACAGGTCAATCAAATGGACATTATAACCCGCCAGGGCAAAGATATGCGCGATTCCGTTACCCATCGTGCCTGAACCAATAACTGAAACTATTTCCATATGCTAAATCTTACTTGCCGGGATGTTTAACATTAATTCCATTTAAAAAAGGATCGGCCCGGCCGCTCAAAGGTATAAATGATTTTTCTTGTTTTTAAAATTCATATAATCCCATGCATTTTGAATGGCTGTGATGATAACCTAGTTGTTTGCCTGCTTGAATTAATTGGCTTTTAACCTGCTCATTATGAGCGGGATATTTTCAGAATACAGAAAGGCTGAGAAATACAAAATATAATTAGCGCGAATAATAGTTAAATTCTTCATTGTGAGTAGCAGAAATAAGGTTGTCGCAACAATTTTGTTACTATAAAGTTACACATAAAATACACATTTAATTGTCGAAAAGCGCTAATCTTGCGAATTAATATCCCTGAAACAGGGCTTCATAACCAATTAATTAATTAAATAGATAATCAAATGAAAAGTAGATAATCAAATGAAAAGAAAATTACTAGCTTTCTTATTATTAGGGTTATTCGCTGTTACCAGCGCAATGGCACAAAATAAGACTATCACTGGTAGAGTTGTAGGAGCTGATGACGGCCTCCCTCTGCCTGGTGTTTCTGTACGTGTTAAAGGTGGCACGGCGGGTACATCCACAGGTGCAGATGGAAATTATTCCTTAAATGCACCAGCAACTGCTTCTGTGTTAACTTTCACTTATATTGGGTATGTTACACAGGAAATTACAATCGGTGTAAACAATCGCGTGGACGTGCGCATGGTGACTGATTCGAAGCAGCTTTCTGAAGTTGTTGTAGTTGGTTATGGAGAGCAGAGTAAGGCCTTAAGCACGCAATCTGTTTCTACAGTGAGTGCAGAAGCATTCAAAAATGTTCCAATGACCAGCCCTCAGCAATTATTGCAAGGACAGGCAGCGGGTGTTCAAATGACTAACTCTTCAGGTTTATTAGGTGCTGCATCTTCAATTCGTATCAGGGGGGCATCTTCAATTACTGGTGGCGGCCAGCCTTTGTTTGTTGTTGACGGGGTGCCTTTAAATGATGGAGCTTATTCATCAGCTCAGGGTGGAGGTTCAGGATTGAATCCCCTTCTTAATATCAATGCTAACGATATTGAATCAATGTCAGTTCTAAAGGATGCCGCAGCAGTAGGAATTTATGGCTCCAGAGGGTCAAATGGGGTTGTTCTTATTAAAACTAAAAGCGGTTCTTTAAACAAGAAAACTGCTATCAATTTTGACTACTTTACTGGTGTATCGGAACCTACAGATTTGTTGAAATATATGACTGCTGATGAGTTCAAAGGCTTCGTAAATGAATCAAGAAAAGCAAGGGGCTTAGCTGCATTAACTTTTCCTACTACAAGTTTTGATTGGGTAAATGCAGTAGTTCAAACTGGTGAAACAAATTCATACAATTTATCAGCCTCTGGGGGTGACGCTAAGACAAGATTCTTTGTTGGGGGAAACTATAATAAAGAAAGTGGTTTTACTATAGGAAATGATCTGGCGAGATTGTCTGGTAGGTTTAATTTTGATCATAATATCTCCGATAATATTAAAGTAGGAGTTAACTATAACTTATCACGGGTAAACAGTGATAGAATAGGTGTAGAGAATAATACGTTTGCTCCCCTAACATCATCGTATTTACAATTACCTTACGTAACTCCCTATGATGCAAATGGAAATTTTATAAATACCGGGTTTATACAAAATGTTCTAGCGATAGAAGCATTGAATACCAACAGTTTCAATTTACAGAGAAGTACGGGTAATGCATTTGCTGAATTTAGAATTTTTAAGGACCTTAAATTAAAAACTGATTTTGGAATTGATAATATTCAGACAGAGGGAAAAAGTCGAAGTGTTAATTTATTTGTACCAGGAGGAACGGGTTTCAAGGACAATGAAAAGGATTATAAATGGTTAACAACAAATACTTTGAATTATAATAAAGTATTGAACGATCATACCATTGGAGGATTGTTGGGATATAGCTATGAAACTTCCCGTGATGATTATATAGCAGTTGGCGGTTCGGGGTTTGCTAGTGATAAATTACCAAATGTAGGTTCAGCCTCTACACCAACAACAACTTTTGCATCAGGGACGGAGTGGGCTTTAGAGTCTCAATTTGCCAGATTAACCTATAACTTCAAAAATAAGTATCTTTTTCAAGGTTTAGGAAGGCGCGATGGTTCATCCCGATTTGGACAGAATAAAAAATATGGACTATTTTATGCCCTTTCTGCCGGTTGGTTAGTTTCTGAGGAAAGTTTCTTAAAGGACTCGAAGGTTATTGATTATTTAAAATTCACAGCTAGTTATGGTACATCAGGTAATGACCGGATAGGTAATTTTAGTTACCAGGAATTATTTGGTGGAGGTGTAGGAGCTGATTACAGTGGAAATGCTGGCTTAATTCCAACCCAGGTTCCAAATGCAGATCTTAGCTGGGAAGAGACAGCACAATTTGACGTAGGTGTAAATACCACCCTTTTCAACATATTTGATCTTGAAGCTAATTACTATACTAAAAAAACTAATAGGTTATTGGCAAACGTTCCTTATCCTTATACTACAGGTTATGCAAGTGCTACGATTAACGTTGGTGAAATGAAGAATACCGGAGTTGACTTATTAGTTACTTCACGTAACATTAATAAAACTAATTTCAAATGGAACACTTCATTAAATATCGGATTTGTTAAAAATGAAATAATATCATTACCGGTAAATAAGGATCCTGAAGGAAGAGACTTTTTAGAAGGTTCTGCTGCTCAGAGAGCTATAGTAGGGGAGAGTTTGAACACTTTTTATTTAGTAAGATATAAAGGTATAAATCCTGCTACTGGTGATGCAGAATGGCTGACCAAGGATGGTACTGCAACTACTACCTATTCACCAAATAACCGTGTAGTGGTAGGTAGTGCAATTCCTGATTTTACAGGAGGTTTTACAAATAACCTGAGCTATAAAGGTGTTGACCTTAATGTGTTCTTTAATTTTGCTTACGGAAATAAAGTACTTATTGATGGTCTTAGATTTACAGAGAATGTAAATACCGGGTCTTTTAATAAAAGCACGGATCTGTTAAACTACTGGAAGCAATCTGGCGATAATGCATTTGCTCCAAGATTAAGTAGCCCTACAGCTGCTAATTTTCAACAGCTATCTACATTACAATTACAGGACGGATCTTATTTGAGGCTGAAAACAGCAAGTTTAGGGTATACAATCCCAACAACTTTAATTAACAAAAGTAAAATTTTATCCAGCGCCCGTATTTATGTTTTAGGTCAGAACTTAATTACTATTAAAAATAAGGATTTCAGAGGTCCTGATCCGGAAGTTTCTGCAAATGGAGGTTCTAACCAAATATTAGGTCAATCCTTCTTTGCACTTCCCCAAGCCAGAACATTAACTTTTGGAATTAACTTAGGATTTTAAGAATAGAAAAATAAAGAGATGAAAAATAAATTATTTATTTACTCAATTACGGGAGCCCTGTTATTCAGTTTTGCTTCCTGTGAAAAAAAACTAGATTTACAGCCCGAGCAAAGCTTGTCTGCTGACGTGGCTTTTAATTCTAAAGAGACAGCTACAAGTACCTTGCTAGGTGTTTATAGTTCGCTTCAGACACTTGAAGTTTTTGGCTCACAGCCACAAATTGTTGCTGATTATCAGGCGGATAACGTTTTATTTGTTGGATCTTTTCCTACTTTACAAGAAATAACGAATTATAATGTGATATCTTCTAATCAAACCATTGAAACTATCTGGCAATCGCATTACCGTGCTATATTAAGGGCAAATAAAATTATTGTCAAAGTTCCCCAAGTGGTAGATGCATCTTATACAGATGCCCAGAAAAAGCAAGCTGTCGCTGAAGCCAAATTTTTACGTGCATTAACGTATTTTCAATTGTCAAATTTGTTTTCACAGCCATTTCAGGTTTCCAGTGGATCAAATCTTTCAGTTCCGTTGGTATTGGAATCATTTGAAGGTGAAATTTCATTTCCAACTCGCGCAACACTAAATGATGTCCAAAATCAGATCAAAAAAGATTTAACAGAAGCTATTGTTGATCTTCCGGCTTCTTACAGTTTACCAGCTGATACACGAGGTCGTGCAACAAAAGGTGCTGCACAAGCTTTATTAGCCCGGATGCACCTTTATAGAAATGATTGGGCTAACGCAGAAGCGGTGGCAAGGCAGGTTTTAGCTTCTCCTTTATATGTCTTGGCGGCAAATTATGCTTTTTATGATGCTAATACACCAGAGGATGTATTTTCA
The DNA here is from genome assembly GCA_036677005.1 of Pedobacter sp. Taxonomy (GTDB): domain Bacteria; phylum Bacteroidota; class Bacteroidia; order Sphingobacteriales; family Sphingobacteriaceae; genus Daejeonella. Next base: position 102,360 of record JAKFBV010000018.1, read on the forward strand.
ATTCAAAACTCAGCTACTGATAATGGAAGAACCGGTAGCGGTGGATGGGCAAGTTATTACCAGCCTGCTGCAAAAGGAGGCAGGGGCGATGCGCCTTTTTCAGCAGCTTTAGTGGCAGCATATAATGAAGAGCCAGGAGATAAGCGGTTTACCTCTTTAAATGCTTTGGGATCTGCTGCAGATGGTATCGTTAGACCATTCACATTGAAATTCCCTGATGCAATTAATAATACAGACAATTCACCTATTATACGAACAACTGAGGTAGTTTTAAATTTAGCAGAAGCTATAGCAGAACAAAAGGGCATTAATATAGAATCCATTGACTTAATAAATAAACTTAGAACCCGTGCCGGCCTTCCAAACTGGACATTAGTAACCTTTTTAACTAAAGCAGCATTTATTGATGCGATATTAAACGAAAGAAGAAAAGAGTTAGCTTTTGAAGGTCATAGAAGAATGGACTTGTTAAGAAAAAGTAAACCACTAAGAACCACAGGGCCTGAAGCTTCTAAAGCGACATTTGGAGGTAACCTTACCATATTACCTATTCCATTTCGTGAAATTGACCAGAATAAATCGTTAGTACAAAATCCAGGATATTGATTTTAACTCAATGAATCCTGATAGATAATCCAATCCGGATTTCGGAATTATAAATTTTTCATAAAAAGAGCGATCAATTCGATCGCTCTTTTTATTTGGCCTATAGTTCATAACGAGGTTAGCCGATCTAAATAATTAGTTGTGCGGCAAATTTGCTGATCACATTTTTATCCATCTTTTCAAATAAAGGAAAGTGTATAATATTTGTGCTTAGATACCTGGATATTATCTCTTCTGAACTTTTATCTTGCCTGCCACAAAATATAATCGTGCTAAGATTTATATTTCTTGATTTTAGTATCTCTCCAGATAATAAGGTATGATTTATGCTTCCCAGATAGTTTTGTGATACAAGAAATACTTCTGCATCCAGCTTTTGGATCAGATCGATCATCAGGTCCTTTTCATTTAAAGGCACCATTAATCCGCCTGCCCCTTCGATGATCAGCTGATTATCTGTTTCAGGAAGGATAAAAGATGCCAGTTCAATGCGTATCCCATCCAAAGCTGCTGATTTATGTGGTGAGAAAGGCTGTGTAAGGCGATAGGCCTCGGGGTGAAAGATGGATAGCTTATTGGATACCAGGCTTCTTACGAGAGCCGTATCGCTGTTGCCGAGATCCCCTGATTGAATGGGTTTCCAGTAGTCGGCCTTTAGTTTTTCAACCAGAACGGCTGAAACGATGGACTTGCCTACACCGGTTCCTATGCCTGTTATAAAAATCGGCTTCTTTTTCAAAGTATTTGATTTAAATGCCTGCAAAGGCTATTGATCTCCTCCATGGTATTATGATTATGAATACAGATCCTCAGACGTTCTGATCCTTCAGCTACGGTCGGACTAAGTATGGCCCTGACATCAAAACCAGCATCCTGAATTTTTCCTGCTGCTTCCCTCGCCAAGGTATTCCCGGGTACCGGGATAATTTGTATTGCCGACCTTCCCGATAAGAGCTTCAGGCGGGGATCTGTAAGTGCTCTGAAATATTGGATCCGCTCCCTGATATCAGACTGATGATCTCCGCTTTTAAGGTGCCTGTAGGATAATCTGACAGCAAGGTGATTGAGGAAGGGGGCCGCTGTGGTATAAATGAATGATCGTGAATAATTGATGAGATAAGAGCGGAGCGCCTTGCTTCCCAACACGGCAGCCCCATGTATGCCCAGCGCTTTACCGAAGGTAACTATCCTCGCGAATACATCCCCGCAAAGCGCTAATTCATGTACCAGGCCTCTTCCTGATTCGCCGAAAATTCCTGTTGCATGTGCCTCATCAACGAGGAGGGCAGCATCAAATTTCTTTGCCAGTTTACTTATTTCTACAAGAGGGGCTTCATCACCGTCCATTGAATACACACTTTCAACGGCAATATATATCCGGCCTTTAGCCAGCTTTAATTTTTGTTCCAGGCTATCCATGTCATTATGCTTAAAAACATAACGGGATGCATAGCTTAAACGGGCACCATCAATAATGGAGGCATGAATGTATTCATCTGTAATGATGGTATCACCGCGCTGGGGAAGACAAGCGAAAATCCCAATATTAGCATCATAACCTGAATTATAGATCAGGGCGGCCTCTGCTTCATGAAAATCAGCGATCTCTTTCTCCAGTTCCTCTGTAAAGCGATCATTGCCCGCCAGCAGGCGTGAGCCCGCAGAACCCATGCGGTAATCAGGATATTTATTCAGTTCATTTTCAAACAATGCTTTCAGTTCAGGAGAACGTGCAAATCCAAGGTAATCATTTGAACAGAAGTCAATCAGCGTATTTTCCGGCTTTAAAGACCGCAGTGAGTTATTTTGCCTGCGCTGTTCTAAACTTTCTGAAATAAAATTATCAATATCCTTCAATGGTGTTTTTTTTGTTAAAATATGTTAAGATTTATTTCTGTCGAGATTTGAAATAGATTTCTGCATCTGAGATACCATGCTGGTGAGGGTCTCCAGCGTAGGCTCAGGAGCAGGGTCAGGAAAGTCGGTGCTGATATATGCTTTTGCCTTCCAGATCTCCAGTACATCTTCTCCGGGAATAGTGTAGGGTTCGTAAACCGGATTATCCGATATGAGTTTGAGTGCTTTATTTTCCTTAAATCTGTTTCCTACCCGTTTATATACGATGCCATCATTTTTACTGATCACCACATACGTGTCGCCCGGTTTCAGGTCATTCCAGTTACTGAGGTATTCACCAACTACTACAGTTCCTGATTGAAGCGGCAGCATGGAATCTCCCCTGATCTCAAAAGCCCTGTAGGTTCCCTGGCGAAACATGGGCAGGTGGAATTTGGGAAGCTCAGAGATATATTCAGGATCCCCGTAACCATTTAAATATCCAGCACTTGCTTTTATGGGAACAAGCTCAATGTTTTCCCGGTCCTGACTATCGACCGAAATACTTAAAACTCTGATATTCGCTGGATCACCTTTTGGGGTGGGTTTCCATCTGTCGTCAATGCGGTCATTGATGAGCTCATCCATGGAAAGCTCATAAAATCCGGCGAATTTTTTTAGTAATTCATATTTCGGCTCTGCCCGATCCTCTTCATAGGCCCCGACCAGTGAGCGTTTAATTTCTAAGGTATCAGCAAATTGCTGCTGTGTGAGCCCTTTTTTCTTGCGGAGGTACTTCAGATTGGAAGAAATGTTTGCCATTTGAAAATAAATTTGGAAATACTAAAATTGTTAGTAAATTTATGCTCATAAAATTAGCAATTATTCTCAGAACAAAAAAATTAATTTTTATTATATGCCGATCCTAAACAAACCAGCCATGAAGACCAATAAATTTGTTTATTTGGTTACAGACCGTAACCGTAGCTGCATCCATGTAGGGATGAGCACTGACCTGATGAAGACCATGACTTTTTACAGGCAGATGCCTAATTTATTTTTTGATTCAGGACAGCAATTAACCAGGCTTGTTTATTTTGAAGAACTCAGTTCTGAGAATTCCGCTGTTGAACGCTTTAAGCTGATCAGTAAATTTACACGGATCCAGAAACACAGAATGATCAGGTCTGTTAATCCTGACTGGATAGACCTGACCATTGGATTGGATTTTGAACAGATACTGGTTTCAGGGATTCAACCGGTACATGCGCATGTCAGAAATTTATCCTGATCATTTTTTAATGAATTTTAAAGCGGCTGAATTCATACAGTAGCGTTTTCCGCCTTTATCTTTCGGTCCATCATCAAAAACGTGACCTAAGTGCAGTCCGGTTTTGGTCTCGATCACTTCATCGCGGACCATGCCATGACTGTTATCTGTAACCACAGTGATCACGCCTGCTTTAATCGCTTTTGTAAAACTTGGCCAGCCGCTGCCCGATTCGAATTTATCTTCCGAACTGAACAATGGTTCACCTGTTGCCGCGCTGACGTAGATACCTTTTTCATGTTTATTGTTATATGGATTTTTGAAAGCAGGTTCTGTACCTCTTTTTACCATGATCTCAAAGGCGATCGGACTCAATATTTTCTTCCACTCAGCTTCCGATTTTGAAATGGGAAATGTTAAGGCCTGATCACTTTCTTTCTTATTGGAATTGCTTTGTCCGCAGCTTGTGGCTGAAAAAAGAAAGATCAGGACAGCCATGTTTACTAATGTTTTCATACTTGTATTTTTTATTCTTACCATCCCGGTGCGAATACCAGACCAAATACTCCGAGTTTGACATCTGACCTTTGGAAAGGTATCGCGTAATATGGTTCAAGTACAAAATATCCGAACACGTTAACTCTTAAAGATACACCGGCACTCATTGCCGGAATTCTTTCAGGATATACTCCTCCGACTAATTGGGGCTCAGATCTGAAAGCTACTTTAGAGTCATTATCATAAGCAAGACCCATATCAAAGAAAAGGTTCAGATCAGAGAAAAGAAATTTAGATTCTATTGCAGCTAATTTCTTAGGCCCTGTGAATGGCAGGCGTATTTCGAAGTTGGCAACAGCAAGACGAGATCCAACCAGCTGGTTGATATCAAATCCGTTGGTAGAAGTAGATCCGTTCTTATAAAAGGAGTTTGCCTCATAACCCCTTATCAGGTATCCATATCCCGCATACATCTGGTAGAGACGATTTTCATCCCGTCCAAACCGTGTATAGGTGTAAAGCCTGGCAGCCAGCGTGATCGGTTTTACTCTTACATATCGTCTGCCATCTGCTGTTAAGGCGTTTAATTTGTAATCACCCTGATAATTTTCTATTCCAACACGATAGCGGAAGCCATCCAGAGGGGCTGTCATTCCCGAGAAGGAATTATCTCCTACAAAGGCCGCATTGAGCTGTACAGTGGTAAATGGCTTGAAATCAACGCCATAGGTTTGCGAGGCATCTTCTCTTGAAAGTTTCTCCCTGTTGGCACCGATCGGATAACCAATATAACCCCCATTATAATCATAATAGTTATTATACCTGTCTATACGGTAGCTATAACGTGAAATACCGCTGCCTGTTTCGAACCGGTGATTTTTGGAAAAAGGATAGGATGCAAATACCTGAAACTGGTCCTCAAATGTGCGGATGATATCATATCGTTCATTGTAAACAGTTACTGTACCTCCGCCAGAAGGGATCTGTTCAAGTGCGGCTGTAACCTGCCCCGAAACATAAGGAATATGTGATGCCACAGCACCCCAGTTGATCCGGCTTTGCTGATTAACATAAGCTACTTGTCCTCCAAAATCATAGATCTCACCATTCACCGCCGCAGTTGCAAAGATCTGATTTCTACCGAGGATATCACTGAAAACACCCTGGATCCCGCTGGAGAGTCCTGTACCGAATCTGCCAACTGAAGCTCCAACGCCATTGCTGGAGAGGTAGTCAAGTTTAAATTTAGGCTCGTAAGCAATGGCTCGGATCGAATCCTTTGGAATTCTTTCAAAACGTTCAAAATTATTAAGGTTGGCATTGATAATGTTTACCCCGACAGATCTGGCAGGCGGTAAGGCCGCAGCATCAAAATTCAAATCCCGTGCACCTATATTCTTCGGACTGAATTCGGAAGCCTTTGCGTTATAGATCGTATATTTTTGAGCGCGGTAATAGGAATAAACAATATCATCCTTAGAAGATACACTTAAGGCTGGCGAGTATTCTGTAATACCGCTGATCCCTGTAAAATAATCTGTTAATTGTTCTACAGAACGACGCTCCAGTGAATAGCGGTACAGATTTCTGAAACCATCCCTGTTGGATAGGAAATAGATGCTTTTATTATCTGCAGAATACTGAGGATTCAAATTATTTGCACCGTCAAATACAGGAATATCAGTGATTGTTTTACTTGCCAGATCAATGATGGACATATTCAGGGTGATATCAACACTATTTGTTGAACGGTCAAAAGTCGTCCGGTCTGTACTGAAGACTATGGAACGTCCATCTTTCGAATAACTCGGGTGATAATCTGAATACTTGTCATTGGTAAGCTGGGTGAGCAGCTTGGAATTCAGGTTAAATTGAAACAGGTCATTCTGTCCTTCTCTTAAGCCCGAAAAGGCTACGTCAGTTCCATTAGGCGACCAGGTGATGTTACTGAATTCCTCCACATTGCCCATGGCTTCTGTAGAAAGGGTACGCCCGTTTGAAACGTCAACAATTACCAGTTTATTAACACCGGCACTAAACACGCTGAACGCAAATTTCTTGCTGTCGGGCGACCATGCGCCTGCCGATTCTATAAAGTTGTATTCATCAATATGCCCGCTCTTTGATTTACTGGATAACTTTCGGATGATCTTACCGGTTCGGGCATCAGCCAGAAAGAGATCAATACTCAGGAGATCCCTTTCGGAGAGGAATGTGACATAATTGCCATCAGGAGATACGGCGGGGGCAACATTATAATTGGCGCCGCCATTTTTCTCGTCAATGATCTTTTTCCCTATCGGGACCTGTGCGGTATCTTTGAGATAGGGCCGGTAGGTATTTTCCACGCTGGTTTTCCAGAGGCTTGATAATGTCCGTTCGTCATATCCAAAGGTTCGGCGGATAGCCATTTCATAACCGTATTTGGCGGTCTCTTTAAAAAATGGTACAATGACCGTATCGCCGTAGGTGGAACCGATATACGACCAGAAGGCCTGGCCATAGCGGTAAGGGAAGTATTTATTGGATGTGGTAAGATCTTTTAAAGAGGGAATATCTTTGTTTAAGAATGCATCGCGCATCCACATGGAAGTATAAGCATCCTGTTTACCAACTGAGAGGTATTCCGCCATACCCTCCACCATCCATAAGGGTAAATTTCCTATGTTTTCAAGATTTGTGGAGTCGCCTTCAATCAATGAATGATACTGAAAAGCATGGACAAGTTCGTGTCCCAGTACATGCCTGGTTTGATGGTTTAATTGCGAGACCGGCAGGATCACCCTGTTCTTCAGACCTTCAGTAACACCCCCGGTTCCAACCCCGATCTCACCGCTTAATGCTGTAGTTTGCTGAAAATCAGGATGATTTGAATAAAGGATCAAAGGATTCTTTTTTAAGAAAGTATCCCTGAAAACCTGCTGATGTAATTCATACCAAACTTCAGCTTCTTTTGCGAAACGATGAACCAGACTATCGTTTTTCAGATAATAATACAGGTCAAAGTGGGGAGTTTGGTACACCTTAAATTTAAGATTTTTATACCTTACTTTATTTTGTCCAAAGTATTGAGCCTGAGCATCAGTACCGGCAGCAAATAAAATAATGAAACAAAAGGATAATATCAGCCAAAATCCTGGCATTGTTCGGTCAGTTTTATGCTCTCTCATTTTATATATGGAAATGAACGTTCTCTAAATTACGTAAAAATAATGATTTCGATTTTCTTGTTTAAATTTGTTAATCAGGAAACGCAAATTCAATTACTTTGTTTGGCTTTGCTTTGTTTACGATCTTCCCTGATCTCCTTACGAGTTTTCTTAACAGTTGCCGGAGGCTCTGATTTTGGATTTACCGGAGGCTTATTTTCAGGCAGCTGCCCGCTTTTATTTTCCTGAATTTTCGGTGTATTCGAATTACGGAGATTTAAATTCTGGCTGGCAGTGGTGTCGGGCATTTCATCCGGGATATACAGCGAATCGGTAAACATCGTATCTATGGCAGTTGTATCCGCCTCATATCGTGGAGTTTCGCATTCATATTTTCTGGTTATACTGACACCAGGTTTAGGAAATGGCCCCGGCTTGATCCCTAAGGATGCATCTTTATAAACCTTCTCCATAAATTTTCCGAATATTGGCAAGGCTGTTCTTGAGCCTTCACCAGTTTGGGATGTTTTAAAATGTACACTTCGCTCATCGCATCCAACCCATATCCCGGTTACAAGATCTTTAGTAACCCCCATATACCAGCCATCAACATAATCAGATGAGGTACCGGTCTTCCCGCCTATCTGATTGTTGTTTTTCCAAAGATCCCATTCCCACAATGCCTGAGATGTTCCGCCCGGTTCTTCCATTCCGCCTCTCAGCATATAGAGCATCAGCCATGCTATTTCTTCACTGAGTGTTCTTTTTTGTTCTGATTGGAACTCTTCGATCACATTTCCATCCAGGTCAGAGATCTTTTCAACCAGAATTGGCTCTGAGCGTATTCCCTTATTTAAAAAAGTACCGTAAGCTTTTACCATTTCAAATACACTGACATCATTCGGACCCAGACTAACCGATGGTACTGCCTTCAGGTCGCTTTCAATTCCGCATTGATGGGCGTATTTCACCACATTTTCAGCTCCCACTTTTTCGGTGATCTGTGCTGTAATTGAATTTACTGATTTGCCCATTGCCCAGCGTAATGACATTTCACGTCCTGAAAAACTATAATCCGCATTTTTTGGTTCCCAGTATTCTGTTTTTCTGCCGGTTGAATAAGGTATTCTTACTGCCTTATCAACAAACTTATCGCAGGGGCTCATGCCCGCCTCAAGAGCTGCCAGATAGGCAAATGGCTTGAAGGTGGAACCAGCCTGTCTCTTTGATTGATTGACATGATCATATTTAAAATAATTATGATCTATACCACCAACCCAAACTTTAATATGGCCATTAAAAGGGTCCAGGGTCATCATTCCTGTATTCAGGATCTTAGCATAATATTTAATGGAATCGATGGTAGAAAAACGGACCTCTTTCCTGCCATCCCAGCTAAATACCTTCATTTTTTTAGGAAGGTTCAGATAGTAATTGATCGAATCCTGGTTATTTTGATATCTTTTTTTAAGAAAATCATAATAGGGAAGCCGCTGAGCAGCTTTTTCAGGAAAATCAAGGATCTCTTTTCCATCGGAAGTCCTCCACGGGTTTTCATTACCCCAGACATTCTCAAACCTTCTCTGGAGGAGCTTCATATGACTGATAACCGCTTCTTCGGCGTATTTTTGCATCCTCGAATCAATGGTAGTATAAATTTTTAAACCGTCTGCATAGAGGTCGTAGCCATTATCCTCACACCATTTTTCAAGATACCTTGACACTGCTGATCTCAGGTAAGAACCACCGTCACTTCCTTCATCAAGACTCCCCGGATTTAATTTCAGGGGTCTCTGGCTATATTTTTTGTACTCGGCTGGTGTCAGATATTCATATTTTTCCATCTGAGCCAGTACGGTATTACGGCGTTCGAGCGATTTTTCAGGATTTCGTATCGGATTATAGGTAGTGGTTGCCTTTAACATTCCAACGAGTGTGGCGGCTTCTTCCACCTGTAATTTATTTACGTTTTTATTGAAATAACGTTTGGAGGCGGTTTTAATTCCGAACGTATTATTTCCGAAAGGCACGGTATTAAGATAAAGAGTCAGAATTTCATTTTTTGTATAGTGGTTTTCCAGCTTATAGGCGGTCAGCCATTCCTTAAGCTTATATATGATGGTTCTGACGAGGGGAATGTACCTGATCAGGCCCTGTGATTTTCGATTTCTTGTGCTGTAAAGGTTCTTTGCAAGCTGCTGAGTGATGGTACTTGCCCCTCGTCTGTCGCCCTTGGCTGTCGAAATAGTGCTTGAAATTAAAGATCGCATATCGATACCGCTGTGCTTATAAAAACGAACATCTTCAGTTGCCACCAACGCATCAATCACAGCCGGAGATATACTGTCATATTCTATCGGCGTACGGTTTTCCTTGTAATACTTTCCGATTAGTTTCCCGTCTGATGTATAAAGCTCTGAAACGACATTGATATTGGGTGCTTTGATATCGTCAATAGTAGGGGAATAGCCGAACAACCATAAAAAATTCAGTTCGAGGGCGCAAAAAAATAGAACTACAAAATATAATGCTATGGAGAGATAGCGTAAAGGCTTGTTTTTAATTCTTCTGAACATGTCGTAAATATGAGGAAATCATGATTAATATGCCGTAAATTTCTTGGATTTTAGAATGGCACCATATTTAACGTATTTGATGTGTGAAAATTTTTGTATTGATTGTATAGATTTATTTTATGGAAGATATTGTAAATAAATTCAAAATTATCCGGGGGAAGGGGTTTAGTCTTAAAGATCATGACCCTGGATTTTCAGGAAAGTATCAGAAAGATGATGCAGTTTCTGTGTTAAATGAACTCAGATCTGAGATGGATGACCTGCAGGAACAAATGTATGCCCTGAACAAAAATTCATTGCTTATCATTTTTCAGGCTATGGATGCCGCCGGTAAAGATAGTGCCATTGAACATACGATGAGCGGATTAAACCCACAGGGTTGCCAGGTATATAGTTTCAAACAACCGAGCGCCGAAGAACTGGACCATGATTTTATATGGCGTCATCATAAGGCCTTGCCCGAAAAGGGCCGGATAGGAATTCACAACCGTTCCCATTATGAGAGTGTATTGGTTTGTAAGGTACACCCGGAATTTGTTCTGAACGAAGGAATTGCAGGCATTTCTGCATTGAATGATATCAATGAGGAATTCTGGAAGGAGCGCTATGAAAGTATCCGTAATTTTGAGAAGCATATCAGTAAGAATGGAACGGTTATCATAAAATTTTTTCTTAATGTTTCTAAAGAAGAACAGAAAAAACGATTTCTTGAGCGGATAGATGAGCCTCTTAAGAACTGGAAGTTTTCTTCGGGCGACATCGATGAGCGGGGGAAATGGAATGATTATATGGCCGCCTATGAACAGGCGATCAATGAGACTTCCGAAGAATATTCACGCTGGTATGTGATACCGGCAGATAAGAAATGGTTTACCAGAATCGCCATCAGTAAGATCATAGTCAATACATTTAAGGAAATGAATATGAAACTGCCCGAGCTTTCCGAATCTGAAAAAGCCAGGCTGGAGGAATGCAGGACCCGTTTGCTGAATGAGAAATAATACCGGCTGAGGACGGGGACTTACTTTAAAAGTACATCCTGATAAGTTGGATTTCGCTCAAATACCGATTTGGCAAAGGGGCATAAGGGGACGATCTTGATATTTTTATCCCTTGAGTAGGACACTGCGGCCTCAATCAGCCTGTTCCCCAGGCCATTTCCTTTTAATGAATCTGCTACAACAGTATGATCCAGAATCATTTTATCAGAACCAGCAAAGCTATAGGTCATTTCTGCCAGTAAAAGATTTCTTTCCTCGACATAAAATGAACCCTTATGGCTATTCTCCCGATGTTTAATTTCCATAATTTCGCTGGTATGGATTAGCTGGGGTAATTATTTAAAACCAGGTTAAATTATTTGCCGTTCAGTTTAAATTTATCAGCATCTTTCAGAAATGGATAGGAAGCCCTTGCGGCAACTACATCTTCATTATTAATAGAAAATGTATAAAGGTCTTCGTCATTAGGTTTATAATATACCACTTTTCCGTTGGGATCGATACACATCGAGTCTCCGGAATGGTAAACTTCATTACCGTCATGTCCTACCCGGTTAACCGCTACCACGAATGCCTGGTTTTCGATAGCCCTTGCCGGAATGAGGGTTCGCCAATGCAATGAACGGCGTTCAGGCCAGTTGGCAACAATCAACAGCATATCGTACTCTTCATCCTTATTGCGCAACCAAACCGGAAAGCGGAGATCATAACAGATCATCGGACATATTTTCCAGCCATGCAGTTCCACAAACAGTTTTTTAGTCCCTGCTGTATAATGCTGGTCTTCTTCTCCCAAACCAAAGAGGTGTCTTTTATCATAATATTCGCAGGTTCCGTCGGGACGCATCCAGATCAGGCGGTTAAAATAGTTCTTTCCTTCCTTTATGATCATGCTCCCTGTAACTACACTCCCGAATTTGCGTGCCTGCTCATGCATCCATTTCATTGTTGGTCCATCCATCTCTTCAGCCAGTTTTGCTGCATTCATAGAAAAACCTGTACTGAACATTTCAGGAAGAACGATCAGGTCTGTCTTTTCACGAATTGAGGATAATCTAAGGCCCAGGTTTTGAAGATTTTTTTCAATGTTTTCCCAAAAAAGGTAGGCCTGGAATGTGGTGATTTTTAGCGTACTCATCTATGGATCTTCATACGTTTGAATTCATTAATTGTTGCTATTAAACTTTAGCTAAATAGGTAACGGCCTTTTCAAGAGTTTCTTGCTTTTTAGCGAAACAAAAGCGTAATACCTGATGATCGGTACCCTTACTATAAAATGCAGAAACAGGTATGGATGCCACACCAAATTCTTTTATCAGCCTCATGGCCAGAGCGGTGTCATCTTCATTGCTAATCCTGCTGTACTGCACGGATTGAAAGTAAGATCCATGACAGGGCAGCATGTCGAAGCGTGTTTCAAGCATCAAGTTAAGAAAAATATCTTTCTTTTTCTGAAAAAAATCGCTGATTTCCAAATAATTACGTTCATCCTGGAGAAAATCTGATATCGCATACTGTACTGCGGAGTTCACACTGAATACTTCAAACTGATGCACTTTCCGGAACTCCTTCATCAGCCATTCGGGGGCCAGACAGTATCCCACCTTCCACCCGGTGGTATGCAAAAGTTTGCCGAATGAAGCGGTAATAAAGCTTCTTTCCCATAATTCAGGATAATGTGAAACACTTAAATGCTTTATCCCGTCATATACCAGGTGTTCATAAACTTCATCACTCAGGATCAATATACTGGTCCCCCTGGTTAAACGGATCAATTCCAGCATATCCTCTTCAGCCAGGGTTCGGCCGGTTGGGTTATTCGGCGAGTTGAGAATGATCATCCGGGTTTTGTCATTTATCAGCTTAGCCACCTGCAGCCAATCGATCTTATAGTCAGGAGCACTTAATTCAATTGGCCTCACCCGGCCCCCGAACAAGGTGACAGCCGGTGAATAAGAATCGTATGCCGGCTCAAAAATGATCACTTCATCGTCCGGCCTGATCAGGCATGCAATGGAGGTAAATATTGCCTGAGTGCCTCCTGCAGTAATGGTTATCTCTGTATCGGGCGCGTATTTTGCCTGGTGCAGCTTTTCCTGCTTTTCTGATAAACGCTCTCTCAGGGATAGAATTCCAGCCATAGGGGCATATTGATTATACCCCAATCTCATATATTTACTAACCAGTTCTACAAGCTGCGGGGAACATTCATAATCCGGGAAACCCTGTGATAGATTGATCGCTTTATATTGTGCTGCCAGCTGCGACATTATTGTGAAAATGGTAGTGCTTACACCTGGTAATTTGGATTTTAATTGCATATTAAGAGCTAAATTAGACATTTTTAAATTTCCGGATTTGGAATGTTTTATTAATATCCGGATTTAATTATTAATTTAATTCTCGATTTATTCAGAGCTTAAATGAGTTTTAAAACTAAAGAAAGTCGGCTGCTGCTCATTCTGGGCTCATTTTTTATTGCCAATGCTATTCTGGCCGAATTTATCGGTGTGAAAATTTTTACCGTGGAGGGTTCTCTGGGGATTCAGAAGTTCAATATTGATATGTTCGGGGTTCCTGATCTTTCCTTTAATATGTCGGCAGGTGTAGTTACTTGGCCCCTTATATTTATCATGACGGATATCATTAATGAATACTTTGGATTAAAGCAGGTGCGCTTCTTATCCATACTGGCTGCTGCATTGATCACCTATGCCTTTTTGGTAGTAGGATTCGCAATGGGACTGGTTCCTTCCGATTTCTGGATCAATCAGACGGTTGAGGGAGAAACGATCAATATGAATCTGGCTTTTAATGGAATTTTCGGGCAGGGAATGTGGATCATTGCAGGCTCGATCATTGCATTTCTCATAGGCCAGATGGCCGATGTGCTGATCTTTCACCGGATCAAAAAAAGTACCGGTGAGCGCCTGCTTTGGTTAAGAGCCACCGGGTCAACACTGGCATCCCAGCTGATCGACAGTTTTGTGGTCATTTTTATTGCTTTTTATATCAACCCGCAGTATAACTGGAGCTGGCAGATGGTCGCAGCGATCGGACTTGTCAATTATACCTACAAGTTTTTGGTGGCTATACTGATGACCCCTTTACTCTATGGGGTACACGGTATTATTGATAATTATCTTGGGAAGGAGCTTTCAGCAAAGCTTATCTCAGAAGCCGGCAAAAAATGATAATTTTCACTTACCCATATTTCATTCAAATAAATTTGATAAAAATGAAGAGCTATTTCTATTTTGTTTTACTGACAGGCCTGTTCTGGACAGTTGAAAATATATGCGGCAATCCCGTTTCTGCCCAGGAAATTCTTTGGAAGGAGCAGGCTGCATGGGCAGGCGTTCCTGAATATTATCAGAAATGGGATTATCCCGATTTTAAGTTTCCATCCGGATTGCCGGCATGGAAGATCGATCGGGTAAAGGTCGCAGAAACCCTGCAGGGTCTGCTGGGCGAGCTTCCTGCCCGTCCAAAACAACTGAAGGTCCAAACCGTCTTTAAAAAACAAATGAACGGTTACACCCTGGAAAAGTTCCTGATCGATAATGGTGTTGATGGCTGGATACCCGGATACCTTGCTATTCCGGCCAATGTAAAAGGAAAGGTTCCGGTGATCCTGGGAATGCATGGGCACAGCAGCAGCAAGGACAATATATTCGGCTCAAATTCCAGTACAGCACAGGATGTATTAGCTCTTCTTGTTTCCAAAGGATATGCCCTTATGGCTATTGACAGTTATTTTAACGGGGAGCGCCGGGGTACCGGTCCCGCAGGTGATCGCGAGATCCAGGCTCAGGGATCTGACCAGGAAGCTTCTCAGTTCAAGATCAATTTATGGTTTGGGCGTTCCCTTTGGGGGATGCAGCTTCGCGACGAGCAAATTGCACTTGACTACCTGAGCAGCCGCCCTGAAATAGACGCGGAAAAGATCGGTGCAGAAGGGATGAGTATGGGAAGTACGCGTGCATGGTGGCTTGCGGCTATCGATAGCCGGATTAAGGTTGTGGTAGGAGTGGCTTGCTTTACCCGGTATAAGGAACTTATAGAACAAAGAGAGCTTAAATCGCACGGAATATATTATTTCGTGCCGGGTATGCTGCAGCATTTTGATACAGAGGCTGTTATGGGACTTATTGCGCCGAGGCCTTTTCTTGCCTTAACCGGCGACAGCGATAGCGGATCGCCTCTCAGCGGTATGAAAACCCTGGAGAAAAAACTCGATACCGTTTATTCGCTTTATAATGAAAAGGAAAAGTTCAAAAGTATTATTTATCCTAATACTGGCCATGTTTTTACAGATGATATGAAGATAGAGATGCTTGACTGGTTTGAAAAATATCTTAAATGAAAGAAATTGTAAAAGCCGTTTTATCGGTATTGGCCTTCATCGTTATATCGGCCGGCGGGAATGCTCAGCGAATCCCTGAAAAAATTGCACCCTACTTTTCAAGTCCGCCGGAGTTTAAGGACCAGTTTGGCCCCTATATTTCGCCCTTAAAATTTTATGACGGGAGGCCTGTAAAGACTTCAGCGGATTGGCAGAAAAGGAGGGAAGAGATTCTCGCCCGCTGGAACGGGATGATGGGCGCCTGGCCGCCATTAATAAAGGACCAGAAGTTCGAGATCATTGGAACTTCCCGCAGGGATGGTTTCACTCAATATCAGGTCAGATTTAACTGGTTGCCGGATCAAAAGACAAAGGGGTATCTCATGATCCCTGACGGGGCCGGGAAAATGCCTGCGGTGATCACAGTTTATTACGAACCGGAAACTGCGGCCGGATTAGGCAAGCCGGAACTCCCTGACCGGGATTTTGCATACCAGCTCGCAAAACGCGGATTTGTTACCCTTTCATTGGGAACCACTGAGACCACGAATAATCGGACCTATGCACTTTACTATCCGGATATTGAAAATGCTAAAATTGAGCCCCTTTCAGCTTTGGCCTATGCGGCGGCAAATGCCTGGAATGTGCTTTCAAAGCTTCCGGAGGTTGACTCAGCACGAATTGGAATTATGGGCCATTCCTATGGCGGAAAGTGGGCCATGTTCGCATCCTGCCTGTATGAGAAATTTGCCTGCGCGGTTTGGTCTGACCCTGGTATCGTATTCGACGAATCGAGAGAATCGGTAAATTACTGGGAGCCCTGGTATTTAGGGTACCATCCTCAACCCTGGCGTAAAAGAGGGATGATCACAAAAGACAATCCCGCCAGAGGCTTGTACCCAAAACTTGTTGCCGGTGGATATGACCTGCATGAATTGCATGCACTGATGGCGCCACGCCCATTCCTTGTATCGGGAGGTGCTGAAGATACTCCCAAACGCTGGGTTCCCTTAAATCATGCGATTTCGGTTAATCGTTTTCTGGGTTATGAGAACCGGGTAGCAATGACCAATCGGCCTGACCATACCCCAAACTCTGATTCCAATGAGAAAGCTTTTTTGTTTCTGGAGTATTTTTTGAAAGGTAGTACTGAGTAGTTAGTATTGAGTATTGAGTACTGAGATTCAATATTGCTTCATTTGAGATGAATCAATTATTGGAAACGTATAGCTAATTAAACTAACTAAATCGTTTAGCCTCTCCGCCCAGCCTCATAACCCATAACCCATAACCCATAACCCATAACCCATAACCCATAACCCATAACCCATAACCCACAACCCACAACTCACAACCCATAACCCATAACTCATAACTCATAACCCACAACTCACAACGGAAAACTTAAGTCTCTCCGTCCAGCCAGACAACAGACAACAGATAACCGGCAACAGACAACCGGCAACAGACAACCGGCAGCCTTATTTCCCGATCTTAATCAACTCGATCTCAAAGATCAGCGTACTGTAAGGTGGGATATCCTTGCCGGCTCCCCGTTCGGCATAAGCCAGAGAGTATGGGATGAAGAAACGATATTTGGATCCTACAGGCATTTGCTGAACGCCTTCTGTCCATCCTGGTATTACCTGGTTTAGGATAAAGGAGGTGGGTTCGCCGCGGTCGTAAGAACTGTCAAACTGCTGTCCATTAGTCAGGGTCCCTTTATAGTGAACCGTAACTTCATCTGTTGATACCGGTTTTACTCCTGTTCCTGCTTTAATGATCTCATATTGCAAGCCGCTGGGAAGGGTTACTACTCCGGCCTTCTTCTGATTTTCGCTTAAGAATTTAGCGGCTTCTGTGATCGAGCTTTCGAATTTCTTTTTTTCAAGGACACTCAGGTAAGCATAAATCACTTCCTGCGATTTTTCCGGACTGAGAATCAAATTGCTGCCTGCAAAAACATCACTCATCGCCCTGGACACTAATGTGTAATTCAGGTTGCTTACACCCCGTAATTTCAGATCATTGGCAACGCTTGCACCAAAGGCATAGCTCGCAGAATCAAGCTGCGTTTTAAAGACAGTTGTAACAGCCGGCTTGGTCTGCGCTGAACTGTAGGAGAAAAATGCCGTAGCGGCAAGGAAGAGGATGATCTTTTTCATTTATTTATTGTTTATTTTTTGCTAATGAAACAGGTTTCATTTTTTTTTAATTAAAAACTGCTTCAAAGAACTTAATTTCATTGATCCTGAAGGCCCGCTAAGATAGAAAGCCGGGATGAATTAAATACCATGCAATGATATTTTTTCTTTCGTAATTAAATCCTAAATTGTAAACATGAACGTAGATTATATTGCGCTTTCTATTCCTTTATTTTTTATACTTATTGGAATCGAACTGGGATATACCGCATATAAACAACTTAATTATTACCGGCTTAACGATTCACTCGCAAATCTAAGTCAGGGAATAGGTTCACAACTGGTAGGCATATTTATAAAAACGCTTACTTTTTTCGGCTATTTATATATATACGAACACTGGAGATTTTACTCCTTTCCCAATACTATATGGACCTGGTTATTACTTTTTCTGGGAGTAGATTTTTTCTATTACTGGTTCCATCGTATGAGCCATGAGGTGAACGCTCTCTGGGCCTCGCATATTGTACATCATCAGTCGGAAGAATATAATTTAACAGTTGCCTTGCGGCAATCATGGTTTCAGGCAGGTTTTGCATGGGTATTTTACCTTCCTCTGGCTTTCGCCGGATTTGAGCCCATTATGTTTCTGACGGTGAGTGCCTTTAATACGCTTTACCAGTTCTGGATCCATACCCGGGCCATTAACAGAATGGGCCTCTTTGAGTGGTTCCTGAACACGCCTTCACATCATCGCGTGCACCATGGGTCAAATCCCAGATATATCGATAAAAATCATGCCGGCACCCTGATTATTTGGGACAGGATGTTCGGGACATTCCAGAAGGAGGAAGAGGAAGTTGTATATGGAATTACAAAACCTTTGGCAAGCTGGAACCCTGTTTGGGCTAATATACATTACTGGGCAGACCTGGTTGAAACCGCTGGCAGAAGCAGGGGAATAAAGGATAAGATCAATGTATTCATAAAACCACCAGGCTGGTCACCGGATTATCTTGGAGGAATGCAGCATCCGCGTGAAATAAACCCGGACGCTTTTGTTAAATACAGTCCGCAGTATGATAAAAGACTGAATTTTTACATTCTCTTCCATTTTATTTTAACCCTGAGCCTGGCTACCCTGCTGATCTTTCTTAATTCCCGCATGAGCGCTGTACAATTGACAGGATCCTCAGCATTGGTAATTTTTACCTTAACAACATGCGGTGCAATTCTCGAACAGAAGAGCTGGATAAACCGATTTGAATATTTCAGGATTATCTATTGGATAATTATTCCATTATTATTCTCAGATCAGCCATTTTTCAGGGATCTGTTTATTGGGAATGCCTTTCTAGCACTTGTTTCATTCATCTGGTTTTACCGAATTCAAAAAAATAATTATGTGGAATAAACACAGGGCCTTTACCCTGATCTTTATAGTGATCATGATCTTAAACCTGTTTGCGGAATTTGCTTATGTTCCCGGCCTGCGCATTTATGTCAAACCTCTGATCTGTATAGCACTTGGGTTCTATCTTTTCAGTCAGACAAAGCTGCTGAGCGGATTTAACCGCCTGGTCTTCGCCGCCCTTGTCCTTTCTCTTTTCGGGGATTGTTTCCTCCTTTTTGCAGGTTCTGATGTGTATTTCTTTTTATACGGTCTGGTATCCTTTTTATTGGCACATATCGTTTATTCACTGGCGTTTTTCCGCGATTTTAAAAACAATCCCAGTGCTTCAAAATACTATGGGCATCTGATGTTATTTGTGATGGGGGTATTTTCACTCAGCTATTATTCATACATCAGGGATTACCTGAATGATTTCAGAATTCCGGTAATGGCCTATATGTTTGTGATATCGATTATGGCTATTCTGGCTGGATACCGCTTCAGGAGGGTCAACCTTTTAAGTTTCAGGCTTATTTATTGGGGGGCACTATTTTTCGTAATCTCCGATTCTGCACTGGCCTATAATAAGTTTGTAGAGCCTTATCCTCTGGCCGGAATACTCATTATGTCAACCTATATGATTGCGCAATATCTGATCACAATGGGAGCAATAGAACGGAAAGTGGAGATTCGGCCGGTAGATTAAAGAAAATGCATTTTTGTGAAACCAGGGTCAGGCTAAGTGCAAATCATATTTACATGTCATTTAAATATATATATATCTTACATGAAATTTTCCGGATACAATTCCCTGAACAAATAAAAAAGGTCTATGACAATAAGCATATTGTAATTTAATGATGGTCAGATCTGTTGCTTTTTTCTGTTTTGTCTTAGTTCAATGCTTTATTCAGAAAGTATCATACTGTCAGGAAACTGCTGTAAGTGCTGATGAAGGGAAAGCTCTGAAAAATGCCCGGTCTGTTTATGAGAGATCATTGGGTGAACAATCCGGAATTTACAGGGGACCAGGATATATTGGATATCCATATCCAACAACCAACGGACATCCCTTTTTTGAAACCCCTGACCAAACAATAGGAACAATTTATTATGATGGGATGCTTTACAAAGACATTCCGATCTGGTATGATCTGGTTAAGGATCAGGTAATTGTACTGCATACAGATGGGTTGTCAAAGATCAGCCTTCATAATGAAAAGATAGATTACTTTTCTCTCTACAATCACCTGTTTATTCATATTAAGAAAGATACTTCAAATACATCTTTTCTGTCTGCAGGTTTTTATGACCGTGTTTATCAGGGAAAAACGGAAGTACTGGTAAAGCGTTCTAAAGGTTCCCTGAAGGATGCTACCACACAAGGGATATTTATTAAGATCCTTAAGCAGAAAAATGATTTTTATATAAAAAAAGGAGAAAAATACTATCCTGTTGAAAGTGCCGGATCAGTTTTGAAAGCATTAGGCAGCAAACAGAAAGAAATCCAGGAATTTCTGAAAAAGAGTAATATCAAATTCAGGAAGGATCCTGAGAATACCATTATTCGAATGGTGAGGTACTATGATCAGTTAACAGAATTAAAATGAAGAAAATAAATTCTCTTTTAGTCTGTTTACTATTGGCCGCAGTTCATGTTGCCGGGCAGGTTAAGCCGGCCCAGATCACAGTGGATTTTAAAGAAGCAAGGATACAGGACTTTGTCAGAGAGATCGAATCAAAGGCCGATTATCATTTTTATTATCATGCCGCAGAATTCGATAGTGTAAGAGTTACACTAAGTGCAAAAAACGAATCTATTCCTTCAATTCTTAGAATGGCTTTCAGAAATACCAATTTCAGTTATGCTATTGATCCGAATAATAATGTATTTCTAAGCAAGGGAGTTGAAATTCTGGCCAGCCTTCCTTATGGAATTTTTGAGAACGAAAAGGACTCTTTAAGCTGGCAAATGCAAAAGGAGCCGGAACTTATTGCAGAACTTAGTGGTACTGTCGAACAGGGAAATCTGTCTTCTGCTCTTGAAAGTAAACAGATTCAGATAGGAAATAAGACCGCCCAGCTCAGACCTGGTAATGTTACTTTGGTGGGCTATGTACGTGATGCAAAGACCGGTGCTCCTGAAATTGGAGCCGCTGTCTTCGTTGAGAACCCCCGAATTAGTACCTACACTAATCAATTTGGATATTATACTCTGGTTATACCACGCGGACCTCATGTTCTCAATATTAAAGCATTGGGGATTCAGGATACCAAACGTAATTTAATGATCTATTCAGATGGAAAGCTGGATGTTGAGATCCAGACACAAGTCCTTTCATTGAGGGAAGTCGTTATTTCTGCTGAGAAATCTGCCAATGTCAGGAATGTGCAAATGGGGGTTGAAAAGCTCAGTATCCGTTCCATTAAGCAGGTGCCGGTGGCGTTCGGGGAAGCAGATATTGTCAAGGTAATGCTGACTCTTCCGGGTGTAAAATCTGTTGGAGAAGCAAGTAATGGATTTAATGTCAGGGGTGGAGCGGTTGATCAGAATCTGATCTTATTTGATGATTTGACAATCTATAATCCTTCTCATTTTTTTGGATTCTTTTCTGCATTTAATCCGGATGTGATCAAAGATGTGGAATTGTATAAAAGTAGTATCCCATCCCGTTATGGCGGACGTTTATCTTCTGTTTTAGATGTAAACAGCAGGGATGGCAATACCAAAAAGCTGAGCGGAACCGCAGGAATAGGACTATTAACGGGTAGGTTGAATATTGAAGGTCCGATTATTAAAGACAAAACATCGTTTATTCTTGGCGGAAGAACAACCTATTCCAACTGGCTTTTGAAAATGCTGCCTGACAACTCCGGATACAAAGATGCAAAGGCTTCTTTTTCAGATTTAAATTTAAGACTTAGTCATAAGATCAATGATAAGAACAATTTATATTTATCAGGATATTTGAGTGATGATAATTCCAATCTTGGAAGTGATACAACATTTGCCTATGGTAATCAAAATTTATCTGTGAAATGGAAGCATCTTTTCAGCAATAAATTAACCGGGATTTTTGTGGGAGGATTAAGCAGGTATCAATACAATAATAATAGTATTGCTAATCCTACTAATGCATATAAAATGGCTTTTGATATTCAACAAGCCAACTTTAAGTCAGACTTTAACTATTATCTCAGTTCAAAACATACGATTGATTTCGGGATCAGTACTATCCGTTATGATCTCAATCCCGGAACGTTCCAGGCCATGGGCTCCCAATCCCTGGTCAAGTCAGATATACTAGCCCCTGAACAGGCCTTTGAGAGTGCTATTTATGTCGGAGATCGTTTTGACCTGACTTCAAATTTGTCGATGGATCTTGGAGTTCGCTACTCTATGTATAATTACATGGGACCTCAAAGCGTGAACTTATATGCTCCAAATCTTCCAAAATCGGAAAGTAATGTCATCGGTACAGCTTCCTATAAAAAGGGGGAAATGGCAAAAACTTACCATGGACCTGAACTTCGTATGTCGGCCCGATATCAGCTTAGTGAAGACTTCTCAGTTAAAGCAGGTTATAATACCTTAAGGCAATATATTCATCTTCTGACTAATACCACCGCTATTTCTCCGACTGATATCTGGAAACTGAGTGATCCAAATATCAGGCCTCAATACGGCGATCAGACCTCTTTAGGCTTCTACAAAAACTTTAAAGAAAATACTATAGAAACTTCTATTGAAGGCTACTTTAAGAATTTAAAGGACTATCTGGATTATAAAAGTGGTGCCAATTTGATTTTGAACCATCATATCGAGACTGATGTAATTAACACCAGGGGTAAAGCGTACGGTGTTGAATTCCTGGTTAAGAAAGTAAGCGGAAAGCTAAATGGATGGATGGGATATACCTATTCACGAACCTTATTGAAAATGGATGACCCCAATGCCGGCCAGATTATAAATGGTGGAAAGTATTATCCGGCAAATTATGATAAACCGCACGATTTTAGCCTGGTAGCCAATTATCGTTTCTCACATCGCTTTAGCGCTTCCTTTAATACAGCCTATAGTACTGGAAGGCCAATTACTGTACCAATTGGAAAATATTTTTATGCGGGATCATTGAGGGCAAATTATTCTGATCGAAATGCGATACGTGCTCCCGATTATTTCCGGACTGATTTTTCATTAAATATCGAGGGAAATCATAAGGTTAAACAGCTCACGCATAATTCATGGACTTTAGGGATTTATAATGTAACTGGCAGGGATAATGCGTATTCAACTTATTTTGTGTCTGAAAAGGGAATCATCAAAGGTTATCAGCTTTCTATTTTTGGTTCTGCTATTCCATTTGTAAACTATAATATCAGGTTTTAATATGAAGACAAGGACTTTAAAATTAATTCTATGCATCTCAGTTCTGCTGTTTTCATTTTCGTGTAAAAAGCCATTTGAACATGATGCAATAAGTGATTCTGCGACTTTGCTGGTCGTTGAGGGAATCATCAATCAGGGTGGTCAAACAAGTATACTTTTAAGCCGTACACTTAAACTTGCAGATAAGAGCGTGTTGCAAATGGAAAAGGGCGCAAAGGTTCAGGTTGAAGGCAGTAATAATTCTATCCTGGCTTTGACTGAAAGTGCTGCCGGTGTCTATACATTGCCATCTACTACATTCAATGCGACTCTGCAATATCGTCTTAGAATTAAGACAATTGCCGGTAAGGAATATCTCTCAGACCTGATGTCGGTACGTACTACGCCTGCAATTGATAGTTTGAACTGGAGAAGAGAAAGGGAAGGTGTCGGTCTTTATATTGATGCCCATGATAGCAATAACAGTACAAAATATTATCAATGGGATTATTTAGAGACCTGGGAACAGCGCTCGGTTGGATATTCGGATTACGTTTATAAAGATAGTAGGGTTCAAAACAGGGATTATTTAGAATCTCTTAAAATTTTCACCTGCTGGAAGAACGAGGCATCAACTAATATTCTAATCAGCTCAACTGCCAAATTAAGTTCTGATGTTGTGGATGATTATCAACTGGCTTTAATTCCGAACCGTTCAGAGAAATTAGGTGTGCGTTACAGTATTCTGGTCAAACAGTATGCAATTGGAAAAGAGGCTTATGATTATCTCACATTAATGAAAAGGAATTCTGAACAGTTGGGTTCACTTTTTGATAATCAACCCACAGATATCATAGGGAATATCAAGTGTATCAGCAACTCGGATGAAAGGGTAATTGGATTCATAAATATTTCTCAGATTGTAGAAAAGCGGATATTTATTAATAATAGTCAGTTGCCTTCCTGGAATTTTAGTCTGGTCTGTGAACCAATAGTGGTTAAAAATCATAAGGATAGTTTGAATAATGCTTTTTCAACCGGGGCGATTCTGATTACAACTTACAATTTAAGTGCTTTCGGTACAATAGAATCATATAATGGAAATACAGCAATATGTCTTGATTGCCGCACAAGAGGAGGCAGTAATGTTAAACCTTCATTTTGGTAATCGCAATAAATAAACAGCTTTAAGCAATGCAGAAATCAGTAAAAACAGTTAAGGAGAAACTCTTCAGGACCATTGGGATGCTTTTACTAGTTGCATGTTTTTCTGATGCGTTTTCACAATCCATTAATCAGGATTCAATTACTAAGCGGTTTGTCCAGTACTCAGAACAGAACCTTCAGGAAAGAATTTATGTTCATACCGACAGGGAGCTTTATCTGGCTGGTGAGATACTCTGGTTTAAATTGTACAATGTCAATACAGCTTCAAATACGTCAATTGATTTCAGTAAAGTTGCATACGTTGAGATCATTGATAAAAATCAAAAACCTGTTTTGCAAGCCAAAATTGCAATTGATAAGGGTAGCGGCAGTGGATCTTTATATTTGCCGGTATCATTATCCAGCGGGAATTATCAGTTCAGAGCCTATACAAGCTGGATGAAAAATTTCGGTCCGGACTTTTATTTTGAAAAGAATATCAGGCTAGTTAATACACTGGCAAAACCTGAGAAGAAACAAGCTCTGAATGAAGCACTGAATTATGATATACAGTTCTTCCCTGAAGGCGGAAACTTGGTTGAGTCTTTGCCTGTAAAGCTCGCTTTCCGTGCGATTGATAGTCAGGGCAAGGGTATAGATTTTAGGGGCACCCTTGTAGATGAAAACAATAATATACTTCT
This sequence comes from Pedobacter sp., assembly GCA_036677005.1. Lineage (GTDB taxonomy): Bacteria > Bacteroidota > Bacteroidia > Sphingobacteriales > Sphingobacteriaceae > Daejeonella. Next base: position 127,394 of record JAKFBV010000018.1, read on the forward strand.
GAACTTTAAACCTCTGAAATTTGGTATAGGCTCTTTTGCTTTTACTCCAGAAAATGGTAAAACTTACAGAGCATTGATTGAAATTCCCGGATCGAAAACTATAGTTAAGGAATTGCCATCGGCTAAAACGGGTTATGTTTTGCAGCTTGAAAATGCAACAGCGGACAGGATTAAGGTTAAAATATATGCCAATGAAGGCTCCTCAAATCAGCAGCTTATTTTGTTTGTGCATACCAGGCAAGATAAAAAACTCAGTCAAAGTATCAGTTTAAATGGGACTAAAGCAGAGTTCCTGATTGAAAAGAATAAGCTGTCTGAAGGAATATCACATTTTACACTATTCAATACTTCGGGTAAAGCACTTGCTGAACGACTCTATTTTATCCGCCCTTCCAGTCAATTAAATCTGGGTATCAAAGCCGACAAGTTGGCTTATTCAACCCGCAATAAAGTAAGTCTGGAATTGTTTTCAAAAGATGAAAAGGGCTTTGATATTGATGTTGATGCCTCTGTTTCAGTATTTGCTTCAAGTGCTGGTGGTTCAGATGAAGCTGATATTTTCAATTATTTGTGGTTGAAATCAGATTTAAAAGGAAATATAGAATCACTTGGCTATTATCTTAAAAACAAGGATGCGGCAGCCGATGAAGCTCTTGATAACCTGATGCTGACTCATGGTTGGAGAAGGTTTATATGGCAAAATGTAATTTCTAAGAATACTCCGTTATTCGGGTTCATTCCGGAAATTGACGGACATATTATTCAGGGAAGGATTGTTGATACCAGAACTCAGGGACCTGCAAATAATATTCTTGCTTATTTATCATTACCCGGCAAAAAACTGCATTTATATGGGGCAAGAAGCAATAACACAGGATATGTTAATTTTCATACCCGTGATATTTATGGTCCGTCTGAACTTGTAGCCCAAACGGATACCCAACAGGATTCTACGTATAAAATTGAAATTCTGAGTCCATTTTCAAAAGAATATTCCAGCTCAAAGCCGTATGAACTAATCCTCAATGAGGATATCAGGAAGCAATTGTTCACACAAAGTCTGAGCAGTCAGGTTCAGAATGTTTACTCATCAAATAAATTGAGGATATTTTATTCGGCATTGATTGACAGCAGTGCATTTTACCTGAAACCGGATAAAACCTATCTATTGGATAATTTTGTGCGGTTCAATACGATGGAAGAAGTGTTGAGAGAGTATGTTGCAGAGGTGCCGGTAACCAGACAGAAGGATGATTTTTCAGTTTGGGTTACGGTCAGACCTCATCTTGTAAATATCCCCAAAAGTGTTAAACCGCTGATCATTTTGGATGGTGTCCCAATTTTTGATTCAGGTAATAAGATCATAAAGTACGACCCTAAAAAAGTTCGTTCACTGGACGTTGTGGCTCAAAAATATTTTCTTGGTGCCTTGAATTTTGAAGGTATCTTGAATTTTACAAGCTATAAGGGCAATTTGCCTGATTTTCAGCTGGATACCAGAGCTACTATCATCGACTATGAGGGTTTACAGCTTAAAAGAGAGTTTTATTCACCGGTTTATGAGACTGCCGGACAGTCCGAAAGCAGACTACCTGATTTCAGAAATGTATTGTATTGGTCGCCTGATATTAAGATCGATCCATCCGGGAAAAAAATTATCAGTTTCTATACTTCCGATCAGGAGAATAATTACACGGTCGTGCTTCAGGGGCTTAGCCCGGGGGGGAAAGCTGGTGCAACAATGTTTAATATTTCAGTGAAGAAATAGAAAATCCAGAAATCCTCCATGGAATAAAACTGCAATGTCCTGAGCGGATATTTTTGTAATTTGTGTGAATAAATATTTAACCCCTCTTATCATGTCCCTGCTTTCCTACTTCAACTTTAAGCTTTCAACTTTAAGCTTCAGGCTCCTGCTGATCTCCGTATTTTTGTTTCATTCTTTAACCAGTCCGGCTCAAAAGCCTGAAGCGGTCAGGGATTACAAGATCAGGGTGGAATGGAAGCCTGTTCAGAATAATTTTGAAGGTAAAGATCAGTCCCTGTCTGTGCTGAGCATTATCAATGATTCAGACTATGACCTGCCACCGCATGAATGGACGCTGTATTTTAATTATGGAGGAAGTTTTCCTAAACCTGACAGCAGAGGGCTGAGTATCTCCTTTATAAACGGGGATCTGTATAAGATCGAAGCAAATGCCGCTTCTGATGGGATAGCGGCAGGTTCAAGGATCAATTATCAGATGGTCAGGGAAGGCAGGATCGAGAATATTACCCATGCACCGCCCGGATTTTACATGGTTTTCCATGCCCGTCCTGATAAGGCTGTGCCTGTTCAGTTCAGCATGTTAAGCCCGGATAAAACATTTCTGAAATCTTTAGAGGCTGAGGGCAATGCCTGGATGAACCCTTCATTTGTATTTGAAAAGAACTCAGGTGTTCAGGATATTCCCGCAGAAAAACTGATTAAGATATTTCCGACACCACAAACTTACCTTGAAACGGGGGCTGAATTTTCTCTGGGACCCCAAACAGCAATTTATGCCGATGCCGCTTTCAGCAAGGAAGCTGCCTACCTGGCTGCCGAACTGGAAAAGGTTTTGACTGTAAAGCCTTCCATCGTTACACTGGTTCCAAATAGCCCTTCCATTGTACTTCAGAGAAACATGCAGATTATAGCAGGTGGATATAAACTGAGTGTTTCAGCAAAAGGAATTGTGATCTCGGCTTCTACACCTGAAGGAGTTTTTTACGGGATCCAGTCATTGAAAAGCCTTATTCCTCCTTTAAGCTGGAAATCCAGGCAGTCCGCAGTCCGGATCAGCGGATTGGAAGTCAGGGATGAACCGCGTTTTGCCTATCGCAGTTTTATGCTTGACGTTTCACGCAATTTCCAGCCTAAAGAAGAGGTAATGAAGATCCTGGATGTGATGAGTTTATACAAACTGAATGTGTTTCATCTGCACTTTTCGGATGATGAAGGATGGCGGATAGAAATCCCTTCCCTGCCTGAATTAACACAGGTTGGGAGTGTTCGCGGGCATACACTGGATAACAAAAATAATATTCAGCCCTCATTCGGTTCGGGTGGTACCCCAAATACAAACCCGGGCAGCGGACACTATTCGAGAAAGGATTTTATTGAGATCCTGAAATATGCCGCTGCAAGGCATATCCGGGTAATTCCCGAAATCGAATCACCCGGGCATGCCAGAGCGGCTATCAAAGCCATGGAGAACCGCTATGCGAAACTAATGAAGTCAGGAAAAGCCGCCGAGGCCAATCGCTATCTTCTGTCTGAGTCTTCTGATTCATCGAAATACCGTTCTGTGCAGGGCTGGAGTGATAATGTAATGAATGTAGCCCTGCCCTCAGTCTATAATTTCATGGAAAAGGTTACCGATGAACTGATTTTGATGTATAAGGAGGCGGGAGTGCCCTTGAAAACCATTCATTATGGCGGAGATGAAGTCCCGGGAGGTGTATGGGAACGTTCAGCAGCCTATATCAAATTACGAAAGGCAAATCCTTCCATAAAGAGCAGTGAGGACCTCTGGTATTATTATTTCGGGAAGCTGAATGATATGGCTAAGAAACGGGGCTTATTTGTTTCAGGATGGGAAGAAGCCGGTATGCGCAAGACCAGGCTCGACGGGAAGCCCCACTATATTTCAAATCCCGATTTCGCTGATGATCATTTCCAGCTGCATGTCTGGAACAATGTTATCGGTTCGGGTGCCGAGGATCTGGCTTATCGTCTGGCGAACGGTGGCTATAAGGTTGTTCTTTCGCCGGTATCAAATCAATATTTTGACCTGGCCTATAATAATTCCTGGTTCGAACCCGGTTTGAAATGGGGCGGATTGGTTGACGTGGATAAACCATTTTATTTTATCCCTTTTGATTTCCTGAAAAATGTCAGGGAGGATGGACAGGGGAGACCGATCGGAAAGCTGGATCAATCATCGAAGATCAGGTTAACTGATTATGGCAAATCAAATATAGTTGGCCTTGAGGGTTTGCTATGGTCTGAAAATAATTTCAACACAGGCCGGCTGGAATATATGCTGCTTCCAAAATTGCTCGGACTGGCCGAAAGGGCCTGGGCTAAGGAGCCTGCCTGGGCGGTTGCTGAATACACCGGTCAAAGCGAAGAACTTTATACCAGGGCATGGTCTGAATTTGTAAATATTCTGGGTAAACGCGAATTGCCACGTTTGAATTATTATAACGGCGGATATTCCTATCGTATTCCTGAGGTGGGATTAAAGGCGGGGAATGGCGGGATCCATGCCAATATACAGCTTCCCGGATTGGAGATCAGATATACTGCGGATGGTTCAGAACCTGTATCCGGCAGTTTATTATACAGCGGTCCGGTAAGGGAAAAGGGCTTGATTCGTTTTGCTGCATTTGATGTTGCAGGCAGGCGCGGCAGGATTACCGAGATGGAGAATAAATAGCTTTTTCCACTTACTCATCCGATGACTTTAAGTCATCGGATGAGTTTCATTCGCTCCTTAAATCAATGATATAAGTCATTTTTTATATTGATGCAGGTCAGGGTGCATGCATCCTAATACTGTATTTTTATCCCTGAATTAACAAACAGAAAAAAACCAATCGTTATGGCAACTGGATTTAAAAAAAATGTAACCAGGGAATCAGCAGTTTACGGTCTCGGGTTTCTTGGGTCTCTGATCTATTTTATTCAACATGCAAGCAGCTTCTGGATTGGAGTTGTAGGATTTTTAAAAGCGCTTGTTTGGCCGGCAGTTCTTATTTATAAGCTGCTCGAATTTCTGAAAATGTAAGCTGTACGGAATCTGCTATAAAAGCAGGGGATTTGGCTGAAGATTTTGGGGCAGCCAGCCCTGAATAGTTATCGCAAATGACCTTTTTAAAATATGACCTGAAAAAACATAAAATCATGAAAGCAAGACAATCTTCTTTAATTTTCTTCGCCTTTTTTTTATTCTCTTTCATTAATCTATCTGCCCAGGAGCATGCTGCAGGGAGTATGGGATCATCAGAACATTCTTTTAAGCATTTCAGAACTGGCTTAGCGATGTACCATACTTATATCAGGACTGAAACCTCGGGGAACAAGAATTATCTCATCGTTCCTTCCCTGGGACTTGATGTGGAATACTGGTTTAACGGAAAGTGGGGATTAGGGTCGCATAATGACCTGGAATTGATCAGTTTTGAAGTAGAGGAGGCTGGTCATATGTCCATTGAAAGGGAAACTCCGCTCATGTTAACTCTGGATGCTTTGTGGAAGCCATACAAGGGTTTTGTTTTCCTTTTAGGTCCCGGTGTAGAATTTGAGAAGACAGATAATTTATTTGTTGTGCGTGGCGGAATTGAGTATGAGATCGAGTTAAAAAAATCGCATTGGGATATAGCTCCAACCATTTTTTATGACCGCAGAATGGATGCATACGATACTTTTTCTGTAGGAATCGGAATTGGTAAACGGTTTTAAACCGGATTTTGTCGTGCTGGCGCAGGATTGTTGTTTGTGGCAAACTAAGACAAAATGAGAAGCACAGGCGGCTAAGGTGCGCAACTAATCATACATCGGATCCTTATCTAAATAATTTCTTTGAAAAAAATACCCAGGGTTATTAAATCCTTCCATGGATAGGTGAAGACGAAATTTTCAGGTATGACGCCTGTTAAATTCGTCAGTTTTTCTTAATCTGTCAGCTTCGCAGCCGCATTCAAATGATCAGACAGTTTGTTGATCGCATTGGCCGCAATTCTGATCTGCTCCTGAGCCTCTTTCCAGTCGCGCTGTTCAATAGCTTCACGGATGCCCGGCATGGTCTTTACACCATATCCGGTATAAAATCCCGGGGCATAAATGGTATGCTTGTACCAGGGCCTGCGTGGTAATCCTTCTTTTGTCAGCAGGCTTTGTTCTGCTTTGTAAAGAGCTTCATTGAGCTTGTTCAGAGAAGTCCCTGAGATATTTCCTTTGCTGATACGTTCAGATAATGCATTTGAAGAGGCTTCAAATGTAACCAGTGAATTTTGTAGAGCTGAGAAATCAATATAAGGCACCTCGCTTTTTGGCTGTGGAAGCTTCGTTGGCCTGGCCGGATCGGCAGCAAGCTGATGATTGTTTCCCTGGATAACCTGATTATTAACTAAGGTCGATTCTCTCATCTGATCGGTCATGCTGATCATCTCGCTTACATAAGAAGTGATCGTTTTATGCAGATTTTTAAACTCAAAAGGAAGCGTGTCGGCATTGGCCATACGGAGAACGGCACGGCCAATGGTCATAGAAAGGGCGCGGCCGTAATTGAATCCCGGGTCACCGAATTTGCTGTAATAATCATAGGAATCATAGGCCGTATGGTACTCACCGCCGGCATTCTCACCGCCATAATAGATATTCAGAGAAGGTATGCCTGCATGTTGAAGGAAGGCTGAATAATCAGATCCTGAGCCTAATGCTCCGATGCTCATCGATTTTTTCGCCATATTGTCTTTTCTTGATTTGTCGGTTCCGGCCCCAACAATATCCCTTGCTTTTAAACGCTCAAAAACACTGACATTGGTCTGGGGGTCTATCACATCCTTAGCGATCCCATCAATCATTGATTCCAGTCCGTGGGAGCCTGCCGCCGATAAAAATCCACGCCCGTTTGCATCCGAGTTAATATAAACCACTGCTTTTTGCTTTAATTCAGCCACATGATCTTCTACCCATTCTGTCGAGCCGATCAGTCCCGGTTCTTCTCCATCCCATGCACAATAAACCAGTGTCCGTTTAGGTTTATAGCCATTTTTAAGCAGTTCGCCAATCGCTTTTGCCTCTTCCATCATGGCTGCAATGCCGCTGATCGGGTCATTTGCACCGGTGTTCCATCCATCATGGTGATTGCCGCGGATGACCCACTGATCAGGATAAACTGAGCCTTTGATCTTTGCGATCACATTGTAAGCAGGGACTAATTTCCAGTCGAATTCTACTTTCAGCCTGACCGAGGTTTTCCCCGGGCCGATATGATAAGTGAAGGGCAAAGCTCCCCGCCAATCCGGTGGCGCTACCGGTCCGCCCAGTGCCTCAAGAAGCGGCTGAGCATCATGATAACTGATCGGTAAAACCGGGATCTTCAGCAGGTTTTCTGCGTTCGCACGTTCCAGACGTTTGGCGTTTTGGGTTGCCCCGATGAAGGGGGTCAATGGATCGCCGGGATAGATGACCATGTCCATGATCGATCCGCGCTGCACACCGAATTCATTTTTAAAACTGCCTTTAGGATACACATCGCCCTGGAAATAACCGTCTTCCATTGGGTCGGAATAGATGATACATCCTATTGCACCGTGTTCCTGTGCCACTTTTGGTTTAATTCCGCGCCACGATCTTCCATAACGGGCGATCACGATCTTTCCTTTCACATCGATCCCTAATTTATCAAGCGTTTCGTAATCCTCAGGCAAGCCAAAGTTTACATAAACAAGTTCCGCGCTTACATCTCCATCTGCACTCCAGGCATTGTAGGATGGAAGCTGATCCGGATGGCCCGAAGTTGCATCTTCCTTTAAAGCAGGTTCTTTCAGCAGGGCCTTGAATTTTGTTGGAGCCGTCATTTCAAGGATCCGCATTTTAGGTGTAGGAAAGAGCACCTGGTAGGTCTCGATCTCTGCATCCCAGCCATAGCTTTTGAATTTGGCCAGCAGGTTTTCAGCGACTTCCTTGCTGCCCGCAGAACCAAGATAATGAGGCTTTACAGTAAGTTCTTTGATGGTTTTGCCGATATTTTCGCTGCTGATCAAACCGTCGAAAGTGGATTCCAGTTGTTTCTGGTTTTGTGCGGATACCGTTCCAAGAAATATCAAAATAACACCTATGGAAAGAAAGTAATTCTTCATTTTTTGAAGTTTATAATGGGATGATTTATAAATCCACAGGCAAAGTTCAGTAGATTTAGCCGAAATACTAATTCAGCGACCAGGCTCTCCGTCCAGCCTGATAACTGATAACTGATAACAGACAACAGATAACAGATAACAGCCAACTATTAACTAACCAACTAATTTCGCTTCTACGCTAATCGCTGTATTCAGTGATTTCGAGATCGGGCAGTTAACTTTCGCATCCGCAACCGATTCATCAAATTTCTCCTGACTGATCCCCGGGACTTTGGCACTTAATGTCAGATGTGAATTAGTGATCGCCCCCTCTTCTAAAGTTATATCACATTTGGTTGTCAGTTCATCAGCTGTAAAGCCTGCCGCATCCAGAATAAAAGAAAGTTTCATGGCAAAACATCCCGCGTGTGCAGCGGCAACCAATTCTTCAGGATTCGTTCCCGGGCCATTTTCGAAACGGGAATTATAGGAATATTGGGTATTGTTCAGAATTCCGCTTTGTACGCTGAGTACACCTTTTCCGGTTTTACCGCTTCCTTGCCAAACGGCTGTTGCATTTCTTTTCATTATATGTTAGATTAGTTGATTAATAATTGCAGGAACATGGTTCCTGTTTTTCCAGAGCAAGATAGTAAAATCTCTTTTATCCTGCAGGGATAATAACGACATTTGCATTGGTTAAAAATGAAAGCAAATGTCTGATACCCCAGTGGTAAGTCACTTATATAATTCTGATACGATCATTGCTCTTGCCACCCCATCAGGGATTGGGGCAATCGGCGTGATCCGACTCTCCGGGCCGGAGGCGATCAGTATGGTGAATGAGGTCTTTGGCGGCAAGGACCTGAGCATACAGCACACCCATACCATTCATTTCGGAACGGTAAAGGACGGTGATCAGATCATTGATGAGGTATTGGTCTCCCTGTTTATCGCCCCGAAATCCTATACCCGCGAAAATGTGGTGGAGATCTCCACGCACGGTTCCGCATTCATAATAGAAAGCATCATCAAACTGCTGATCAGGAAAGGGGCGAGGCCTGCCAATCCGGGTGAGTTTACATTAAGGGCATTTTTAAACGGACAGCTCGACCTTTCGCAGGCCGAGGCTGTGGCCGACCTGATCGCATCCAATTCGCAGGCTTCGCACCAGGTGGCCATGCAGCAGATGCGCGGCGGTTTCTCCTCTGAACTTCAGCATTTGCGTGATCAGTTGATCCATTTCGCATCCATGATCGAGCTGGAGCTTGATTTCGGAGAAGAGGATGTGGAGTTTGCTAACCGCGATGATCTTAAAGGACTGATCTTCCAGATTCAGCGCATATTACACCGGCTGATTCAATCATTTGAGCAGGGCAATGTGATGAAGAACGGAGTGCCTGTGGTGATTGCCGGCAAGCCCAATGTGGGTAAATCAACCCTGCTGAATGCCTTGCTGAATGAGGAGCGTGCTATTGTCTCGGAATTTGCCGGTACGACCCGCGATACGGTAGAAGACCATATGATCATCGGCGGCATCAATTTCCGCTTCATTGATACGGCCGGTATCCGCGATACCGAAGACATTATCGAAGCACAAGGGGTAGAGCGAACACATGCAAAGATCAGTCAGGCGAAACTGATCATATATCTGGTTGATCCTGAGCAGAATGTGGAAGAAATACATTCCCAGGTTGATTATTTAGAGCAGCTTGGTATCCCATTTCTGACCGTGGTAAATAAGAAGGATCTGGTTAAGGGGGATTTCATAGAACTACTGGGGTGCATTGACATGAAGTCGGAAGCCGGAAGTCGGAAGTTTGATGTCGGAAGTCGGAAGTTTGAGGTCGGAAGTCAGAAATCGGATGATCAGACCTCAGACCTCAGACCTCAATCCTCAGACCTCATTTTCATCTCCGCTCGCAATAAGGAAGGCATCGACTTGCTAAAGCAGGAAATCCTCCGCAAAGTCAATCTTCACGCCATCAACACCGACGATGTCCTCATCTCCAATATCCGTCACCTGGAGGCCCTGCAAAAGACCGAAGAAGCGCTGAACCGGGTTTTACAAAACATCGGCAACCCCGTCACTTCCGATTTTCTGGCAAGCGATATTAAACAGGCTTTGTATTATCTCGGGGAGATCACGGGGCAGGTAACGACTGATGATTTATTGGAGACGATATTCAGTAAGTTTTGTATCGGGAAGTAAAAGTATTTCTTAGTACTGCCTGTATTAATTAGTATGAGCTCCTAGCTGGGTTATCTGAGTTTTCCATCAATAAATACAGCGAAATGACAAATATTTACCTGATATTTGTTATATTTACAGAATGGCAAGTGCAAATCAAAACAAGCGTGTAGTAGTGGTTTATTGGAAAAACCATCCTGAAAACCCTATTGAAGTTTTTTCAAGTCTTAAAAATTTTTGCCTTAGTTATCAGGACTTCAACTACAACACGCTTAGTAACTATCTTAGCAAAGCGAAAGTACCTTATGAAACAGATAAAGTGCGGGTAGAACGTAAAAATATATTTTTGCAACCTAAAATTCAGGCGCGTAAAATAATACCCATACTTAGAAAAGTAGCGCTAAAGGAAGCAAATGATTACAGACAAGACTTAAATTATTGGATGGCTAAGACACCTGTTGAGCGTTTGTCTGCGGTTACTTTTCTTGTCAGGCAGTCCATTAAAATGGATCAGAAGATGGATAAAACTAATATTATAAAAAGGAAATTGAAGTCATGATCTTAGAAAAGGATTTCGAAGATTTTGTGAAATTGCTGAACAAGTACAAAGTAGCGTACATGGTAGTCGGGGGATATGCACTTGCACTTCATGGTAAACCAAGACATACTGGGGATTTGGATATCTGGATTGATATATCTGAAGACAATGCATCTAAACTAGTAATGGTGCTACAGGAATTCGGGATGGGATCGCTTGGACTGGGAAAGGAAGATTTTCTAAAACCCGGTTTTATCAGCCAGATTGGTTATCCGCCTTTACGTATAGATATTCTGAATAGCATTGACGGTATTTCATTCAGTGACGCCTCAATAGGTATGCAAATAATTTATTTGGAGGATGATCTCGTCCTTAATTATATTGGCCTTGATGACTTCCTGCTAAACAAGCAGGCTTCAGGACGGAAGCAAGATCTTGCTGACATTAGGGAAATTAAGAAACTGCAAGGTTTTAGGCGAACCCGGAAGAAGTAGAACAGGGAAACTTATAGCTTTCCTATTGATTATTGAGGTTATGATACTGCAGGTTGCTCTGTTGCTTATTAAGCACTATGAGGATGCGAACTATCCTGTTCCAATGCCCGATCCGATTGAAGCGATTAAATTAAAAATGAAAGACGCTGGTTTGAGGAACAAGGATCTTGTTGGCAAGGTTGGGAGTAAAGGGTATATCTCATTCATTCTGAGTGGAAGGAAACCGCTTAATTAGAATTGGCCAAATTGTTTCATCGTGAATTGAATATCCCTGCTGAGGTATTATTGTCATAATTGTTATTTAAATTTCTGAACAGACATTTACACTTATAACAGATTTGATTCAATAGGCGGCAATTTACAGCTCTTTTAAAAAAGAGCAATATCTCTATATTTGAGTATATTTAAAAACATCAACCATACTTCCCTTATGTCTATATTTCCGTATCGTGCATAGGTTTTTGTTAACAGTTTTGCTATTGCTGAATGTTGGTTTGGCTTTTCCACAGGACAGTTCACTATTGCGACTTCAAACGGCACATAAGAGCAGGGAATATATTTCTGTTGACTTGCAGCCCCTGTTCCGCACGGGTACCGAAATCACGAAGACAACTGCAAAGGATGTCATGACCAGATTGAATACTCCCGGCTTTGCGTTTGGCGCTGACTATCACAGGGTGAGCCAGAGTGGTTTTACTTTTGTCTCAGGTATTCACTTCCGAATGATCCCGGTTGCTTACAAATTCAACATTGACTACAAGGACTTCCCTGCCGGAGGTCCGGGAGATCACAATTTTGGCCGCACAAATGTCAATTTGGTGAATGGACACCTCTATTTTCCGATCCAGGCAGGCTATACCTCACAAACAAAAATCGGCAATTGGCAGCCTTCTGTTATGGCAGGGATTAATCTAAGCCATCCGGGAGATTATAGATTAAGCAGCAACTCTTCTTATGTTGATGCTTCTAACGTTCGTCACCAGATTCAGGATATTTTGGTCGATTACCTTGAACATAAGCTATGGATAAGCTATACGGCGAATGTACGGGCATCAAAAACAATGAGGGGAGGCAATCAGATTTATTTAGGGGTCAACATGAACTTTTCTGGTGTAACTTATAACAGGGGACATTATAACCTTTACCCGGACAGCGGGAAACAAAGCGGGACATTTAGTGATACAGGCAGCTATGTGGCCTTACAGTTTGGCTTTTCCCTGGTGAGAAGATATAAAGAACCTGAGGAATTTGATCGATGAAAAAGCTCAGATTATTGGCATTTATCGTGCTGAGCATACCTTTTCAGATGGCAAAGGGTCAGGGCTCCCTGGAATTCCGATTCACTCCTAATATAAGTGCTAAGCCAGAGATCGTCAATCCCTCACCTGCACAGATCAGCAGTCCGGCGAAAGTTGCTTTTGACATGGGAATAACCTATACCCGTATGCTTAACCGAAAATGGGGGATTGGCGCAGGAGTCACCTTAGGCACAGTTGTTTATGGTATGGATTTCTTTGCACCAAGTACTGCCTTCGGTACGAAACAGGACAAGGGAATAATAGGACAGGGTTTTTATTTTGACCCATACTTCTATCATGGAGTGTCGGCACGCGCCCTGCATCATGTCATTTTGAACGAACGCACATTTGTCAGCATCCTTGCAGAACCTTCTTTGAGATACTATACCTATGGCGCAGATAACTATGACGGTTTCCAGATTGGATTTAACCGTGCTGTTCAGTTTAACCCTGATGTACCTTCCACCTTACCGGCCGATCTGCTGATAGACATCCCTGCAACGGGGCAACGGTTCGACCTTAATATAGCTGCCACCGTAGGAATAGAAAGAAAGTTAACTACCGGGAGCAGTTTGGTGTTTGGCCTTAGGAAGAACTTTGGATTGAAACCAGTTGGTGCAGGCAGTTTACAGGTGCAGATGAATGATAAAATATATACCGGCACGTTTAATACGCGCTCTGGTTTTATTGGCCTTGATCTTGTTTATAAATATAATTTTTCAAAATCTTCTGAACTTATAAAAAAATCGCAGCAATCGCTCTCAACAGGAAGGAATCGAAAAGTCATTTTTGGCGAATTAGCTGGAAATGGCATAGCATTGTCTGCCAACTTTGATATGCGTCTTAAGCCAGACAGGAATGATGGTTTTGGTATCAGCGGAGGAGTAGGAATCATTCCCGACCAATATTTCGATAACTATATAACCCTTCCTTTAGCGATCAATTATATTGTCGGGAAAAGAAAGAACGGTTTTGAAAGCGGGATAGGAATTACTGCGTTTTATAACTTATCCGGTAACGAAAATTTCTTCATGGATTTGGATGCTAATGAGCCTCGTCCTAAATTAACGACAGCAGAAATATTTTATATAGGATACCGTTTTCAGGCCACAAAAGGGTTCATGTTCAGAGTAAGCAATTCGTTCATGTATATTGGAAAGGGGTATTTTTATCCTCCTTTATGGCCCGGCTTATCGGTAGGGTATAGTCTTAATAAACAATTCTTCCAGCTCCCTCCGAAGGAAAAGAAAGAAAAGGAGTTTGCAGCTAAGACTGTGAATGGAAAATACCGCAAAGCCATTTTTGTTGAAGGGGGTGGCAACGGTGTTGGTCTTTCAGGCAATTTTGATATACGTTTTAGGCCGGGACGCAATGATGGGCCGGGTCTGAGAGCAGGACTGGGATATGCAGGCGTTTCCTATGCGGGTAATGAAGGATCGGCCACGCATTTATCAGTACCACTTGCTTTTAATTATATTTTCCGGAATGAGCGAAGCGGTATTGAAACAGGTTTAGGGTTTACTCCCACGTTTGTTACCAATAAAACATCACAAGGCCGGGACTTGACTCTGGATTTATTTTACAATCTTGGTTACCGGCTTCAGCCCCTAAAAGAAGGCCTGGTTCTCCGTGCAATGTGGACACCAACTTATACTGACGGCCGCTTGAGAACAGGGGCAGGCTTATCTCTTGGATATAGTTTCCGATAGACGAAAGATACTGAATAGTATTCGGAGGTTGGAGGTCAGAGGTCGGAAGTCTGAAGACTGATGGGATATTATTTATTTAGGAGCTGAGGAGTCAGGAGACTCCACATTATTGGAAATCCGTAGAGCGCTACGCTAAACGACGGACAGTGCGAGGAACGTTTTGTAAATGACATATATTTTGCTGATGTTCTGCGTTTTTTAAGCAGTCATCGGGTTTATTCTAATCTGACCGCCGATTGCTCTTAACACTTTCATGATTGTCTCAAATTGTGGTTTTGAGCCATTAGAAAAGGCTTTGTATAAACTTGGTCTGCTTAGTCCGGTTTCTTCAGCAATCTTAGTCATTCCGATTGATTTTGCAATATGTCCAATTGCTGCAATAAGGTCTGAATTATCTCCTTCCTCCAAAACAGCATTGAGATATTCAGCAATCATTTCATCACTATCTAAATAATCTGCTATATCAAATTTTGAAGTTTCCATATCTCTATTTTTTATATTTTTCTTTGAAATAAATTCTGTACCCTTTGGCGTAATTTATTTTTAATTCATGAACTCCATCACCTGCGGGATTGCAATCTCCAAAGTGTCCGTCATTCTCAAGTTTTTGAATACGGAGCAAGATTTTTGCTTTGGCTCTTAAATCGTTTAATTTTCTAAGCCATTTATCAAACTCAACCGTTTTCTCAATAAAGTACATTCAAATGTGTATTCATTCGGATACAAACTTATGTATTTTTTCTTGATTTAGAAAGGGAAGGCTTTTTTGCAACTTGATGCATGAATTAAAATGCAACACAATGTTTTGCCGCTTTTAGCTGTTCGGGATGTTAGCCTGTGCATCCCGTGCTCCTGATAAAAGCGGGTTTAAAACCCGCATCATCTGAAATTCGAGATGCCTTGCAGAACATGTCGAATAGCTGAATGGTAGATGTGGATTATTTACTGGTATTTCGGCGCTGAAGCACCGGTATTTGTTCCATTCTGATCGGCTAGGTTTTGGGCTGAAGCCCGATCTGCAAACCGGATCTTTACCCGGTGCTAAAGCACCGGGCTATTGAGCGATACGGCTATCCCAGCGCTCAGTATTTTTTATTCAAACATTTCAAAGGCAGAAGCAACTGGTCGCTCAATAGGCTCCAGCTTTAGCTGGGGTTATCGAGTTTGTTCGTTTTCGGGCTTCAGCCCGATAGATAGAACATTAACCTGTATAGCTATTTCAGGACGAGATATAGTGCGACTTTAACAACGAGTATTGCTGTTTCATTTCAGTAATTCAAAGGAGCAAAACAGGATTCTCTCCGCTGTTCGGGATGTTAGCCTGCGCATCCCGTACTCTTAATAAAAGCGGGTTTAAAACCCGCATCATCTAAAATTCGACATGCCTTGCAGAACATGTCGAATAGCTGTGGGAGATCTCTC
>JAKFBV010000019.1:0-143307 GCA_036677005.1 Pedobacter sp.
ATGGTACAACAACAAATTCTTATTATGACGCTTATGAATATGATCACTCATAAGACAAATATAACGCTTACTTTACTTACCCAACCCCGAAGCAAAGCTTCGAGGAATTCTTTTGATTAAATTGGAAGGTAGTAAAACCTTTGTCATTGCAAAAATCTCAATGCATATTCAAGATTCATACGCTGTGGAATGGATCACATCATTGTACAGCTATAAATTATACCGCAAAATTTCCTATTCCTGCTGAATTGCATACCTTCAATCCTGAATCTCAAAACAGAAGAAATGAAAATTCAATCTTTACTATATTTTTTATTGCTTGTCAGTTTATCTGGTGTAAAGGCACAGGAAAAGCCGCTTCAAATCATTATGATCGGGGCACATCCTGATGACTGTGATATTAAGAGCGGCGGAACGGCTGCACTGTTCATAGCCATGGGTCATCATGTTAAATTCCTATCTGTTACCAATGGAGATGCCGGGCACATGAAAGAAGGCGGGGGAATGCTGGCCAAAAGAAGATTGGAAGAAACCAAAGAAGTGGCTAAACGCCTGGGTGTTACTTATGAAGTTCTGGATAATCACGACGGAGAATTATTGCCAACCTTGCCTATCCGTCTTGAAATTATCAGAAGAATAAGAGAATGGAATGCAGATGTTGTTATTGCTCCAAGGCCAAATGATTACCATCCTGACCATCGTTACACCGGTGTTTTGGTACAGGATGCTGCCTTTATGGTTGGCGTACCCAATGTAGCCGCTGACACAGCTCCTCTGCGTAAAAACCCGGTCTTCCTGTATTTTCAGGATAATTTCAAAAAGCCCAATCCATTTCAGCCGGATATTGCTGTTGACATTACAAAGGTGATCGATAAAAAAATATATAGTCTGGATGCCCATCAATCCCAATTTTATGAGTGGCTGCCGTGGATAGGGGGAAATCCGGTTGAGGTACCCGAAGGGCAGGCTGAAAGAATAGCCTGGTTAAAAAAACTCAGGGGAAGCGGAATCTCTCCTGAAGTGAAAGCCAGTCTCCAAAAATGGTATGGAACAGAGAAGGGAGAACAGGTAAAATTTGCAGAATCTTTTGAAGTATGCGAATATGGCAGCAGACCCACTGATGGAGATATTAAAAGACTATTTCCTATGCTTGGGAAATAGTCTGATATATTTAGAGTAAAGAATATTTCATAAGCAAAAATCAAGCCCTTAAGCCTCAACAAAAAGACAAAATCGCAGAAGAATATCAGAAGCCCTTATTCTTTTCAGTATCGTCTGCAGAAGTTCCGCCTACCTTATCAACCTGATTATAACTTTTTTTTTAGGATATACGATCTACTTGCTTTCAGGATTCTGGTTTCCATGTTTATTAGGATCGATCTCGTTACTGGCATAAGAAGCATCCGAATCGTTTTTGGAAACATTACCAATGGCATGATTTTCCTCGTTTTCCCTAATTCCCTGTTCATTCACAGGTTCAGGACTTGCAAGGCGTTCGATCATCTTATGAAAACTTCCTTTTGGCCCATTATCGTAACCTCCATCAACACCGATGGTTCCGTTATTATTACGGGACTGTGAACTGTTCAGTTCTCTTTCTGAATTGTTCTTATCTTTATTTTCTGACATGATGATTGATTTAATGATGTATAATGTATTAACACCTGTAAATTCATATTGTTCAGAATAATAAAAATTTGAATTATCGAACTTACAACCGGGACTATTCCGGCTTAGGACCCCGTTTATAAATAATCAGCCCATTCAGAAAATTTCGCAGGATCTGGTCCCCGCAGGGTTTAAAATTCTCATGCTCTTTATTCCGAAAAATAGCGCCTAATTCGGCTTTGGTGATCGAAAAATCAACCAATTTAAGTATATCAACAATTTCCTGATCGTTTAGCTTAAGTGCTACACGAAGCTTTTTCATAATGTCGTTATTACTCATAATATCTATCTGGAGATCTCAATTTTGACCTTTTTATTTTTTATTTTTTCGTTTTTAATTAAGCGGATGGTTTTTTCTATCTTTTCACGGCTAACTGCAGCATAGGATGAATAATCCTGAACTTCAATGAGCCCAAGCTCCTCTTTATTCAATTTACCTTTCTTCAGCAGCAGTCCTACTATATCAATTTTGTTGATTTTATCTTTTCGGCCGGCTCCTATATACAAAGTTGCCCACGGGGTATTTTGGGGGATAACATCTTTCTCTGGCAGTAACTCAACCTCTGTCTTGTCGCTTAAAAAGGATGGCTTTTCTTCTTCAGTCAGAATAACATAAGCAGTACCGCTTGAATGCATACGGGCTGTCCGGCCATTTCGATGTAAAAAACCTTCTTCATTATGGGGTAACTGATAATGGATCACATACTCAATCTCGGGGATATCAAGTCCGCGTGAAGCAAGGTCTGTCGTAATAAGGAAACGGTAACTTCCGTTTCTGAATTTCAGGAGCGCCTTTTCACGGTCCTCCTGTTCCATACCGCCATGAAATACGCCATGGTCAAGTCCCATGTCCCACAGCAAAGCACTTATCCTGTCAACTGCATCCCGATGATTGCAAAATACAAGAGTTGAGCGGTTACCAATTTTACAGATCAGAGAAAATAAGGTTTCCAGTTTATCTGCTGCATCAGAAATCACTGATTTGATCTTCAGATCCGGCAGGCTGTTATTATCCTTTAAAAAATTCACTTCAACCGGATCTTTAAGCCCGGTAAAATCCGGGATCCCCGCCATTTTTGTTGCAGAAGTAAGAATTCTTCGTTTTACATTTTTTAATCTGCTGATTATAAATGACATATCTTCCTCAAAGCCAAATTCTAAAGCTTTGTCAAATTCATCCAGTACAAGGGTATGTATTTCATCAGGATTAAAATTCTCATGCCGGATATGATAAGCTAACCTGCCCGGAGTACCGATCATCAGGGAGGGTGGCTGGCTAAGATTATTTTTCTCGGTTTTAACCGGATGTCCGCCATAAAAGCAGTTAACTTTAAAACCTGTGCCCATTGCCTTAAAGACCTGTTCAATTTGAATAGCCAGTTCCCTTGAAGGCACAATGATCATTGCCTGAGCTCCCGGTATTGCCGGATCCAGACGATTTAATACAGGTATTAAAAATCCGATCGTTTTGCCTGAACCTGTAGGCGACAAAATTACGGTATCCTTATTTGCTGCAGCATTGATCGCAACACGCTGCATCTCATTAAGGGCTGCAATCTTTAAATTATTTAATACCTTCCCGATCATTTCGCATTTTAAACCACAAAGGTAATGCAATTATCATCATTCGATTTAAACATTTAATTCAGCTTCAGGCAATTTTTAATTAATTCAATCGTATTTAATGATGAGTCAATTTTCCCTATTTTAGCGACCTGAACAATTGTATCAAAAATCCTTTAGTTTTTAAATTAATGACCAAAAAAATAATTTTGTTTTTATTACTGCCGGTAATCGTTTATCTGAGTTCCTGCCAATCCAATTCAAAAACTTTGGCAACAGCATCTGCCGATAGTATTTCTATGGATCAGTCCGCCCAAATTGCAGGCACAGAGAATTCTGAAAAGGAAGTTTCATCAAAAACAAGAGGCAGGATAGCCTCTGCTTCAGAGATCCTGGGCAGGCCACAGATACCTGTTTTATGTTACCATCAGATCAGAAACTGGACTGCAACTGACGGAAAAATGGGAAAGGATTATATCGTGCCTGTAGCTGAGTTCAAATCACAGATGAAAATGCTCGCTGATAGTGGTTACACCACCATTTTACCAGATCAGTTGTATAATTACCTGGCTTATGGTGTCAAATTACCTCAAAAACCGATCATGCTTACTTTCGACGATACCAAGCTGGATCAATATACAGTCGCTATCCCGGAGATGAAGAAATACGGGTTCAAAGGTGTTTTCTTTATCATGACAGTTTCATTGGGTAAACCTAATTATATGAGCAAAGCACAGGTTAAAGAATTGTCTGATGCGGGACATATTATTGGTTCACATACTTATGATCACCAGAATGTGAAAAAGTATCAGGGAGACGACTGGATCACGCAAATTGAAAAACCAACAAAAACCCTGAAGGAAATTACCGGAAAGGAAGTTAAATATTTCGCATACCCATTTGGTCTATGGAATAAAGAGGCTATTCCCGAATTAAAGAAAAGGGGGTTTAGTTCAGCGTTCATCCTGGCAGAAAAACGGGATGAGCAAAATCCTTTGTTCACTATCCGCAGAATAATTGCCAGTGGTTACTGGAATACGCGTACTCTGCATAATAGTATTGTAAAAAGTTTTTAATCAGAATTTACAATTAAAATAATTACAGGCAATCATTTATATTTGCAGATTAGAAAACAGGAAATCATGAAAAAATTATTTTTATTTACTTTAATAGCCGGATTGTTTACAAGTCTTAACTCCTCGGCTCAGCAGGACAAAAGTAAAAGGATCAGTCCTCCTGCAAAAGTTTCCCAGACCTTAACTTCAGGAGCGGTGATATCTATTGATTACAGCCGCCCTTCCCTTAAAGGAAGATCGCTTTCTATACTGGCTCCGGTTGGTAAAATATGGCGTACAGGTGCAAACGAGGCCACTATATTTGAGACCAGTAAGGATGTAAGTATAGAAGGTAAAAGTCTGGCTGCCGGTAAATACAGTGTTTATTCGATCCCGGGAGATAAAGAATGGACTATTATTTTCAATAAAACCTGGAATCAGTGGGGAACAATTTATAAAGACAGTGAAGACGCTTTAAGGGTGAATGTGAAGGCTGGAAAAACAAAACAATTTACTGAAATGCTGACTTTTGATATCGCTAAAAACGGAAAGGTTTCATTGATGTGGGCAGATGCCCAGGTGGATTTTAAGGTTCAATAAAAAAGTTTCTTATATTAGAAGGGCTTAAGTTTAATACTTAAGCCCTTTTTTATGCCAGAAATTTTTGCATAAGACTTCTCAAAAAAAATTTATGAAGATAGTTTACAATTATTTCCTGCTCTCCTCAATCGTCTTAATTTGTATGTCTGGTTGTAAATCAGGCCCTTCAATTAATTCTCAAAAAGCAAACATCGACTACCTTTATAATGACTATAAGCCTGATGAATTTTATCCGGCAGGGCAGGTTGAATTGCAAATTAAATCAGCCGGCTCTACAATGTATGGCCTGGGATATACGGCAGACGGGAAGGGTCCGCATCCTACAGTGATCCTGCTGCATGGCCTGCCAGGCAATGAACGGGGACTTGACATGGCACAAAGTCTTCGGCGTGCCGGATATAATGTAATCTATTTTAATTATCGCGGGACATGGGGCAGCAAGGGAACATTTGGGTTTCAAAATGCCATAGCTGATGCCAGTGCTGTGGTTGATTATCTTACTGACAGTCTGAACCGGGAGACTTTACGGGTTGATCCTGAAAGAATTGTTCTGGTTGGGCATAGCATGGGAGCTGGTATTGCTTTAATAGCAGGCTTAAATGATCCCAGAATAAAAGGAGTTGTCGGCGTATCGGTGTTTAATCCCTATACTCTTTTACAGGGAGATGCGGCAAGGGGAAATTTAATTGGTTTGAAGGAATATTTACTTACCCTGGGGATGCTTAATTGTGATCCCGATAAGTTCCTGAATGATATCCTTTTGAACTTAGATAATTACGATATAGAGAAAATGGTCTCGAAATCATCCAAGCCAATAATGGTTCTGGATGAGCATATGAATAATACCTATTTCACGAAATACAATAAAACAGGATTATTTGATTATAAGATCTGGAATACGGATCATGCCTTTTCAAACAAGCGTATCGCTTTAACAAAAGAAATAAAAAACTGGCTGGATAAAACCCTGAAGAAACAAGAAATCAGGAAATAAGACCAGAATCAGGAAATTGTCAATTATTGAATATCTTCAATTTTAAATATCTTGCCGTTAAAATCAAATTCAGAACCGGTTTTCTGCTTCATGAGTTTTAAGCCAATTGGTGAAACGGCAGAAATCGCGAAATAATTTGATCCATCTGCCAGTATCTGCCCCCTGCTGATGCTGATATAAAACTTCCCGAAATTCGTTATTACCAGACTGCCATTTTGGACAGTATCTGTCATTATAAGCGGGTCTATCTGTTCCAGAACTAATTTCAGTCTTTTCGCTTCCTCTAATTGCCTCCTGTTTCTGTCAATTTCCTGTTGCATCATTTCCCTGCCTGTTTCATATTTATCACCGGCACTGCTTTTGGTATCATCATTTGCCGATTCGCGGGCGGCATTCATTGCTTGCTGAGCGGTACTTATACAATCCTCTACATACTGCAGACATTGCTTATAAAGTTCTTCCTTAACCCTGACCATTTGTACAAAGAAGCATAATATTTAAAGATTAGCGAAGTTTTTAATCTAAAAGAGAGGTTCAAATAAGTACGAGCTACAAGCTCGCACTAGCATACGAACTTTGCACTCGCGCCAGCAGGGGAAAGAGTACTTTCTACTTTCTTGTTGTATGAGTTAATTTGTATGTGACTTTCTGTTTGCCCCTATTGTAATCGTACATTATTAGTCCGTAGTCAGCATTCCAGTAACTAACATCACCATCATCTGATTTTAATACAAAAGTTTCATAAGTGCCCTGGGGAACAGTAATTGTTTTATTTAATTCTACAACTTCATTTGAATAATCCGCTTTATCTCGACAGCTATAAACAGGAAGTTTTTGATTCAAAGAAGCAGCATTTGGTAAATACAAGAAATCAAAAGTTGACAGGCAACCAAAGTAGCCTATTGAACACTCATCGCAAGCTATTCCATATAAACCTCCTTTTTTTATTTTGAATTTATCATCCAGAACATTTAAAATGATTGAAGGGCTAGCTTGACCAGTGAAAATATTGTCAATGATCGTAAATGTTAAGGAATTTTTTATCGTATCAATTTCAGTGTATCTGTCATAATATAACTTTGTTCCATTAGTTGCCCATGCATATTTAATTTCATTATTGGGGTCTTTCTTGCAAGAATTAAAAATAAAAACAAGGATTACTGTCAAAAAAATTAAGCGAATTGCGTAGGAATATTGCATAATAAGACTTTTGAAAGTTAGAATTGAACTTATAGGTTAAAGATAATGTGTTTGTCGAATTCGCTTTGCTTTTCCTTTGTCTATTTCAAATATTGCCATTTCTGTTGGTTCTGTCGGTTTTTATAATGCACCCAACTTGTGTATACAGATGATTTTTGTTGTCCTTAGCTAAATATACCGATTGTATATCAGATCTCCCAATCATCAAACGGAATAATAAATAAGGCGGGAATTATTTCATATCTGGCTGAAAATCCGTACCTTTGCACTTTATTTAAATTCATGATTACAGTATCAAATCTATCTTTACGTTACGGAAAACGAACTCTTTTTGAAGAAGTAAATTTAAAATTTACTCCCGGAAACTGTTATGGTATCATCGGGGCCAACGGGGCCGGAAAATCAACATTCCTTAAAATACTTTCAAAGGAAATTGATCCTTCCAGCGGCTCTGTTTCTTTCACTCCCGGCGAACGAATGGCGGTTCTTACCCAGAATCATTATGCCTTTGATGAATTCCCGGTAATAGAAACCGTAATGATGGGGCACAAAGAGCTTTATAGTGTCATGAAAGAGAAAGATACGCTCTATGCTAAAGAAGATTTTTCGGAAAAGGATGGTGAACGTGCCGGCGAACTGGAAAATATTTTCGCAGAGATGGATGGATGGAACGCAGAGAATAATGCTGCGACTATGCTTAGCAATTTAGGGATCAAGGAAGAATTTCATTATAGTTTATTAAAAGATCTGGACGGTAACCAAAAGGTTAGGGTCCTGTTAGCACAGGCATTATTTGGCAAGCCTGATATCCTTTTACTGGATGAGCCTACGAACGACCTTGATATTCAGACCATTGCATGGCTTGAGGACTTCCTCGCCTCTTATGAAGGAATTATACTTGTTGTATCACACGACAGGCACTTTTTAGATACAGTATGTACCCATGTGGTAGATATTGATTTCAGTAAAATGAATATTTACACCGGTAATTATTCCTTCTGGTACGAATCAAGCCAACTGGCATTAAAACAGCGCTCTGATCAGAATAAAAAGACTGAAGAGCGGGTCAAAGAGCTTCAGGAATTTATTCGGCGGTTCAGCGCTAATGCATCCAAATCCAAGCAGGCAACGAGTCGTAAAAAAGCATTGGATAAAATCAATATCGATGAGATCAAACCATCAAACCGTAAATATCCTGCCATATTATTCAATCACCAGGGACGTGAAGCAGGAGATCAGATCCTGCAGATAGAGAATCTGAGAAAAGAATTAAATGGTGAATTGTTATTTTCAGGGATCAGCCTGATGGTCAACAAAGGGGATAAAATCGCTGTACTTTCTGAAAACAGTTTAGCCACAACTGCATTTTATGATATCCTTAACGGGCGTGATACTGATTACAAAGGCTCCTTTAAATGGGGAGTAACCATTAATATTGCAGATATACCAAATGATAACTCCGCCTATTTTAAGGGCAAAGATACTAACCTGATCGACTGGCTGCGTGAATACTCAACTGACAAGGACGAGCAGTTTGTCCGTAGTTTTCTGGGCCGGATGCTTTTTTCTGGTGAAGAAGTATTAAAGCAATCTTCTGTGTTGTCCGGTGGAGAGAAAATGCGTTGTATGTTTTCCCGAATGATGCTTCAGCAGGCCAATCTTCTGATGTTTGATGAACCAACAAATCACCTGGATCTGGAATCCATCACTGCCTTAAATAATGGAATGAAAGATTTCAAAGGGGTGATCTTATTCACCTCAAGGGATCATGAATTGACCGAAACTGTGGCAAACCGCATTATTGAATTAACCCCGGGCGGGATAATTGATAAACTGATGACTTATGATGAGTATATCAATAGTGATGTCGTGAAACAGCAGCGTGAGGGCTTATACGCCATGGCCTGAGATTGAAGCAGAACTTTCTTTTTTAGAATATCAGCGAAATAGGAAAGCCGGTGAAAATTATCACCGGCTTTCCTGTAAAGAGAGTTTTACATCCTTGCCCGTTTTCTTAATTCGGCAATCGGCATAGTTAACATTCTGCCCACAGGTACATTTCCCTTATAGGTGATCACTTTGAGTTGTTTAGCATCGATGGGTGCAATGAGTGTGCTCATATATTTTGGATAAAACCGGTCAGGGAAGGAATTGTCAAAACTGTAGTAAATATCAAGCCCTTCCACTTCTGTGCTAAGATCGATCGTTAATTTATTATCAGCAGTTTTACCGGCTCTGAAAACAGGATCGTAAACGCCTGGAGAATACTTGGTTTCGGAAATATCCATCCGCTTAAAATGATCCTCCACCCTGCCAAAGAAATCAGGCCAGTTCTTCTTTTCATTTGGAGACCATACAGATTCTGCGATGGCAAATCCTCTGGGCCAGGTCATGTATTCTGCCTGGCGAATATTATAAACCTGTTCTGTCCATAAATTGGCCTGCCCCCCCTTAATATACTGAGGATCAACTCCTGCCGGAACAGGCTCAAATTCATAGGATTTATTGAGGCGGAGTGAAGCATATACCCTGGGTTCTGAAATCACATCTGACTGCATATAATCAAGGTAGGCATAGGTTGTAGGACTCATAACCACCTGATGTTTATTCTGGGCAGCCTCAATGCCATACTTCATTCCGCGCCAGCTCATCACTTCAGTGGAAGAACTAACCCCGCCCTCCAGAACCTCGTCCCAGGCCATCATTTTTTTACCTTTCGATTCTACGATCTTCTCTACTCTTTGGGTAAAATAACCCTGAACTTTGGTGATATCCTTTATTCCCTCACGGAGCATCAATGCCCTGATCTGATCGTTCTTTTGCCAGTAATTTATGGGAGCCTCATCCCCACCCATATGAATATATTCAAAAGGGAAAAGGTTTGCCAACTGAGTAATAACAGTATCCATAAAACTATAAACAAGTTCATTTGCCGGGCAAAGCGTATTATCCAATAAAGCTTTCGGCGGAGCGCCACCCGACCAATCCATGATCTTCTCACCCGATCTGACCTTATAGCTAACCGCTTCAGGAGTACAGGATAATTCAGGATAGGAGGCTATTGCTGCAAGGCTATGTCCCGGAACATCAATTTCAGGCATAATGTTAACAAATCTGTCCTTTGCATACTTAACCAGTTCTTTGATATCCTCCTGGGTATAAAATCCGCCATAATCACGTGGTTCATCTGCAGTGGGAGGAATAAAATCGCCGAATTCCCCGATTCTTTTCACATTCCAGGCACCAACTTCTGTTAATTTAGGATAACCCTTGATTTCGATTCTCCAGCCTTCATCATCCGTAAGATGCAGGTGCAGTACATTGTATTTATAGCGAACCATAGCATCTATATATTGTTTTACCTCATCCTTTGTAAAAAAATGCCGAGCAACATCAAACATTAATCCCCGCCAGCCAAGTTTAGGATAATCAGTTATTTCAACAGCAGGTAAAATCCAGCTTATATTTTTAACCTGGGTTTTACTTTCTATTTCCTTTGGAAATAGCTGAACCAGTGTCTGAACTCCATAAAATAATCCTGCAGGCTGGTTAGCTTTAATGAGAATATGAGCAGGCGTTACAGAAATATGATAGCCCTCAGTTCCCAGTTTAGGATCATTTGCGGCATTCAATTGTAATTTTATTGCTGGTGTTGCTGAATTGACTAAGGAAATCACATTATAACCAGTTGGCACTGACAATCTTTCTCTTAAAAAAGCTACTGTTTGCATTAATTCGGGTGAATTTGCCGCCTGTATAACAACATTTTTAGGCAGGGTAAAATGACCGGAACCTTTCTGCAAATGAACCGGCTGAGGAATTATAGAAATACCCGGTGTTTGTGATTGGCTGAATGTACTAAATGAGATCAGAAAGCAGAATAAAAATTGAATGAAAATTTTCATAGATTTCAATATGGAATGGAATAACTTTGACCTGCAATTTATATAAATAAACAGAAAACCAACAAATGGAACACCCGGCTATTAACTGATTCTACCTGTACCATCAGACCAAGAAGCAAAGCAATAAGCTGTTCAAATAAAAAAAGCAGCTCCCTTATTCGGAAGCTGCTTCAAACAAAAGGCAGGAAAATTATTATCTGATGGTAACAGCAGTCACAAATTGTCCGGTAGCGTCAAAATGTAACGCATACTTGGTCAGGTTGGCATCAATTAATACCAGATACCCCTTTAAAGTACCGTTTGCCTTGATTTCAAATGCTTTTTTGAACACATAATTCGGATAGGTCGTACTCAGAAAAGCAAGTGATTTAGCTGGAAGCGCTGTCGCCTCTATTGATCTCCCTTTTGCAGGGAAAGCCGGCAATTGAATCCGTTTTATAAAAATGTTTGCCGAAGTAAATGCAGTAGCAAAATAATTTACATTCTTACTGATCACTATTATACTCAGGTCCTTATTGACAAAGGCATGAACCAGGGTATCCGCAGGATAAGAGGCAGCGAAATAGGTTTTTATCAATGCAGGAAGGGAACTGATGGCAAGTGTATCGCGCTGTTTGCCATCCCTGTTATCAAAACAGCCTCCGGCACTCCAGCCTCCACGGCCCTTCATATTCCGGCCCTCTCTGATTTCCAGAACTTTAACAAAACTACCGGAAGCATCAAATTTTAATGCCGCAGGCTTACCGTTAAATAGGATCATCACTGCAAAACTTTCAACGGCAGAGCTGGTTTGATTTGTGATCTGGTATGCCTTTTGAAAAGTGTAACCGGAATAATTCGCACTGAGATAGGTAGCGATTGAAGCAGGAAGCAGAGTAAATTCAACCGAAGTCTTCTTGTTTCCCTTTTTACAAGCCTCCATTGCATATAAGGAATCTGTAGTGTTCCCTGATCCTGAAATCGCAGAAGTACTGCTGATCGTTATAGCCTCAAGCTTTGCAAATTCCAGTTCATCATTCAGTGAAATTGAGTCTTTCTGACATGAGCTAAGGCCCAATAAAGCTATACTTAATACAAGTAAAGCCCTTTTAATTTGTGTATATTTTTTCATATCTGATTATTTTTAATATGAAATTATGATCACAAGATGAAGAACAGATGATTTTCAAATATTTTTTTTTCATGTTAATCCTACTGTCATGGATATAATTTTATTATTGGTTTAATAGTTAAATAAGTCCGGATTGGGAATGAATTTTTTGACATAAAAAAAGGCATTGCTAAAGCAATACCTTCCCGACGTATTCAAAATACTTTTAATGAGCTTCATGTCCATCAGCACCATGAGCATGGCCATGAGCCAATTCATCACTGGTGGCTTCGCGAACGGAAATGATCTTACCAATAAAATGCAGATCCTGACCTGCCATAGGGTGATTCAGATCAACGATCACGGCATTTTCAGTCAGACCCTGTACCCTTGCCCTGAACTGATTTCCTTCATTATCCTGTAATGGTAAAATCGAATCTACCTCCGGCATATCCATATCTCCGAACATGTCCAGCGGAAGTTCAGTAATGGCATTTTCATCCTTTAGTCCATAGGCATCTACGGCTACGAGGTGAAAATCGTAATTATCGCCTATATTCAGGCCGACTAAATTTTCTTCGAATTTAGGAAGCATCATCCCCACCCCATATAAAAAAACCAAGGGATTTTGCTCATCTGCTTTTTCTACAAATACTTCCAGATCATTTTCTCTGGTGTAAAGATCGTACGTTAGCGCTACAACGCTGTTTGATTGAATTGTCATTTTAATTAATTTAAGTAATAGGCAGGTATGGGTTTCTTAATCCCGGGCTCCCGGCGTTGTACTTGGGTTATCGATTTGTTTAATTGCGTCAACTACCTCTGTAACAGGTAACAAACAGGTACTGTTCTGGCATACATAAATTTTAGTTTCTGCAGCCCATTTATCATTTAACAAAGGTAATGTTCCTGATGTTCCTCCCAAAAGTATTTTGTTGGGAATATAGAATTTTTCAATTTCCGTACGCTTTTTCTCAGCTTCTGTACCGGTGATTGCGATTTCAAATATACCAAAAACCTGAAATAATAGCAAGGAAGCCCAGTTTGAATAAGCTGAGCCATAGGCCTTAATGTGCGGATGAACATTCCGTAACATTTGCCCAGACATATCTAAATATACCTGATCATCAAAAAAATGGCCAAGTTTATATAAGTTGTGTGCCATTGCAGAATTTGAGGAAGGGATAACATTATCCATGATCTCCTGTTTTCTGGCAATGAGCTGTTCCCCTGAACCTGGCGTATAAAAGAACATACCACTCTGTTCATCGTAAAAATCTGAAATGGTATGATCTGTTAATTTTTTTGCAGTATGAAGATAGTTTTCGTCAAAACCAGCTTCATACAAGCCTATTAACCCCTCAATTACAAATGCATAATCATCCAGGAAGGCTCCTGACCACTCTTCTGAAGCTCCATTAGTATGATAAACTCTTGTGAGCTTATCATTGAGCATCAGCTTATTCAGGATAAATCCGGCACTTAATTTTGCCTTTTCCAGAAATTTCGGTTCTTCAAATACCCGAAAGGCATCTGTATAAGCTTTTAACATCATTCCATTCCATGAGGCAAGAATTTTATGATCAAGCCCCGGACGAATACGACCCGAACGAGCACTTAGAACCTTTTCCTTTAGAACGGAAATTTTATTCTTTAAATCCTGTACAGTTAATCCAAGTTTTAAAGCAAGTTCATCATCATCAAATTTTCTTAATAGAATATTTGTCCCTTCCTCTTCCCAGTTTCCTTCATCTGTAACCTGATAATAAATACTGAACAGATCCTCATCTTTTCCTAAAATGGTTTTTAATTCATTCTTGCTGAAGGTATAAAATTTACCTTCGACACCTTCACTGTCGGCATCTAAAGCTGAGTAAAAGCCGCCTTCTGCTGATGTCATTTCCCGCTCTACAAAAGCTAAACTTTCATAAACAATATCCTTATATATCTGGTCAGGAGTATACTGGTAAGCTTCTGAATAAAGAGATACAAGCTGTGCATTATCGTAAAGCATTTTTTCAAAATGAGGAACATGCCATTTAGCATCCACAGAGTATCGGGCAAATCCCCCCCCAATCTGATCATATATTCCGCCGAAGGCCATTTTTTGAAGAGTAATTCTGCTGGCTGTATGTGCCGCATCATCCTTCATCAAATGGGCATAACGAAGCATAAATTGCCAGTTATTGGGGAGAGGAAATTTTGGTGCACGGTTGTATCCGCCTTCCACCATATCAAAAGACCGCTTCCAGGGCTCAAAAATCGCTTTAATATCCACTTTGGTATATTGAGTCTCCTCCCTTATTGTGATAAGCTGCTCGCTCTGATGTATTCCTTCAGTAAGTCTGACTGCATATTCAATGGCCTCATCCGGTTTCTTTTCCCAGAATTCGGCAAGATTTAATAAAAGACTTTTCCAGTCGTTTTTGTGGAAATAGGTGCCTCCGTAAATCGGACGTTGATCAGGTAAACAAAAACAGTTTAGGGGCCATCCCCCGCTGCCTGTCATCAGCTGAACAGCATTCATATAGATCTGATCGATATCGGGACGCACCTCACGGTCAATCTTAATACAAACAAAATATTTGTTCATTATACCTGCAACGTCCTGGTCCTCAAAACTTTCATGCTCCATCACATGACACCAATGACATGCCGAATATCCTATACTCACGAGTATCAGTTTATTTTCGGATCTTGCTTTTGATAAAGCTTCATCCCCCCAGGGATACCAATCTACCGGGTTTTGGGCATGCTGCAATAAATATGGAGATGTTTGATTTTGTAATCTGTTTGGCATGAGAATCTGTTAATTTACAAAAATAAGAAAGGCTGCACCAAACTATGCAGCCCTTACAAGATAATGGTTAGGATAGATTATTTTGTTTCTTCTGAAGCAGACTCATTAACATAACTCTCAGCAATCTGGGTTAAGAGTACATCGGTCTCTTTTTCTTCATCAAGAGTTGAGGTTAAAATTTTATAAGCGTCATCCATACCCATTACCTGAGCAAATATACGAAGCGTTCCGTATGTAGCAATTTCATAATGCTCAGCCTTTTGTGCAGCTAAAATAAGGCCTGCAATCCCTTGTCATGCTATTCTTTTCCGTATCTTCCAGTATGCTTTTTGCTTCTTTTAAAAGGCCAACCATTGCGTCACAGACTTTTGCAACTGGTTTCAAATCCAGTACTCTGAAAATATCTTCAAGCCTTGAAATATGGTTTTCGGTTTGGGATGCATGGCTCAGAAATGCTTCTTTAAGCGGTGAAGAGGTTGCGGCTTTAGACATTTTGGGCAACTCTTTGGCTAGATGTTTTTCGGCCCAATAAATATCCTTTAATTCTTCTGTGAAAAATTCCAGAAATGCTGAATTATCTTCAGCTGTTTTGTTTTTCAATTCGGTTTTCATAGTGTTTGTATTTGTATTTGTATCTTAAATAACCAGCTCAGGAATAAAATGTTTAAAGAATTATTTTTTTTGATCAGACTTAAAGCATTAAATTTCGCCATGAAAATTACTCACACAGACATTTACCGTTTTAGTATTCCAATGGAACCCTTTGTAATTGCAACAGGAACCATGGATTTTGCCCAGAATGTATTTATCAGAATTTTTACTGATACTGATCACTTAGGGGTCGGGGAATGTTCTGCATTTCCCATGATCGTTGGTGAGACCCAGGAAACCTGCCTGGCCATGGCCAAAGATTTTGGGCAGGTTTTGAAAGGAAAAGACCCACTTGATATTGCTGCGCGTTTACAGGACCTTCACAATTATGCTTCTCACAACCCAACTATAAAAAGTGCATTTGATATGGCTCTGTATGACCTGGCTGCAAAAAGCCAGAGACAACCCCTGTATAAATATTTGGGCGGAAGTAAAAGAAAAGTGGAAACTGATATGACCATTGGAATTGGCAGCCCCGAAGAAATGTCTGCCTTAGCAGCAAAATACCAGAAACAAGGTGCAACTATTTTAAAGATAAAATTAGGTAAAAAGGCTGAAGCAGATCTGCAGCGAATAAGGAAAATAAGAGAAAGGGTTGGTGATGAAATGCTGATCAGAATTGATGCCAACCAGGGCTGGGACTTCAATGAAGCTGTTTATTGCTTAAACGGCATGAAAGATTTTAATATTGAGTTTTGTGAGCAACCCATGCGTACATGGTATGATGATCTTCTTCCGGAGTTAAAGCAAAGGACATCTATAAAGATCATGGCAGATGAGAGTTGTTACGACCATCATGATGCAAGGAAGTTAATTAATTCAAATGCATGTGATTCCATTAATATTAAGTTTGCCAAATCAGGAGGAATTTTCGAAGGACTTGAGATCCACAAAACTGCTTCCGAAGCAGGAATACCATGTATGATCGGGAGTATGCTCGAAAGCCGTATCGCCCTGAGCGCAAATTTACATTTTGCCTATGCTTGTCCGGACATTAAATATTTCGACCTGGACACCTGTTTACTGGGACACCTTGCTGATCCTGTTATTGGAGGAATAACCTATAATGGATACTTTTTAGATATTCCGGAAAGCCCTGGAATAGGGGCAGATGCTGACGATCAGTTCCTAAAGAATTGTGACATGTGGAGAGTATAACATTCAATCATAGTTCAGGGATAGTAGTATCCGGTCCCTAAACTATGATTGAACCTGTTCTATTTACTTAATTCAGCAAAATATTTATGGAAAAGAGGAATTGTTTCTATTCCCTTATAAAAATTAGCGATATCGAATTTTTCATTTGGTGAATGAAGGTTATCGCTATCCAGTCCGAATCCCAACAGAACAGTTTTAATACCTAATTCCTTCTCGAAAAGAGCCACAATTGGAATACTCCCACCTCCCCTTGTTGGAATAGGTTCTTTTCCGAAGGATTCAAGAATCGCTTTTTCTGCAGCTTTATATGCAATACTATCAGTGGGTGTTACTACTGGTTCACCGCCGTGATGCGGGCTAACCTTTACTTTTACACTCTTAGGAGCAATCTTTTCGAAATGATCTTTAAAGAGTTTGGTAATCTTATCTGATTGCTGATTGGGTACCAGGCGCATCGAGATCTTCGCAGATGCTTTGGATGGCAAAACTGTTTTAGCACCTTCCCCTGTATAGCCTCCCCAGATGCCATTTACTTCAAGGGTCGGGCGTGTACCGGTCCGTTCCAAAGTTGTATAACCTTTTTCGCCCCAAAGTTCATCAACCTTCAGATCAAGTTTGTATTCATTCTCATTATAGGGGGCTTTATTAAGCATTTCACGTTCCTGAGCGCTTAATTCCAGTACATCATCATAAAAACCGGGTATGGTGATATGATTGTTCTCATCGTGCATTGAAGCTATCAATTTTGCAAGTATTGTGGCCGGGTTAGCAACCGCCCCGCCATAAACTCCTGAATGAAGGTCACGGTCGGGCCCTGTAACCTCAACTTCAACATATGAAAGTCCGCGTAAACCAGTCTCCAAAGATGGGTGTTCCAAACTGATCATTGAGGTGTCGGATATCAAAACTACATCGGCTTTTAACCGCTCCGTATTTTGGCCCACGAAAATTCCAAGATTATTGGAACCCACTTCCTCTTCACCCTCAATCATGAATTTAATATTGCATGGCAAAGTATTGGTACTTATCATGAGTTCAAAAGCCTTTACATGCATATAGAACTGGCCTTTGTCATCACATGAACCACGGGCATATATCTTCCCATCCCGAATTTTTGGTTCAAATGGTGGCGTTTTCCATAATTCAAGTGGATCAGGCGGCTGAACATCATAATGCCCGTATACTAAAACAGTAGGTAAGGAACTGTCAATAATCTTTTCACCGTACACTATAGGATAACCAGCTGTTGGGCAGATCTCAACCTTATCAGCACCAGCGGACCTCAGCTTTTCTGCAACATATTCTGCAGTTTTAAGCATATCGTCTTTATATTTGGGGTCAGCGCTTACCGACGGAAATCTTAGAAGTTCAAATAATTCATCCAAAAAGCGCTGTTTGTTCTCACCTACGTACTGTTTAATGTTTTGCATATAATTGGTTTTTAACAAAGATATAAATCTAAGTTCAGCCCTAAACCGGTTTATAAAAAAATCAGCAAAAGGAAATATCCCAACCAAATTTTTTAATATAAATATCCTTATATCAAGCCGTTATCTGCTTAAATCAATGTAATTAGGCAACTTACAAGATTAATCCCAGCTGGCCAGACGCCTATCGCTCTTTTCGCTTTGCATATTGGATTTTGCAAAGTCGTTGTTATTTTTAATGGTTGTTTCAGAACTGACTTCATTGATTGAAGTAGTACTGTTTTCAATCAGGGTAAAACCTAAGGAGATAAAACCTGCTAATGCTATGGTTATGATTATTTTTTTCATGATTGTTAATTTTTAATGTTTAAAATATACTAATTACTTAAAAAACTGCATTTCCTGCAATTCTAACTCTGAGACCTGGAATCCACTTCAAGTTTGATAATCTCATAACATTCAAGTATTGCAATTAATACTATTTGGCTAAAGTAGTTCAAATTGTATTTCCAGGGCATTTAACTAATCCCATGTTCCTACAACACTTTTATCAGCAATTTTTTCAGGTGAAGGTTTGGCAGGAGTAACTAATTCATCTTTCTTGCATGAACTAAAACCTAAAACTGCAATTACCATTAATGTTAATACTTTCTTTTTCATGATTTTGGGGTTTTAAAATTGTGTTTATTAAATAAATTGTTTATTAGAGTAAATATGAAACCTTTAAAGCCAAAGCTTTAAATATTCGGGCTAAATAAAAATTAAATGGTTAGTCAGATTAACTAAATTTACAATAAACTTACTGTATAATTGTTGAAATGAAAATATCATACTTAGTCCTTTTATTTTTTTTCATAACCTTTGAGGCTTATACTCAAAATCTTTCAAGAAGTTCAGATAAAGTTATAAATGGCTCTGAAGATACGTCTAAAGTTATTGAGCTCAATAATATTGCTTTTAAAAATCGGCTCAAAGACCCTGACCTGACTATAGAATACGCAAATAAAGCCCTTACGTTAGCGCAAAACATAAACTATACTGACGGCATTGGAGAAGCATATCGAATAAAAGGTATAGGAAGGTATTATTTAAATCAAAAAGAAGATGCAATAGATAACTTTCTAACAGCATTAACCTATTTCAAACAAAGTAAAAACCAAAAAGGAGAGGCTAAAACATATAACAATATTGGAAATTTGTACATTGAAATAGATTACGATAAGTCACTCCAAAACTTCAATAAATCACTCCATTTAGCTCAAAAACTCGACATAAAGGATCTTATTGCAGGGCTATATTTAAACTTGGGGACTGTATATTTCAGAAAGGAAAAATTTCAGCAGGCTCTATTTAATTATCAAAAAAGCCTTCA
Organism: Pedobacter sp.; assembly: GCA_036677005.1. GTDB lineage: Bacteria > Bacteroidota > Bacteroidia > Sphingobacteriales > Sphingobacteriaceae > Daejeonella. Next base: position 19,484 of record JAKFBV010000019.1, read on the forward strand.
AATGTTCACCCAATTAGATGTTACAGTTGGAGTTACTCAAAGCTTACAAAATCTTGGTGTTATCTATTTCAATCTCAAACAACTAAAAAAAGCTGAAAGTTATTTATTAGAGGCTAAAAAGAAAGCTAAAGCAAATGATTTAAATAATTCAATTGCCAGTATAAATCTGACGCTTAGTTCCATTTATATATTGCAGAAAAAATTTGAAAATGCAGAAAAAGTCATTAAGGAAGGAGCCTCATTCGCTAAACTGGTAAAGAGTACTAAATTGGAATACGATTATTTATTAACTTCCTATGAATTAGAAAACAAACGCAAAAATTACCAGCGCGCGCTATACTATTTACAACAGGTCTACAAGCAGGATAGTATAACCTATAAAAGTAATGTTTCTGATAAGATTAGTTTATTGGAAGCACAGCACCGACAGTTGGCAAAGCAGCGGGAAAATGAACTCACCATTGCCCGGCAAAAATATACCCAAATCCTGTTTTGGTCGAGTAGCATTGTCGCAATACTGGCATTTATTGTAATTGTTTTACTGGTTAAGAATGTTCGCAGATCCACCCTTACGAATAAAGAATTAACCAGGCTGAACCTCGCGATTTCGAAGCAAAAAGATGATCTGGATCAGGCTAACCAAAATCTTGAAGAGATAATTAATGACCGGACAAAAGACCTGAAGATTAAAAATAAAAAACTTTCTGAATACTCTTCCCATCTTTCTCATCAGATCCGAAGTCCTGTGGCTACTTTAAAAGGGCTCCTTCTGTTGGAAAAGGATGATCTGATTGAAAGCGAAGAGTTTGTTGAGCAAATGGGAAAATGTATCTATGATCTTGATGATAAGATCATGAATATCAATGAAAACCTTAACAATCCTCATAAATCAAGCTTGATTAGCGACGAATAAAGATCAATTTACAATTTCCCGGCCTGAGCTAAACATCCTAGAGTAAAGCAAAGCACTCGATTTATTGATTTATATATCTGAATTTAGCTCCAAACCTTTAATCTCAGATCTCTTTATTAATTTAGCGGATAAAAACAGGAGTAGATTTTGGATTATTTAGATGGATTAAATCCTTCACAGAAGGCGGCAGTGGAGCAGACAGAAGGACCAGTGATTATAGTTGCCGGAGCTGGGTCAGGGAAAACGAGGGTAATTACTTATCGTGTAGCCCACCTGATCAGAAAAGGAGTGGATCCATTCAATATTCTGGTACTTACCTTTACAAATAAGGCCGCAAAAGAAATGAGGGAACGAATTATAAAAGTTGTCGGTCCGGAAGCTAAAAATATCTGGATGGGCACATTTCACTCCGTTTTTGCAAAACTCCTGAGGGTAGAGGCCTCTAAAATTGGATATCCAAGCAATTTTACCATTTATGATACGGATGATAGTAAAAGTCTGATCAGAACAATTCTGAAGGAGAAACAATTGGACGATAAGCTCTATAACGCTAATTTCGTTTATAACCGGATTTCTTCCTCGAAAAATAATCTCATATCCCCGGCAGAGTATTTAAAGAATGAAAATATTCAGGCTGAAGATTTTACCAGCGGCAGAGGAAAATTAGGTGAAATCTATCAGACCTATGCTCAGCGGTGTTTTAGGGCGGGTGCCATGGATTTCGATGATCTTCTTTTTAAAACTAATGTACTGCTACGGGAACATCCTGAGGTACTCTACAAATACCAGAATAAATTCAAGTATTTAATGGTTGATGAGTATCAGGATACCAATTACTCTCAGTACCTGATTGTTAAAAAGCTCTCAGCCAATAATGAGAATATCTGTGTGGTAGGTGATGATGCCCAAAGTATCTATGCATTTCGGGGTGCAAATATCCAGAACATCCTGAACTTTGAAAAAGATTATCCTGACCTAAAGGTTTTTAAGTTAGAACAGAATTACCGTTCAACCCAAAATATTGTCAATGTCGCCAACAGCATCATAGCCAATAATAAAAATCAGCTTAAAAAATCTGTCTATTCTGAGAATGAAACCGGAGATAAGATAAAAGTCTCACGAGCTTTCAGTGACAATGAAGAAGGTAAAATAGTTGCCGAGGCTATAGTACAGGAGCAGACTTTAAAAGGTTCAAAATATCATGATTTTGCCATACTTTACCGCACAAACGCTCAATCAAGGGCAATGGAGGAAGCTTTGCGCAAGCTGAACGTCCCCTACAAAATTTATGGCGGCCTTTCCTTTTACCAGCGCAAAGAGATCAAAGATCTTATCGCCTATTTCAGATTAACTTTTAATCCAAATGACGAAGAAGCAATAAAACGAATTATAAATTATCCTCGCCGCGGGATCGGGGATACTACCGTCGAGCGTATTATGATCGCTGCTGACAAGCAAAATCTAACGATCTGGGAAATCATATGCAACGCTCATCAATACCTGGACCAACGAAGTTCAGGATCGGTCGGAAATTTCGCCTCGCTTATACAAAGCTTTCAGGTAATGACCAAAACGCATTCAGCTTATGATACTGCTCTACATATTGCTCAGCACTCAACCCTGCTAAAAGACCTGTATTCTGACAAATCAGTGGAAGGTTTAAGCAGATATGAAAATATTCAGGAGTTATTGAATGGTATAAAAGAATTCAGTGAACGAGAAGACATTGAGGAAAAAGGTCTGGATGTTTTTATGCAGGATATTGCCCTGCTAACCAATGACGATAATGATAAAAATCCCAATGCAGATACTGTGTCCTTAATGACCATTCACTCGGCAAAAGGCTTAGAATTTGATAATGTATTTGTAGTTGGCCTGGAAGAGAACCTCTTCCCTTCCCAGATGTCCTTAAGTTCAAGAACAGACCTGGAGGAGGAACGCCGTCTTTTTTATGTGGCCACAACCCGTGCCGGGAAAAAATTAACACTTTCATATGCTACATCACGTTACCGCTGGGGAACATTGACCAGTTGCGAACCTAGTCGATTTATCGAAGAAATTGATGCCAGGTATTTAGATCTCGATTTTAAATCACCTTCGAAGAATTCCGGCAGTCCTTTCCTTGATGAGGAAAGATCAGCGTGGCAACAGAAAGAATCATTCAGCAAACCCAAACCATCCTCTATCCCGAAAACAGGTTCCCTTTTACCAAAAGCACATGTGCCCAGCGAGGGTTTCGCACCATCTGATACCTCTGGCTTACAGGTTGGTATGGAAGTTGAACATGAGAGGTTTGGTTTCGGCAAAGTTATCCACCTGGAAGGCAGCAAACCAGACGTAAAAGCAACAATATTTTTTAAAGATTTAGGACAGAAGCAATTATTATTAAAATTTGCTAAATTGAAAATTATAAAATAAATTCAAAATCGTGCTTTAAGGCTTTAGAACCACATATTTAAGCCTGCGATATTAATAAATTAACATGACATTCGATTATAATACTACCAGGAAAAAACTAATCCTAGCCGAATACGGGCGTAATGTGCAAAATATGGTTAAATATATTGTCGATCTTCCTACCAAGGAGGAACGCAATCGTTATGCCCAGGTCGTTATAGACCTGATGGGATTTTTAAATCCACATCTTCGTGATGTAGCTGATTTTAAACATAAGCTATGGGATCACCTGCATATCATTTCCGATTTTAAGATCGATGTAGATTCTCCATATCCAAAACCCTCAGAAGATGCCATCCGGTTTAAACCGGCTCCTTTATCATATCCTCAACAGCGAATTAAATATAAGCACTATGGAAAAACCGTAGAATTAATGATCAGCCGTGCCAAAACGATTGAAGATCCTGAACGAAAACAATCAATGGTTCAATCGATCGCTAATTTTATGAAAATGGCATATGTAACCTGGAATAAAGACAGTGTTGCGGATGAGACTATCATAAAAGATCTGCGTGAAATGTCAAACGGAGCTTTGCAGCTTGAGGATAATGTCAACCTTCAGAGGGTAGAAGTACGACAACCCGCACCGGCCAGCAGGCAAAGAAATACAAACCAGAATAAGGGAAGGCAGAATAGCAGCAACAGAAATAATCCGGGTTCCAATCGCCAAAGGACCAACAATCCCGGAGGAAAACGGTATTAATTTAAGTCCAAAAACTTAATAAATATCAAATTCTAAAGAGCTTTATACATTTAAATTCATCCTGGAAATTTATTAACAGCCAGGCCGTAGAGCCTTCCAGAAAATAATTTTGCCCAAAGTATTTTTAAGAACCTGTTAAAGTGGAATTTCACAATCTCATTTTATTTAAGGAAGGAAAGCTAGTTTTTGTAAATTAGTCGATTATCAATATTAAGAATCTATTATTTTAATCTTTATTGCACAGATGAACGCATTTGAAATTGTTGGTGGAAAGCCATTAAAGGGTGAGATAATCCCTCAGGGAGCAAAAAATGAAGCATTACAAATTATTTCCGCTGTTCTTCTTACTGAGGAAAAAATAACTGTCAGCAATATTCCGGATATTAAAGATGTCAACAAACTCATAGAATTAATAACTGATCTTGGAGTAAAAGTTGAACGGATAAATAAAGATACCTACACCTTTGTAGCATCTGACATCAATCTTGATTTTTTTCATTCTGAATCATTCAGATCAAAAGGTGGAAGTCTGCGGGGCTCAATAATGATCGTTGGCCCTTTATTAGCACGTTTTGGCAAGGCTGCTATCCCTAAACCTGGGGGAGATAAAATTGGTCGCAGACGCCTTGACACTCACTTTTTAGGTTTTGAAAAATTAGGAGCAAAATTTATATTCGACAAAAAAACAAACTTCTTTAATGTTGATGCCAGTAATTTGAAAGGTGCTTATATTTTGCTGGATGAGGCATCTGTTACAGGTACAGCCAATGTAGTGATGGCCGCTGTACTTGCAAAAGGCATTACCACTATTTATAATGCTGCCTGTGAACCCTATCTGCAACAATTATGTAAGATGCTGAACAGAATGGGAGCTAAAATCACAGGTGTCGGATCAAATTTACTAAAAATTGAAGGCGTGAAAAAGTTGGGGGGAACTGAACACCGTTTATTACCCGATATGATTGAAATAGGTTCTTTTATTGGCCTTGCCGCAATGACAGAATCAGAGATAACAATCAAAGATGTGCATTTCCAAGAGCTAGGAATGATACCCGAAGTATTCAGGAAACTGGGGATTAAGTTTGAATTAAGAGGTGACGATATTTTTATCCCTTCCCAAAAACATTATGAGGTTGAAACATTTATTGACGGATCAATAATGACCATTGCAGATGCTCCCTGGCCTGGTTTTACACCCGATCTGCTGAGTATTATGCTGGTCGTTGCAACCCAGGCTAAAGGCAATGTATTGATCCATCAGAAAATGTTTGAAAGCCGTTTGTTCTTCGTTGATAAGTTAATAGATATGGGTGCCCAGATCATTTTATGCGACCCTCACCGTGCAACCGTGATTGGTCTTGATAAAAAGGTGAAACTTCGCGGTATTCAGATGACCTCACCCGACATCCGGGCAGGTGTATCTTTGCTTATTGCAGCACTTTCAGCCCAGGGAACTTCCATAATTCACAATATAGAACAGATCGAGCGTGGCTACCAGGATATAGACGTTCGTTTAAGAGCCCTGGGGGCAGATATAAAACGCATAGCTGCTACAAATAATGTACATTGATTGCAACATGAGCTTTATGAATTAAGAATTGTAAAAACTATGCATTTATGAGATTTAAGTTTCACCAACCAATAATTCATGTCGTTTTATAAACGCAATCCCAAGGAAATCCAGTTAATTCTGTTTTTCACTATTTTGAAGCTGGGAATTCATCTGCTTTCAAATAGTCAATTCGGATTCCACAGGGATGAATTACTCTATTTGGCCATGGGAGACCATTTAGATTGGGGGTATAAAGAAGTACCACCTTTTATTGCGGGTATTTCCAGGTTATCATCTGCGATCTTAGGAGACAGTGTATTTGCGATTCGGATTTTTCCATCCTTGGCAAGTGCTTTAGTAGTCGGTATCACCGGACTATTGGTAATGGCTATGAATGGAAAGCGTTTTGCAATATTTGTTGCCTGTTCGGCAATGGTAATATCACCTTCATTTCTTGCCTCAGGCTATTTATTTCAACCAGTGGTTTTTGATCAGCTTTTCTGGATATCATCAGCCTTCCTGATGGTGAAATACATTCAAACACATAAAACCACTTACATTTATTTATTTGGTGTTGCTGCAGGGTTCGGCATGCTAAATAAATATACCATGGCATTTTTTATTCTGGCACTCCTTGCAGGACTTGCTATTAGTCCCCAGAGAAAACTTCTGATTAACAGAACCTGGATATTTGCTCTTTTAATTGCCTTTCTGATTTTCCTGCCCAATCTGATTTGGCAAATAAACCATAACCTGCCTGTAATAGCTCATATGAATGAGCTAAGAGCCAAACAGCTCAACCATATAAAGCCTTCCGAATTTATAGTTCAACTTTTGATTACTCATGCTTCTGCCTCAGTGGTGTGGCTCTCAGGTCTGATTTATCTCTTCGTTAGTAAAAGTAATAAGCGGTATTCCTTTCTGGGAATTTCCTTTGTACTGGTCATACTGATGCTGGTCATTCTTCAGGGGAAAGTTTACTATAGCTTCGGAGCCTTCCCAATGCTTTTTGCAGCTGGTGGAATAGGTCTGCAGAAAGTTCTGAACTCTATTCAACCCGTATTTAGGTTTACGACAGTTACCCTGTTGCTGTTACCTTCCCTGATTCTTATACCTATTGCAGTTCCAATGCTGACCTTCAGCTCCACTCTGAGATTTTTCGAATTCACTACGCAGTCGGGGTTTAGTTTTCCGGTTAAGTGGGAGGATCAAAAGAATCATGCTACTACTCAGGACTATGGGGATATGCTAGGCTGGGAAGAAATGGCACAATATGCCAAGGAAGCCTACCGTTTTATTCCAGCTGACCAGCATTCTCAGACCACAATAATTACAGATAATTACGGACAGGCAGGCGCCATTCAACACTTCAAAACAAAATATAATCTTCCGGAACCTGTTTGTCTGAACAGTAGTTTCACTTTTTGGGCTCCTGATACCATACCAAACAGGTACTTAATTGTAATTGATGATAGTATAGATGAAATATCTCCTGCATTTAAAACCTGCCGGCAAATAGGAGTCGTTGAAAATCCTTACGCCCGCGAAAAAGGAACCGGGATCTACCTCCTTTCCGACCCCTTAACTGATATAAATTCCATTTATAAAAAAGAGCGGCTGGAAGCCCTGAACCTCCAATAAATTGATTGTCCGCTTTCCAAAAGATGGCAAATACATATTAAAAATCCAAAACAGGGCATTTTTCCGTATTATAGTAATCAAAGTAACATTCTAAAGAAATGGCCGGCTGATATTTAAGTATTATTTATGAATATAGTCATTATTGGCAACGGAATTACAGGAATTACCTGTGCCCGGAATATACGAAAAATGGACTCTGATGTTCAGATAATAGTGATCTCGGCGGAGAGCGAGCACTTCTATTCACGTACTGCACTCATGTATATCTACATGGGACAAATGAAGTTTGAACATACAAAGCCATATGAAGATTGGTTTTGGGAAAAGAACAGAATTTCATTGGTAAAAGCTGTTGTTAATGAACTTGATCATGAAAAAAGATCGATAAGGCTCGATAATGGCAAAATAATACCCTACGACACCTTAATTATAGCAAGTGGTTCAATACCTAACAGATTCGGCTGGCCGGGTGAAGATTTGAAGGGAGTACAAAGTCTGTATAGCATACAGGATCTGGAGGAGATGGAGAACAATACCCGGGGTATATTATCAGCGGTTGTGGTTGGCGGTGGATTAATCGGTATAGAAATGGCTGAAATGCTTCATAGCCGAAAAATTCAGGTAACCATGCTTGTCCGTGAAAAAGCATACTGGGGTAATATTTTGCCCCGGGAAGAAGCTGAATTAATTGGGAGACATATCCGGGAGCATGGAATAAATCTGAAAACTAACTCAGAACTCAGTGAGATCCTGCCTGATGAACGGGGCGGCGTGAAAGCTGTTCTAACACAAAAAGAAGAAAAAATAGAATGCCAGCTTGTAGGTATAACTGCAGGTGTAAGGCCTAATATAAAATTCTTAAAGAATAGTCACCTGAAAACTGACCGGGGAATTCTGGTTAACGAATACTTCGAGACCAGTATCCCTCATATTTATGCTGCCGGTGATTGTGCCCAATTCAGAAATCCAAATTCGGGTTCGCCATCAGTAGAACAATTATGGTACACAGGCAAAATGCAGGCTGAAACATTGGCAAAAACTATTTGCAGGAACAAAACGGCTTATGATCGTGGAATTTGGTTCAACTCAGCTAAGTTCTTTGATATAGAATACCAAACCTATGGACAGGTTCCGCCCGAAACGAATGATCAGCAGGCGAGCTTTTACTGGGAGCACCCAAAAGGTAAAATGGCTTTCAGAGCAACTTTTAATAAGGCAGACCGAAGCCTGCTCGGATTAAATTTTTTAGGATTAAGATTCAGACAAATGATTGCCGAAGATTGGATTCGCAATCATGAAACAATTGAGTTTGTCATGAAACACCTTAACAAAGGCTGGTTTGATCCTGAATTTTCCAAACCCTATTTTAAAGAAATCGCCCTCGCATTTTCAGCATCCCAAAACGAAGTTACATTTCCAATACCAATAAGGAATTAAAATAATGGAAGATATCTCATTATCATTAGCTAAGCCTTCAGAAAGCCACCCAATGCAAAAATTAGGGGCAACCCTGGCGGCATGTGCTATACTCTGTTCTTTCATAGCTGCCTTCGGAGCAGGAAAAACGCAGCCCATTTTATTCTTTTGGCTGATAATCGGATTAGTTGTCTCAGGCGGGATTATATATTCTATACCGTATTTTAAAGCGATACCTGGTATTAAGAATAATGGAATAATGAGAAACCCCGCTACAAACAGGGGGCCTATTGCCTGGGGTATTGCAGTACTAATGACAGGCTTTTATATCATTCTCTACTGGTTTCCATATTTTCTTGAAGGCCTTATCAGAGTAATGGACCCCTTGAGTTTGATGCTGAGGAATAAAGCATCCGATCAATGGTTTTTATACGGTACTTTTTATACACTTGCTGTACTCATAATGGGTATCCGCTTTATCGGAAAATATCGCAATAGCCGGTATCAGGTATTAAGAACCCTATCAGTGATGTTCTTCCAGCTTGGATTTGCCTTCTTAATTCCTGCATTTTTACTGAAATTGAATCAGCCTGAATTTTACTTTTCCTATTTCTGGCCATTAAAATATTCCTATCTGTTTCCTGATGATGTTAATTATCTGATAACCTCAGGAAATTGGGGCGTATTTATGATTTTCTGGGGAATGGTAATGACCTTCATAGCTACTCCGATTCTGACCTATAATTATGGGAAGCGCTGGTATTGCTCCTGGATATGCGGCTGCGGGGCCCTCGCTGAAACTCTGGGTGACCCATACCGTCAAAATTCTGACAAATCCTTAAAAGCATGGAAAATTGAACGATGGATGGTCTATTCTGTACTGGTTTTCGTAAGTCTTACCACCGGCTTACTCTGGCTGAATTCCTGGAAAAGCGGAACCATTCTGGGTGATGCTTCCGGACTCTTTGCACAATGGTATGGTTTTTTGATCGGTTCGGTCTTTTCAGGCGTGATCGGGACAGGCTTTTATCCAATCATGGGCTCGAGGGTTTGGTGCCGCTTTGGTTGTCCGATGGCCGCTGTCCTCGGAATATTTCAGCGCTTTAAATCCAGGTTTAGAATAACAACGAATGGGGGTCAATGCATATCCTGTGGGAATTGTTCTGCTTATTGCGAAATGGGAATTGATGTCAGGTCCTATGCCCAAAAAGGGGAGAATATTATTCGGGCCTCCTGTGTGGGTTGTGGTATTTGCGCAGCTGTATGCCCTCGCGGAGTTTTAAAACTGGAAAACCCCGAAGAGGAAGGCCGCTTTATTCCATATATAAGGCCGGAAGAAAAATTATGATACAGCTTACTTCAGGGCCTTCTGTTTATGTGATCATACCTGCTTTCAACGAGAGTGCCTCGATCGCTAAGGTAATTGCAGATATCCCTGAGAATCTCGTAAAAGAAATTATTGTTGTGGATAATGCTTCAACTGACAGCACGGATAAGGCCGCAAAAAAAATGGGTGCTACAGTACTTCTGGAAAGCAGGAAAGGATATGGCTATAGCTGCTTAAAAGGTATGGAGTATATTAGACCTAAGGCCATGCAGAACGATATTATTGTATTTCTGGATGGGGATTACTCGGATTTCCCTCAGGAGATAAGCTCCCTGATCGCTCCCATTATTAACTCCGGCGCTGAGCTGGTTATCGGGTCTAGAGCCATGGGTGAAAGACAGCCTGGCTCCATGTTATTTCAGCAGATCGCAGGCAACTGGCTTGCTACCCGTTTAATAAAACTATTCTTCCATGCAAGCTTTACTGATCTGGGGCCATTTCGGGCAATAAGGTGGGAAGCACTGCAAAAGATTGGAATGAAGGATAAAACCTATGGCTGGACTGTGGAGATGCAGGTGAAGGCAGCAAAACTAAAATTAAATTTCGCCGAAATACCCGTAAGTTACCGCAAACGCATAGGCATAAGCAAGGTGTCTGGCACCATTTATGGGACTATCATGGCTGGTTATAAAATATTACTAACCATTTTTAAAAACATTTAATCTCTTACTCAGATCAGTTTATGCTAGAGCTAAGTGTGATCATTTTATATTGTTTCTTTTTTTTCTTTGTTATACTGTTCAGTATAGGGCAGCTGGCATTGCTGATAACTTTTTTACTGAACAGAAAGAAAACAACCAATGTTCAGCAATTAGAAGTTTTTCCCCAGTTAACCATACAATTACCTATTTATAATGAACGATTTGTTATTGGGAGACTGCTGGATTCAATTGCGGAATTGAACTATCCTAGAAACAAATTAGAGATTCAGGTTCTTGATGATTCTACCGATGATACAGCTTCTATCATCCGCCAAAGGGTCAAAGAGTTATGTGCAGAGGGTTTAAATATTCAACACCTGCGCCGCTTAGACAGAAAGGGATATAAAGCAGGAGCATTGCAATATGGGTTGGATCTTGCTTCAGGCGAATTTCTGGCAATATTCGATGCTGACTTTATACCTCATCCTGATTTCCTGCTGAAAACACTGCCACACTTTACAAACGAGAAAACCGGCATGGTACAAACCCGCTGGGGACACATAAATGCCCATCAGTCATGGTTAACCAGGGCACAGGAAATTGGACTGAACAGTCATTTTATTATTGATCAGGAAGGTCGTGATAAAAGTGGTTATTTCATTAATTTCAATGGCACAGCAGGAATTTGGAGAAAAAGCTGTATTATGGAAGCCGGTGGATGGCAATCAGATACCCTTACTGAAGATCTTGATCTTAGCTACCGGGCCCAAATGAAGGGCTGGAGTTTCAGCTACTGTCCTGACATCATTACACCTGCCGAACTACCTAACCTGCTGAGCGCCGTTCGAACCCAACAATTTCGCTGGATAAAGGGCGGGGTCGAAACTTCTAAAAAACTTCTTGGAAAGCTCTGGGAATGCAAATTACCCCTATCAGTCAAACTCTTCGGATCTTTTCATCTCCTTAGTAATTATATATATGTTTTTATTCTGCTTACCGGGCTCTTAAGTGTACCTGCCATGTTTATTAAGAACATGTTCCCGGCTTTTGACCTGTTCTTTAAATGGAATTCCGTGCTATTTATCGTCTTCCTGATCAATTATATGTATTGCTTTACAGCAATTTTAATGGATAAAAAGAAGATCAGGTTAACATTGAAAGTGATCTCAAAAGCATTTCCAATCGCAATGATCGTTTCCCTGGGAATGTCATATAATAACAGCCAGGCAGTTCTTCAGGGTTTTTTTGGTAAAAAGACAGCATTTATACGCACCCCGAAATTCAACCTGAACTCAGAAAATAATTCGTACAGGGATCACAGGAAAATAAGCAAACAGATACCGGAAATCCTGTTGTTTATTTATTTTCTCTTTGCTGTTTTCGCAGGAATATTTTTTAAAGATCCGGGATTTTTAGCCTATCACCTCCTCATGCTTTCAGGATTCGGATACATTATTTACACTGCCTATACTGAGCCTGTGGACTGATAAAAATAGTATTATCAGGCAGAAATAGCATTAATGATATCGTACTGCGTAATGATCTCAATATTACCAAGATCATCCTCAACCAGAACAGCCATATTATCTTTATTTATAATGGATGTTATCTTATCTATAGATGTATTCAGATCAATAAAAGGAAATGAAACTGTCATAATATCCTTCACACATCCGGATCTTAGAGCAGCATTCTCCAAAACTGAATTCAAAATATCACTCTCTGTAATTTTACCCACAATCATTCCTTTCTGAGTAACCGGGATCTGGGAAATATACAGCGACTTAATCGTATTGATCGCCTCCAGAACAGTTTGCTCACAATCAATAGTAACGATCTCCTGTCTCCCCCGCTTGGTAAGAATAGATTTGGCAGTAAGCTTTTCATCCGCCAGAAAACCACGCTCCCTCAACCAGTCCTCATTGTACATTTTACCCATATACCGGGATCCATGATCATGAAATATGATTACAACAACATCACCTTCCCTCAGTTCATCCTTCAGTTGCAGTAAGCCTGCAAGTGCTGAACCAGCCGAATTCCCCGCAAATATCCCCTCTTTCCGGGCTATATCACGGGTCATCAAAGCAGCGTCCTTATCTGTCACCTTTTCAAACCGGTCTATGACATCAAAATCAACGTTCCTGGGTAAAAAATCTTCTCCAATCCCCTCGGTAATATAGGGGTAGATCTCATTTTTATCAAACACTCCCGTTTCCTTATATTTCTTAAATACAGAACCATAAGTATCTATTCCCCAAACCTTTATATCTGGATTTTGTTCCTTTAAATATTTACCTGCACCCGATATTGTTCCGCCGGTACCTACCCCGGCAACCAGATGCGTAATTTTACCCTCAGTTTGTTTCCAGATTTCCGGCCCCGTTTGTTCGTAATGAGCCTGGCTATTCGACAAATTGTCGTACTGGTTTGGTTTCCATGAATTTGGAACCTCACTTTCCAAACGTGTGGATACTGAATAATATGAACGGGGATCCCCGGGATCCACATTTGTCGGGCAAACGATCACTTCAGCACCAAAGGCACGGAGCGCATCCACCTTTTCTTTAGACTGCTTATCCGTAGTAGTAAAAATACATTTATAGCCCTTGATGATGGCAACCATTGCTAAGCCCATCCCGGTATTACCTGATGTGCCTTCAATAATGGTACCGCCCGGCTTAAGTTTACCCTCCCGTTCTGCATCCTCTATCATTTTCACAGCCATCCTGTCCTTAATAGAATTCCCGGGATTCGTAGTTTCGATCTTAGCTAAGACCGTAGCCTTAACATCTTTTGTAATCGTATTTATTTTGACCAGGGGAGTGTTCCCAATGGTCTCAAGAATATTGTTATACCACATAATGCAAATTTAAGCATTTAAGCACAAAACAACAGGTTAAATGCCAAAAGCAGATAAAATTAAAAGATTATTTGGTTTTAGGTAAAATCATGGAATTATATTTGGTAAGACTACCGAATCAGTAGTCTTAACCAATGGAAATTCGGAGAAAAACAGAAGATAAATTCAAATAAAACGGTCAATTTCGGGCCAGCGCAAAAGGGCTTATCATATTTAAAATTTCAAATGCTTCACTGTCAAACCGTTGTTGATCAATTGTTTTAAAGAATCTATACCAATTTTCAAATGCGTTTCCACATACTGTTCAGTTATATTCGAATCACTTTCGGCTGTTTTTACCCCTTCGGGTATCATCGGCTGATCAGATACTAATAACAATGCACCTGTTGGGATCTTATTGGCAAATCCGGTGGTAAAAATGGTGGCAGATTCCATATCAACTGCCATGGCACGTAATCCTTTAAGATACTTTTTAAAGCTCTTATCGTGCTCCCAAACCCTGCGATTGGTGGTATAAACCGTTCCCGTCCAGTAATCACGTGAATGATCACGAATAGTTGTAGAAATAGCTTTTTGCAAGGCAAAAGCCGGTAATGCAGGAACCTCAGGCGGAAAATAATCATTGGATGTACCTTCACCACGAATGGCAGCGATGGGTAAAATAAGATCACCAAGTTTATTTTTCTTTTTCAGCCCGCCGCATTTACCTAAAAACAAAACTGCTTTTGGCTGAATTGCAGTTAATAGATCCATCATGGTTGCCGCCATCGGGCTGCCCATACCGAAATTAATTAAAGTGATACCATTTGCAGAGACACTCTGCATTGGTTTATCAAGCCCCATAATAGGAGCATTATCATTCCATTCAGAGAACAGATTAAGGTATCTGGAAAAGTTAGTAAGCAGAATAAACTTGCTGAACTCATTTAATGGGCGGCCGGTATATCTGGGTAACCAGTTGCTTACTATATCTTCCTTATTTTTAAGCCCGGGTTTAACAGCCGATTCAACTTCTTTAATCTTTACCGGAGGCGTTATGGCATCCTTCTTAATGTCCTTTTCTTCATTCATACATCTGTTTTTAAGCCTGCAAAAAACCCCGAATTTCTTCGGGGTTCATTTATGCTACTTTTAATTTTTTCAGATCAGACTTTTCAAATTTGTCTGTGGCATAATCGAGGTTAATGAACAGCTCCTTACCACTCTTCCCTGAGGGTGTCTCATACATCGCATCGATCATGATAGCTTCACAGATAGAGCGTAATCCCCGGGCACCAAGCTTGAACTCCATTGCCTTATCGACAATAAACTCCATAACCCCCTTGTCAAACTCGAGCTTGACATTTTCATATTCAAACAATTTTTTATACTGTTTGATCAATGAATTTCTAGGTTCTGTCAGAATACTCAACAGCGTCTCTCTATCCAAAGGATTCAGATGGGTGATCACGGGTAACCTACCGATAAGCTCTGGAATAAGGCCGAATGCCTTCAGATCCTGTGGGGTAATGTATTTATAAAGGTTCTTTAGATCAATATTGAATTCATCCTTATCCACTTTATACCCTACTGTCTGTGTACGCAGGCGGTTAGCGATCTTTTTCTCAATTCCGTCAAAGGCACCCCCGCATATAAACAAAATATTATTTGTATCAACAGGGATCATTTTCTGATCCGGATGTTTCCTGCCTCCCTGAGGCGGAACATTTACGATAGTTCCTTCGAGTATCTTAAGCAAAGCCTGCTGTACTCCTTCGCCGGATACATCACGGGTAATGGAAGGATTATCACTCTTTCTGGCAATCTTATCAACCTCATCAATATATACTATCCCGCGCTCGGCAGCGGTAACATCATAGTCTGCAGCCTGAAGTAAACGTGTCAATATACTTTCCACGTCCTCTCCTACATACCCGGCTTCTGTTAATACTGTAGCATCACAGATACAAAAAGGAACATTTAATACCTTGGCAATCGTTTTGGCAAGAAGTGTTTTTCCGGTGCCCGTTTCGCCAACCATAATAATATTTGACTTTTCTATTTCCACTTCATCCTTCCCTACCTTTTGATTGAGACGTTTGTAATGGTTATAAACCGCAACAGAAAGTATCTTTTTTGCCTGATCCTGACCAATAACATATTGATCGAGATGTGTTTTTATCTCAACCGGCTTTAATAGTGTTTCGTAAGTTTGGGTAGATTTAGTTTTACGGACATTCAGTTCTTCTGCCAGAATCTGACCAGCCTGGGTAACACATTTATCACAAATATGCGCATCCAAGCCTGCAATAAGCATCAGTGTATCCTGCTTGCCTGAGCCGCAGAATGAACATTTTATATCTTTATTTCCTTTACCCATTATTTTTTATCTCCGGTACCAACCAATACTTCATCAATCATACCAAACTCTTTTGCCTCATTGGCAATCATCCAGTAATCACGGTCAGATGCCCTCTCTACCCATTCATAAGTTTGTCCTGAATGCTTGGCGATAATATCGTACAATTCCTTTTTGAGTTTCAGCATCTCACGAAGGTTAATCTCCATATCCGAAGCAACACCCTGGGCACCGCCTGAAGGCTGATGGATCATTACTCTTGAGTGAGGCAATGCCGCTCTTTTACCTTTTGTACCTGCACACAGCAATACAGCGGCCATAGAAGCGGCCATACCGGTACAAATAGTTGCTACATCCGGCGTGATATATTGCATGGTATCATAAATACCTAAACCTGCGTAAACGGAACCTCCCGGCGAATTAATATAGATCTGAATATCCCGTTTAGCATCAGTTGATTGCAGAAACAATAGCTGGGCCTGGATAATATTGGCTATACCTTCATGTACGGCATCTCCCAAAAAAATAATCCTGTCCATCATCAAACGCGAAAACACATCCATTTGTGCTACGTTTAACTGACGTTCCTCGATGATATATGGTGTCATTGCAGTAGGTAAAGAAGCATTTTGCACCCTTCCTATAAAACTATCTACATGCTGACTTCCTATGCGGTGATGTTTTACCGCGTATTTTCTGAATTCGTTTTTATCAATGTTCATTTTTGAATTTACATTTATTATTTAACATTTATTTTGTATGTGCAGTAAATAAGTGATCAAAATAAATGGAATTAATAAGCCAAAAATAATCACCCTCTACTTCAACTCAAGAAATTTATTGTATTCTATTTCCTTTTTATCTAAGGTAATAACACCCTTCAAATATTCAAACACGTGCTGAGCTTTTACTTCCTCGAAAATACGGTTGGCATTTTCTTTATTCTGTAAGAACTGGGCAGTGTATTGTCCTAATTGTTCTTCTGAAAGCGGCTGCGGACTATACATCCGGAATTGTGAGTCCAAACGGTTTTTAGCTGCAGCGAATACTTCTTCGTATTTAATCTCTAACTTATTATCCTTAATGATTCTGTTCTCGATCAGGGTCCATCTCAAATTACGTGCGAAATCATCATAACCCTGAGCCAGTTCTTCATCACTCAGTTTTTCATTCGTTGCTTTTAACCAGCGCCTTAAAAACTCATCCGGCAGGCTTAACCTTACCTTATCCAACCCAAACTGAAGCATATCCGTCTGAAGTTTCTGATCTGCATTCTGAACCATCATGGCTTCAAGTTCTTCCCGGATCTTCTCTTTGAACTCTTCTTCAGTTTTAACAATATCAGCACCAAATATCTTATCAAAGAACTCCTGGTTTAAACCTCCTTCTTCCAAACGGTTAATATTCTTAACAGTTAACTGAAACTTCGATTTCAGTTCCAGGGCATCTTCCTCAGGGATATTTAACAGCTTTGCAATTATTGTTGCATTACTATCAAATGCCTTTTGAATATCCAATTCCACTACATCATCCTTCTTCAATCCGATCAGTGATTTTCTGATCTTCTGATCGCTGACCTGATCTAAACGGACAGATGCAGTATTGTTAATCCCTCCTTCAAAAACAGAACCATCCGCTGCAATTTGCTTCAAATCTGCAAAGAGCACATCATCATCTGCCGATACGTCAGGATTTGACATTTTGCCATAACTTTTTCTCAGGTTTGTGATCCTTGAAGCCAGCGTTTCTTTATCTACTTTAACCTGGTAATAGGTCAGTTTGTCTTTGGAAGAAAATTCCAGATCAAAATCGGGGGCTATTCCCAGTTCATAAATGAACTCAAATTCATCCGTAAAGTCCCAATTGAATTCTTTACTATCGTCAATCTTAGGCAATGGCTGCCCAAGGACTTCAAGCTTATTCTCACTAATATACTTGCTCAGGGTATCATTCAGAATAGTGTTGATCTCATCTACCAAAATATTCTTGCCGTACATTTTTTTGATATGCGCCGCTGGAACCATTCCCGGGCGAAATCCGGGTAACTTCGCTTTTTTAGCCTGCTCTTTGATCGCTTTCTCTACACGCGCCTTGTAATCTTCAGGATTAATCTTAACAGTTAGTACAGAATTCAGATTGTCTATTTTGTCCTGTGTAATGTTCATTTTATGAGTTTTATATCTTTTTATTTTATACAAAAATTCCCCGGTTTGTAGCCGGGGAATTAATCAGTGCGGATGAAGGGACTCGAACCCCCACGCCGTGAAGCGCCAGATCCTAAGTCTGGTGCGGCTACCAATTACGCCACATCCGCATATTTAGGATTATTTTCAAAATTTCTCAGATCGGTGAACTCCGAATAATACCAACATCGTTCCCCTATTTAAGATATATTTCGGTCGGCAAAAATAACGTTTTTCTACATAATTACAAAATGAATTATGCTTATTATTTATCCAAGCGATTTAAACTGTCAGCCAACGACCTTAAATAACCGGGGGTCAGCAGAAGCCGGCTTCCATACCAGGAGAATAATTCCCCGTCAACAATTATAATTTCAGAATCGGGGCAGATCTTTTTCATTTCCTGAACATGTTCATCCTTAAATGGATAGGGCTCTGATGACAGGAATATAACTTCCGGACCTGAATTCCTGATCTGCTCTGAGGTAAATGCAGGGTAACGATCTGATGTAACTACATTCTTAAAGCCAGCCCATTGCAATACATCATCAATAAAAGTATTCTTACCTGCAAGCATATAGGGATCCTTCCAAATAAAATAAGCCGTTCTTATTTCAGCCCTCTTACATAACTCCGGTTTGCGGAATCCTTCTCTGATGCCGGCAGCGATCAGGCGGGCCTTATCCTCCTGTCCCGTCAGACTGCCAAGTTGAACGATCATTTCAATTGCATCATCAAGTACCCTGATATCACTCATCCAAACCGGAAATTCCTGCATGAGCATCCCGATCTGATCCCGCTCATTTTCCTCTTTATTTCCTATGATCAGATCAGGCTTTAAATCCCTTATTTTCTGAATATCCAGCTTCTTGGTTCCTCCAATCTTCGTTGTGCTCAGAAATTTATCCCGCGGGTGAATGCAAAATTTGGTAATTCCAACCAGCTCTGCATCCAAACCCAGGTCGAAGAGTAATTCAGTTTGCGATGGAACCAGGGAAATAATTCGTTTTGGAGGATATAATAGAGAGATATCCCGGCCCATCTGATCGGTAAATGTGCGCTTTTGCATACTTTTACAAAGTAAGTTATTTTTTATAAATGCCTAAATGGATCCTATATACCCTGCTCCCGCTATCTTTTGCCGGTTATATATTAATTGGATATTTTATTGAGAGATCGAATTTCCTCCAGCTTATAACTGTTTACAGCTCATTATTTCTGATCAGCTA
Organism: Pedobacter sp.; assembly: GCA_036677005.1. Classification (GTDB taxonomy): domain Bacteria; phylum Bacteroidota; class Bacteroidia; order Sphingobacteriales; family Sphingobacteriaceae; genus Daejeonella. The sequence goes on from JAKFBV010000019.1 coordinate 38,807, forward strand.
TATTATAGGTAAAAATCATTTCCGGTATAATTTCAACATACTGCTGCTAAGCGGCCTGATATTTCGCTTTTGCCTGATATTTTCTATTCCGGTACTTTCTGATGATTTTTACCGCTTTGTTTGGGATGGACGTGTTCAGCAGTTAGGGTTTAACCCTTTTGACTACAGTCCGAGGCAGCTTTTAGAGCTAAATGCCGACCCTTTCCTGCAGCAACTGTTTCCATATCTTAACTCTCCTGATTATTACAGTGTTTATCCCCAGTTATGCCAGACATTTTTCAAACTCGCCTCATTAGTTGGAGGACTTAACCTGAAATTAAATTTAATCGTTTTAAAATCCATGATCTTCCTGGCAGAGCTGGGTACGGTCTATCTGATCCACAAACTGATCCTTTTAAGGAAAAAGAGCCCCTCACTTACCCTGATCTACCTGTTAAACCCGCTTGTTATCATCGAACTGACAGGAAATATCCATTTTGAGGCATTCATGATATTCTTTTTTCTGCTCGCTGCCTGGCTCATTCAAAAAAAGAGATCCTTCAGTTCAGCTGCTGCCCTTTCACTTGCAATTCAGGCAAAGCTGCTGCCCCTGATGGCGATCCCATTGCTGATCGGGGAGCTGGGATTTCGCAAATCTGCATGGTATAGCATCATTTGTTTAAGTATGACGGCACTTTTAAGCCTGGGACTGCTCAATACGCCTGAACGCTTCCTCCATTTCTCCGAAAGCATCAGATTATATTATGGCAAATTTGAATTTAATGGGGGTCTCTATCTTCTGCTCAGGTCGGCCGGATGGTGGATGCTGGGGTATAATCCGGTAGCTGTATTAAGCAAGGTCATGCTCCTGATGGCCCTGGCGGGCATGATTTACATTTATTTTAAAAAACTGAACCTTCTGAGTGGTCTTTTCTGGATACTGGTTATTTATCTTTCCTTTTCGGCTATTGTACATCCATGGTATCTGACACCATTAATTGCATTTAGTTCATTTGTCAGATTTCGCTTTGTCCTGGCCTGGTCGGCATTGATCCCTTTAAGTTATATCACCTACAGCTCAATGCCCTACAGAGAAAACTACTGGGTGACAGAAATTGAATACCTGCTGGTGTTTGGCTTCCTGGTATGGGAATTCAGAACGCTGTATTCCGGCCCGCAATTAAAGGCGAAGCCATCTATTTGAGCAGGGCTGATCCAATCTACTTTAGGGCTAACCGCGATTTTACCGAAGTACTGTTTTAGGCTGATTCGTGACAGTTTGGCTTGGGAAATCCGGATAATTAATCTTCATAGAAATCTTGAAGTGAACCGAAATAATTCAGATTCCAGCCATCTATCATATCCTCTAAGTCTGAATCAGGAATATTGGTATGGCGAAGCTCCACTGAGGTCCCATTTTTATCAGGATGAAGAATGAATGTCACCATGGATTCTTCAGGCTGATCGCCAAAATACCATTGCTGCACGATCCTTTTGTTTTCAATGAACTCAATATTCTGTCCTACTATGCTGTCATCCCAAAGGGAAAACTCAGAACCCGGCTCTGTACTCATTACAGCTTCCGCACCGGTCCATAAAGAAATAGTCAGCGGATTAGTTAATGCCAGGTAAACTTCCTCAGGAGCTGCCTGTATGAGATAATAATTTTTAAAATCTTTCATAATTTCTGAATACAAATCTAAAACAAAAGACCTGAAAATCATACCAGACCGGCTATTCCTCCCGAAATATAAGCTAACATGAATACTCAAATATGCGAAAATCACTTTTTTTTAATTTTTCAGCAACATTTCGTAACAGTCGTCGTCATATACACAAAATAATCACCGGGATATAAAGAGCTGCAATCTATGGTAAACCTAAATCAAGATGAAAGAGATCAGCCAACAGTACCTGATCGCAAGCCAATAACGCTCAGGTTAAGTTATATCCCAGAACTTGCTGACAAGATAACTGAGGCGCTGGAATTTGTTTTAAGCAAATTAAAGTTTTATCCGGTCGAAAAATTCATCTTCAGTGAAAGCTTTTGCAGCAGCGAGGTCACATTAACTGATGCAAAAGGAAATTTATTGACCCTGGTCATGAGTCTGCTTGAAAATGATCCGGGAATTAGATATATAATATTCCATACCGACGATTGCCTGAGAGATTACCATAAATATATTTTGGCAGGAGTTGAATTTGTAAACAGGCCTGAATATACTGATGCAGGTTTACAGGTAGATTTTTTAGGCTATGCAGATAACCGTTATACCTTATTAGAGGAAAGAACTTACACTGATTCCTGAGAGGAATTTAAAACCATTGGATTATGAAATTCTTACGTGTACTTAAAAACAATAATCAGATATCCAGCGAGACTGTAAAGCAAGCCTATTATCCGGAACATGTAAGTAATTTTTCTATAAAAATGGTCTTTAGCGGAAACACAACTTATAATCTTGGTAAAAGACAGCTGAACCTGTATCCTGACAGTTTTCTTGCAATTAACCTGGGAACTACTTTTTCCAGCAAGGTTGATTCATCAATACCTGTTAGTAACCTTTCCATATCCTTTGCCCCCTCCTTTTTGAGCGACTTTTATAAAACCCAACACAAAACCCATAAAGAACTCCTGGACGACCCTTTCAACATGGAAGAAATATCAGACAGTTTCTTTTTAGAGACTATTTACCCCTTTGCAGGGGATATGAAATATAATATCATGCATCTGAAACAACAACTTGAACAGGAAGCACCAGATGACCTGCTCATTAACGAATACCTGCATCATTGCCTGATCAATTATCATAAAGTTTATACTAAAGAAGTCGCAGATAAATCAGAAAAACTGAATTTTCTGAATAACAGTACAAAAGTTGAAATACTCAGGCGTTTAACATTTGCCAAAGAGTTTATCAACAGTAACTACAACAAAAAATTAGAATTGGATGATATAGCCCAAAGTGCCTGTTTATCCGTCAATCATCTCCTGCGTACTTTCAAACAGGCTTATGGAAAATCTCCGCATCAGTACCTAATCCAGGTAAGGATCGACAGGTCGAAATACCTCCTAAAGAATACCAATTATACAATCAACGACATCGTGGAGATCATAGGTTTCGAATGCCCCAGCTCTTTCATCCGCCTGTTCAAATCATTGAATAGAACTACACCGGGAAAATATCGCATGAGTTTTTAAATACTATCCCTTCTTTTCCCTCCGGTAGGGAAATTCCACCTTTTTATATTTTCCATTCAGAGAACCTTCGATCCAGGTCAGAATTTCATTCCCGGTTTTAAATGACCAGCTTCCTTTAAGAAAACCGAACTTTTCTAATATGGATTTTCATGGCCAAAAAACGAAAGGCCGCAAAACTTAGTAATAACAACCTGAAATTGACCGGGATATAAATTCTTAAGCTTAAAAAAGGACAGGTAAAACCAATTGATCCGGCCCATGAAAGTACAGGATTCAAATACAAATTATAGGATGATGTATTTAGTTCACATGCTATCAGGCTGACTGTAAAAGCGAAGGACAGAGGTAAATAAACCCGATAGGAACGGCAGCCCATCATGAGGCACGAATGAGGGCTAATTGGATAGCGGGGCTACCCTTAATTATAGCTTTAGCCCTGGTTTAAAAAAAAAAATCAATCGTTTTATTCATTTGAAAAGCAAATTCCTGCCACTTTTGGTTGGTTCAGTCCCGCTATCCATTGCGAGCCTCCCGAAAAGAACCGGGAGGGCTTTTCACTCCTATCGGGTTTATTTAAATCGTTCCGTATTTCATGGATAGAATAGGAGTTCAATCACATTTTTCCCTCCATGTTAGCGGCCTCCTGCTTACCTTGTCGAAGCACCAGGCACACATACCGGATTCTTTGAGAACTAAATACATAATCCGGTAAAATTAATCAAAAAACCGAACCAAAAGCCCTACCCTCCGACTCAAATTTTAAGTCCGGATTTCATAAGCCAACTGTCAATTTTCAGATCCAATTTTTCCTCTTAACAAAATTTAACATAAGCGATTTCCACCTATTTAAAAATTGCTTTAATTTATGCAATAAAACTTACTCTACAGAGATGATATATATTTATATAACATATTGATTTTTAGGTTTTTAATTTTAAACATTGGCGATTTTCAAGGAAGTTAAGACCCTTACCCATCATTTCAGTTACATAGGCTTAATGGTGTTTTTTGCCTATATCCCGGCCTCATTTTCTGCAGACCTTTAGGGTAATAAAAAAGCAAAAAAAACATAAATTATGAAACTTAAATCTTTATTGTTTTGTGCTGTACTAAGTACAGCCTTAACCACCACAGCTTTCGCAAATAATCGTCCGGCACCAAATGTTAAAAATGTAATAAGTGAGTTTGCAGCGAGTCATGTCAATACTGATGCAAATAAACTCTCCAGGATCCTGAGCGCGGATGCGATACTGAAATTTGGAAGAGGCAATGAGGTGTTTTCTCAAAGTCAGATGTCGATCCTGAAGCTCATGAAGCAGAATGAAGGAATCAAACAAAATTGTTCGACAACAATTGAAGTAATTGCCAGCAGTGATGCGCTGGCCATGGCAAAAGTTAATTTCATTTATGAGGATTTTATTATAGAGAATTACCTGACACTCGAACTCGATAAAAGCCAGAACTGGAAGATTACACGGATTAATAAGTTTTTTACAGATACCGAATCCGCCAAAGTACTTAGCCGCAAATAAATTGAATTTATTCAGGAATAAATAATCGTCCAATTGACAGACAGAAATTCATTTCGGATTGCAATAATGTGCCTAAGGCTCAAATTATAAAGAATACAAATCCCTAGCTATGAATAATATAGGTGAAGTTAAAACAGAACGATATAGCAGCAGATATACAAGGGGGTTCCTTAAAATGCTGATTCATGATGGTCAGGCGGAAACAGATAAATATATAGAACAGTTCTATACATCGAAAAATTATCAGGAAAGGCTGGAAGCCGTCCGATATCTCATAGGTGTTTCAGGGAAATATACATTCCCGCGAAAAGTATTTATAGATGCCCTTAAGGACTTTTGTTCCCAGGTTAAAGTCTATGTATTAAAGAACTATGATTTTTCGGGAGATACTGATCCCGGAATTGAGATCTGCCTGGCAGATATTGCCAAGAATGATGAAAAACTACAGTTGCGGGCTCTGGCTATGGAAAAGCTTTCTGAACTGAATCAAAATGACCATTATGATCTGTTCTTTTCGACCGCTTTATTAAAAAGTTCGAAAGAATCTGCCCCAGGACTGAGGGGGCTTTATAGATTGAACAAAGAAAAGGGTTATCAGATGGCTAAATTCAGAGCCGATACTTCCAGCGGTAATCTGGATCTGGCCATAGCCGAAATATTCCTGGAAGAAGGTGATGTTAATGATCTTGGCTTTTTTAAACAGCGCCTGAAAGCCAGAAGTAAATTCAACAAAATTGAGTTGATTCGTATTTATCTCAAAATGCTGGGCAAAATTGAGATTGATGCAATTCTTAAAAGCCATCTTCTGTATATAAGTGCAGATATAATAGCCACATCGAACAGGGAACTGATACAGCTTCTCATCATGGAGATCCATCATTTCATAGTAGAATATCATAATTACCTGGATAAAAATCAGGATATGTTACTATTTCTAAATAAGAATATCGACCTCCTGCTTGAAAAAAATTATAATAACACGAAGCAAACTGATCCTTTTGGACCGATTTAAGTTTTCCAAAATAAGTTTATCATTGAAAAAATGATATTTTGATTTTCAGCAAAATAATTTGCCCCTTTTTTACATAAAAAAACCTGCTTTCGCAGGTTTTTTTTTAATTATTTGAATCAGTGTTATGACTATTTAGCACTATTCTTCTTTTCAGTCACTTCTGTTCTGATTTCCTGAGCCAGATTTTTTAAATCCTGCATCCCTTTACGAACTCTGGTTCCGGCTGCGCTGTTACCTGAATTGTAAAATTTGTTCGCGTCAGCTTCCACAGAAGCAAACAGGTCTTTCATTTTCGTAAATTTATTCATAATAGTTTATTTTAAGGTTAAACAAATCTAATTTAATTACAGGTATTGGCAAGGCATTTTTTATTTATTTTTTACTGGAAATCATCTCTCTATATTTTATCAAATATAGTTTTTACTTAATTTCAGATCAGCTGATGCCTTTTTTTTAATAATTCTTTCAATTACTGCCTCAACAGCATTTTATTTATTCGATATAGCCCCCTCTCAGGAACTTTAAAGGATGATAGTAATCATATTTTTTTCTGAGCGTAATCATTTAAAAATCAGGACCATTCATATAACTTTATTCTATTAATTCACTAAACTTTAGGAGGAACGAATTATGACACTTGTAAAAAGGAAACCGTTTTTCACAGATTTCTTTGAAAACGACCGGTTTTTTGATACCCTGCCGAAAGAATGGGTAAATCGTATTCCTTCAGTCAACATTACGGAGAATGGCAAAGAATTCAAAATTGAATTAGGTGCTCCGGGACTGAAAAAGGACGATTTTAAAATTGATATTGATAATGGCACATTAACGGTAAGTGCAGAAAAGGAAGAAACGGCGAAGGAAGAAAACGAACGCTTTACTAAACAGGAGTTCAATTATACCTCCTTTAGCCGTTCGTTTATGTTACCTGAAACGGTAGAGACTGAGGACGTAAAGGCGAAATATGAGGATGGGATACTGAAAATTCAAGTCGCCAAAAAGGAAGAAGCCAAACAAAAACAGCGAAAGCAGATCAAAGTATCCTGAGAAGAACATTAAACCGGGTTATTCAAAATAGTCCGGTTTTATTTTTAAATCTCTGATCTGTCAACCTTATTACAAATAAATTATGCCTTCATCCCTTTATATCATTCCATTCGATCAGATCAGCATAAATGACCTGCTGCGCGTTGGGGGAAAAAATTCTTCGCTGGGTGAAATGTTCAATCACTTATCAGCTAAAGGCATTAATGTACCTGATGGTTTTGCAATAAGCGCAGATGCTTATCGTCTTTTCCGCAGCGTCAATCATATCGAACAGCCTCTCAAAGATCTGCTTCATTCTTTAGATACACAGAATTTTACGAATCTTTCTGCCATAGGCGAAAAAGCAAGGCATTTAACTATGAAGGCAGTATTGCCTGAGGAAATAAAGCAGGCATGTAAGGAAGCATATCAACATCTTTCCGGGCGATCTGGAATAGAAGTTCTGGATGTTGCAGTTCGCAGCAGTGCTACGGCTGAAGATCTGCCCACCGCAAGTTTCGCTGGCAGAATGGAATCGTTTCTCAATATAAGCGGAACTGAGCAATTGCTTGATGCAGTACATCGCTGTTATGTGTCCCTGTTTACCGACCGCGCCATAAAATATCGTTACGATATGGGATTTATGGAGATGGATATTGCTATTTCTGTCGGTGTGCAGCAGATGGTCCGCAGCGATCTGGCATCATCGGGTGTAGCTTTTACTATTGATCCCGATTCCGGATTTAAAAACACGATCGTCATAAACAGTATTTGGGGTCTGGGTGAAAATATTGTGCAGGGAAGGGTCACTCCTGATGAATGGACCATTTTCAAACCAATCCTTCAGGAAGGTAAATATGACCCTATACTTCGAAACCATTGCGGCAAGAAGGAATTTACCATGGTTTACGCAGAAAAATCAGGAAAACTCACACCCGAAAAAACAATCCTCAACCTGGATACTTCTGAAAAAAAACAGAGACTGCTTTCATTGAATAATAAGGAAGTGATACAACTTGCCAACTGGTGTCTCGCTATAGAGCAACATTATGCCAAGGCAATGGACATTGAATGGGCGAAAGATGGGATAAACAATAAACTATACATTGTCCAGGCCCGGCCTGAAACTGTGCATGCAAAAGCTAAAAAACAGGTTCATGAAATTTTCAAACTTAACGAAAGCGGTAAACTTCTGGCTTCCGGAATAGCCCTTGGCGACAAGATCGCTTCGGGAAAAGCCAGGTTACTGAATAACCCAATGGAAGCGGAGCTATTGCAGCAGGGAGAGATCCTGGTCACCGATATCACGAATCCCGACTGGGATCCGGTTCTGAAAAAAGCAGGAGCGATTATAACGAATAAAGGAGGAAGAACCAGCCATGCTGCCATCGTAGCCCGTGAACTTGGAACGGTAGCTATAGTGGGTACCGGCAATGCCTCCCAGGTCATACGAACAGGGGATAAGATTACCGTATCCTGTGCTGAAGGCAAAGATGGCCATATTTATGAGGGTCTATTAAAATGGACAGTAGAGGAACAGGACTTCAGCGGGCTCAGCCTGCCAAAAACTGCCGCTATGTTCATTCTTGCTGATCCCGACAGGGCTTTTGAACTAAGTAATTATCCAAATAAAGGGGTCGGACTTTTACGGCTGGAATTTGCAATATCAAACAGTATCCGTATCCATCCGCTTGCCCTGTGTGAGCCCGAAAAAATTACGGACCAAAAACTACAGAAGGAAATACATGAACTGACTAAGACCTACAAGGATGGGAAAGATTATTTTGTTGAACGCCTTGCTGAATCAGTGGCATTGGTAGCAGCAGCATTTTACCCGGCAGATGTAATTGTACGGCTCAGTGATTTTAAAAGCAATGAATACGCCAATTTGCTGGGAGGAAAATATTTTGAGCCTAAGGAAGAGAACCCAATGATCGGCCTGCGCGGAGCTTCCCGTTATTACAGTGATTTTTATCGCAAAGGATTTGCTCTGGAATGCCGGGCAATGAAGAAGGTACGCGATGAGATGGGCCTGAAGAACGTAAAACTGATGATCCCTTTCTGCCGCACTATTGAGGAGGGAGAAAAGGTACTTGCTGAAATGTCAGCAAACGGTCTGAAAAAGGGTGAAAACGGACTGGAAATATATGTGATGATAGAGATCCCAAGCAATGTATTGCTTGCTGATGAATTTGCAAAACTTTTTGATGGCTTTTCTATTGGATCAAATGATCTGACGCAGCTTACTCTGGGGCTTGACCGTGATTCCACACTGGTAAGCTATCTGTTTAATGAGGAGAACCCGGCGGTAAAAGGTTTGATACAGGAAACAATTAGGGCGGCTAAACGTAATCATATTAAAGTTGGCTTATGCGGACAGGCTCCGAGTGATATTCCTGCCTTCGCTGAATTCCTGGTAAAGGAGGGGATAGACAGCATCTCCTTTAATCCGGATGCCTTAATTAAAGGTATTGGGAACATGAACCTGGCTGAGAATTTAAAAGGAAATAATCAGGCGGGTAATATATATCATTGATTTTGAGAACCTGAACTGCATCACCGAACATTAAAGTGTACCAGCTGGAAAAACCTGCTAAATTTGGTTAAATGAACTGGCATACATTAAGTCTTTCTGAGCTCAGCAAAACTTTAAACTCTTCTCCGGCAGGTCTGGACCCTGTAAATGCCTCAAAACGCCTTTCCAAATACGGCAAAAACGAGATCGAAGACAAGAAAAAGAAGGGTATATGGCACATCATATGGCATCAGTTAAGCGATTTCATGATTCTGGTTCTGATCGCGGCCGCAATTATCTCGGGCATAGCGGGTGATCTGACAGATACTATTATTATTCTTTTCATTATCATTCTGAATGCTGTTGTAGGATTTATTCAGGAATACAGGGCAGAAAAAGCCATGGCAGCCCTGAAGAGCATGTCGGGCAGCCAGGCAAGAGTAATCAGGAATAAGGAAATTTTCAGGATCAGTTCAGCCGACCTGGTTCCCGGCGATGTTATCAGGGTGGAAGCTGGTGATGTTATTCCGGCGGATATCCGGTTTATAATGGTACACTCCCTGAAAGTCGATGAATCAGCGCTTACGGGCGAATCCGAGAATGTCGAGAAAGCCGTTGATCAGCTCCGGGATAAAGAATCTCCTTTAGGTGAAAGGAGCAATATGGGTTATAAAGGAACATTTCTTACTAACGGACACGGGACCGCCTTTGTAGTTGGAACTGGCATGCAAACCGAATTGGGACGGATTGCTGCCATGATACAGCAGGCAGAGAATAGCACTCCGCTTCAAAAAAGACTGGCAGCCTTCGGTAAAAGATTATCCATTATTATCCTGATCATTTGTGCTGTCATTTTTATTGCCGGCTGGCTCAGAGGTGAAAGTTTGCCTGAGATGCTGCTTATATCCATCTCATTGGCCGTCGCGGCTATTCCGGAGGCATTACCAGCTCTGGTAACCATTTCACTTGCCATCGGGGCCAAGCAACTTGTAAAACAGAATGTGATTATCCGTAAACTTCCTGCGGTCGAAACTCTGGGTTCAGTAAGCTATATCTGTACTGATAAGACCGGAACACTCACATTGAATAAAATGACAGTTGAAAAGAGCTTTGAGGCTGATCCATTAGAAACAATGCCCGGTTTTTCTGAAAAAAATGCCCTATTAAGTGCTATGGCTTTAAATAATGACTCATCCAGAAATTCGGAAGGGCAATGGCTGGGCGACTCAACCGAACTTGCCATTGCACAATTTGCTTTGCTTAAAGGTTATGACAAGTCGGCTTTTGAAGCTGAATACCCCAGAATTTCTGAAATACCTTTTGACTCTCACCGTAGATGCATGAGCACCATGCATCAGACAAGTGATGGAGTGATTCTGATAACAAAAGGCGCGATGGATGTCCTTATTGATAAACTTGCGGATAAGAACAGTATTGACCCTCGAATTGAAGCTGAAGTGAATGCCATGTCAGCCAGGGGTTATCGCGTACTGGGTTATGCTTATAAATTGCTTTCTGAAGTACCAAAAGAAATAGTACATGACCAGCTTGAATCATCGCTTACCCTGATTGGTTTTGCCGGAATGATTGACCCCCCGCGACCTGAAGTAAAGCAGGCTATTGCTCAGTGTAAGAATGCAGGGATCGTTACGGTCATGATTACCGGAGATCATAAGCTCACAGCCTCTGCTATTGCTTCAGACCTCGGAATAATAACATCTGAAGAGGATCTGGTCCTGACAGGAACGGAACTGGCGAAAATGACTGATGAAAAATTTGATATTCTGCTTGAAAAAATAAGGGTTTTTGCCCGTGTTAACCCAGAGCAAAAATTAAGGATCATCCATGCATTGCAAAATAAAAACCATTTTGTTGCCATGACCGGCGATGGAGTGAACGATGCCCCGGCACTCAAAAATGCAGACATCGGCATCGCAATGGGGATCAATGGGACCGAAGTGTCTAAAGAGGCTGCACATATGATCCTTCTCGATGATAATTTCGCGAGTATTATCAAGGCCATCAGGCATGGCAGAAAAATATTTGACAATATTTTAAAGTTTATCAAATATATCATGACCGGGAACTCGGGTGAGATCTGGGCAATTTCTCTGGCACCCTTCATTGGATTGCCAATCCCCCTGCTTGCAATTCATATTCTCTGGATAAACCTGGTAACCGATAGTCTCCCGGGACTGGCACTTGCTTCAGAACCCGCAGAACCAAATATTATGAAACGTCCGCCCCGTGATCCCCGGCGAAATATCTTCGCCGGTAATATGGCCTGGCATATTCTCTGGGTAGGTCTGCTTATGGGACTGGTCACGCTCTCAGTTCAGGCATGGGCCGCTAAAACCGGGAACCCGCATGGACAAACCATGGCCTTTTCAGTACTCTGCTTCAGTCAGTTGGGACATGTAATGGCCATACGTTCACAACGGAATTCCATTTTCAGGATCGGTGTATTTTCAAACAAGCCCATGTTAATGGCCTTATCAGCATCGGTCATCCTTCAGATATTGATCATTTATCTTCCTGTTTTTAACCAGGTTTTCAAAACACAGCCATTAAGCGTAAGGGAATTCATCATTACTATTCTTGCATCAAGCATTGTATTCTGGGCAGTCGAATTCGAAAAATTAATTAAGTCCATCTTTTTTCCCCATAAGTCTTTGAAAAAAAACCGTGCGAACTGATCTGAAAAGGAAATAGTAATAAGCAGGTATTCCCATCCGGATTCGGGATAATTTAATTTTAATATCTAAAATAACCTGCCTGAACTCAGTGATTTGGTTTTATCAAAAAAAAACAATTAAAATTATACACGCTTGCCAAGGATCTATGAGTTTGCAGGCATGCCAAAATATTTGTACCTTATTTTATCTTAGGCAGGTAAGGCGATCAGGAATATGACATTCCGGAATTTTCTACTGAAAACTTGCCTTAATTAATCCTATTCTACCAGACTACTGATTGATCCAATTTTATTAAATGAAGATTATGAAGTGAAAATTAAATTTCGAAACCGATAAAATATATAATAGTCTGAATGGAAAAAACGTACGCAGAACTTAAACTGGCACATGCAAGGTACCGGGATCTGGTGTATAGCATACCCGGGGCAACTGCTATTTACATGGGTCCTGATATGGAAATTGTCATGGCAAATAAAGCGATGGTCGATTTTTGGGGGAAAGAGAATGTCATAGGAAAAACTCTGATCGAGGCTGTGCCGGAGCTTAAAGGGCAGCCCTTTCCCGGATTACTTAAGAAAGTATATGAAACTGGCATTGCCTATCAAACCAATGAAGCTAAAGCTGATCTGGTTGTCGGAGGTATTTTGCAAACCTTTTATTTTAATTTTAATTATAGCCCCTTAAGGGATATTAACGGAAATGTGGAAGGAATCATTCATTCAGCAAGCGATGTTACCGAACTGGTTGTGGCACGTCAGCGGGCAGCTGAGGCAGAAAACCGCCTGCATTTTACACTTCAGTCAGCAGATATCGGCACCTGGGATCTGGATCCTGTCAATCAGCGTGTAAACTGGGATGAACGCTGTAGGAAGTTATTCGGATATAACCGGAATGAACCAATATTTTACCATGATGTACTGAAATACATTCATCCTGAGGATGTTGAAAAGGTTGAAGAATCGGTAGCAAAAGTGCTGAATCCATCGCTGGAAGGAAAATTAGATATTCATTTCCGGACCATCGGAAACGGAGACAAACAAATACGCTGGCTGCATTGTAAGGGTCAGGCCTATTTCAATCCGGATAATATCGCCTACCGCTTTACAGGAATTGCCCGGGATATTACTGCTGAACTTAAATCTCATCAGGAACAGGAAAAATTACTCTGGATGATAGAGAATACTAACGATTTTATTGGTCTGTCTGACTGGGATGGGCAGGTTACCTATCTCAACCGTGCCGGGCAACAAATGATGGGTTTCGAAGATCTGAATGAATCCAGAAAGAAAAATAAGGAGTATCTCATTCATGAAGATCTTCTTAAGATCACTGAAATAAACAATTACCTGATTGAGCATGGAAAATGGAATGGTTTACTTCACTTTAAACACCAAAAGACCGGTGAATCGATACCCGGATATGCAAGCATCTTACTGCTGCTGGATCAGCTAAGCGGACTGCCCATAGGCCGGGCTACTGTGGTACGCGACCTGCGGACGGAACAGGAGGCAAAGGCAGCATTATTAAGAAGCGAACAGAAGTTTGAGTTCGTGACCGATTTTATGCCCCAGCAGGTGTGGACAGCCAATCCGGATGGCCTTCTTGACTTTGTGAATCAGCAAACCCGGGATTATTTCGGAAAAACCTCAGAAGAACTGATCAATGACAATTGGCAAAAGGCGGTTCATCCCGATGACCTGGTCAAAACCAGGCAGGACTGGGGAAATGCACTTAAATCAGGTAAGCCCTATCAAACAGAATTCCGTCTTCAGGTTAAAGACGGATCATGGCGCTGGCATCTTTCCAGAGCGATACCATTTCATGAAAATGACAAGATCATCAAATGGTGCGGAACGAATACAGATATTGAGGACCAGAAACGAAATCTGGCAAAAAAAGACGAATTCATCAGCATTGCCAGTCATGAATTAAAAACTCCGATGACCAGCTTAAAGGCCTCCCTTCAATTTTTGACCCGCCTGTTTGATGAAGGTAAAGGGCCGGATAAGATACGGCCATTATTAGGAAAAGCCAATGACAGTTTGAAGAAACTATCTATGCTGATCGAAGACCTGCTTAATGTCTCTAAACTGGAAGCAGGTCAGCTGATTCTGAACAAATCAACATTCAGGATCAGAGGTTTGATAGAAGAAAGCTGTGAACATCTCATTATTGCCGAAACACATGAAATAACTATTACAGGAGATCCATTGCTGGAAGTATATGCAGATATTCAAAGGCTTGATCAGGTACTGACCAATCTGGTAAATAATGCTGTGAAATATGCTCCCGAATCAAACCGGATCAACCTGAGTATAGAACAAATTAAAGGTTTTATAAAGGTCTCTGTTCAGGACTACGGAATAGGTATTCCGCCTGAAAAACTGAGTCGGATTTTTGACCGCTACTACCGGGTGGACCTTTCCGGAAATCAGTTTTCAGGCCTGGGCCTGGGGCTGTATATCTCTGCAGAGATTATCAGGCGGCATGGCGGGGAAATAAATGTTGAAAGCGAGCTGGGTAAGGGCAGCACCTTTTGGTTCACTATTCCAACAGAGGCTTAAACTGCTGATCAGTACAAAAGGATCTGCTTTAACAGAGCTTAATTAGGTCCAATGACTTTCTATAGGAATTTTTCCTTTAAGAGATAAAATAAACTGGAGCCGGACTGAATAACAGAGCAGAAGGATTCAGATCACATCCATTTGGATGCAAAACGGTTAAATTCATGCCTTACTTCATTGATGACCTTCTCCAGACCAATATACTGATCATAAAGTTCAAGATTTTCGCCGGCGGTATTTACTTTAACATAAGCACCGCTTTGCCTGATCTGATCTTCTATATTCTGAATATTCTCATGAATACCATGTTTTAGTTCATCAATATTATTATTCTGTATCAGAAATTGATTTTGAAAATACTCGACTCTTTCAGCTGCTTCATGGCCGGTATTATCTGCTGCGATCTCTTCAAGGCGCTTTTTAAGAATTGTGATCTCTTGTTTATAAAAGTCTAAACCCCTCAATGCATCGCTGTGCAGATTTGTGATGTGTTTAATATTTAGCTCTTTCATAAAACAAGTTTAGTACATATCGCTACCCAATTCAATGACTGAGGGCAAGTAATACTATGATATTGCTCATTAATTGGATTTTAAAACCGGTAAAAGTATCATCAGCTCCTGCCCTGGATATCCTGGCCAGGGATTTAAAATACATTATCTTTATTTAGCCTCTCTTAATTTTAAAGAATCTTAACCGAAAGCAATTTATTATGTGTTTCTCATCTACTGCCAGTTTTGGTGCAAAAGAGATCGCTCAATTAATCCAGCTTGAGCAATAATAGGACTAGCTTCAGGCTGAAGCCTGAAATTAAACTTTTTTCAAAGCCTGTTCAAGATCAGACATTAGATCATCAACAGACTCAATACCCACTGAGTATCGAATTAGACTTTCAGGGATACCTAATAGGGCGCGTTGTGCTTCGGTTAGTTCCACATGACTTGTTGTCCGGGGTGTTCCGGCAAGGGTACTGACAGACCCCAGGCTGGCAGCAAGATGAACCAGTTTTAATGAGGGAAGGAATTTTTCTACCAGATCATATCCTCCATCCAGTGCAAAACTTAACATCCCGCCGAAACCTCTCATTTGAGTTTTGGCAATTTCATGACCTGTATGTGTCTCCAATCCAGGATAAAAGACCTGACTCACTTTTGAGTGGCCTTTCAGATATCGCGCAATTTTCATCGCAGATTCATTCTGTCTTGAGATCCGCAATTCAAGTGTTTTCATCCCTCTGGCGATCATATAGGCCGGGTCGGCCTGCAGACTGGCACCATTGATCTCCCTGAAGTGAAAAACCTGTTGTACCAGCTCCTTACTGCCTGCCAGCACTCCACCCATAGCGTCAGAATGACCGCAGAGGTATTTGGTTGCACTGTGCAATACCAAATCAGCTCCCAATTCCAGAGGATTCTGGTTAATGGGTGTCGCAAAGGTATTATCTACCACGACGATCGCTCCGGCTTTTTTTGCAGCAAATGCAATTCGTTTAATATCAATTATTTTAAGGGTGGGATTGGTAGGAGTTTCAAGGTAAACCAGATCGCAGCCTTTGGCGATCTCCATTTCCATTTCCTCATGATCAGCTGTTTCACAAAGTTTAATTTCAACACCATAAGCCGGAAAGAAGTCAAGGAACAGCTTGCTGGTCCCTCCATAAGTGTCCTTAACAGATACTACCCTTTTCCCTGGTTTTAAAAAGGTAAATAAAGTATTACTGATGGCTGCCATTCCCGTTGCAAAGGCTGTGGCAGCTTCAGCACCTTCCAGTACCCTGATCTTTTCC
This sequence comes from Pedobacter sp., assembly GCA_036677005.1. Lineage (GTDB taxonomy): Bacteria > Bacteroidota > Bacteroidia > Sphingobacteriales > Sphingobacteriaceae > Daejeonella. The sequence goes on from JAKFBV010000019.1 coordinate 55,119, forward strand.
TCAAGAGAAGCAACAGTCGGGTTGGTATTCCGGCTATATATAAAGCCATCCGCCTTTCCTGTGGACACATCGTACCACTCATCAAGATCCGTGTAGGCAAATGCTACGCTGTTCACGATTGGTGTTGTAACCGCCCCCTTAAAATAAGGACTATCTTCTCCGGCCCAAACGGCATTAGTTGCCCTGTTGTATGTTTTATTTTCCATTATTCTCCGTTAATACCTGTCAGATTTAAACTTTCATCACAGACCTGAGTACCTGATATGTATCCATATTCATTCACTCAACCATTTCAATATTCAAAATGCAAATGTAACATTTGAAACAACCTTCAAACAGCTGTTCTTCAATTTGTGATCAAATAATAATACCTGATTAATTCCCTTCAATCTCCATTGCATTATATTAGTTTTAATAGGTCTAATAATTAACTTAGTAAGAAAAAAAATTCTTGTCCGCAAAATATTATTTACTCTCTATAATTCTGCCTTTATGAAAAAGTATTCAATCGTCATTCTCCTGCTCCTTTTAATTCAGGGTGCCTATTCCCAGACACCGGGCTATTGGTCTCCGGAGCAAACCATCAAACATAAGGCGGTCAGCAGCGTACGGGTTTCTCCCGATGGCAAAAAAGTAGTATACGCTGTAAAAGAACTGATACTGACCGAGGGGCGGAACGAATTTATCAATCACCTGTTTTTGTCTGATATCAACTCCAAAAACAGCATTCAGCTAACAAAAGGTGAAAAGAACAATACCAACCCAAAATGGAGTCCTGATGGTAAGCAGATCGCATTTATCAGTAATCGTGATGGTAAGAATAACCTTTATCTGCTGCCTGTTTCGGGAGGTGAAGCAGAAAGATTAACTGACCTGAAAACCGGCATCAGTGATTTTAAATGGAACAATAAAGGAAACTCGATTGCATTTACCATGAGTGATGCTCCATCAGAGGAGGATGGGAAAAATAAGAAATCCGGGAACGACTGGTATTTCATGAATGAAGAATTTAAGCAGGGCAGACTTTATCTGCTTCAGCTTAATAAAAAAGGTGAAAAGGGAATGTCTGAATTTACAGTCCTGGGCAGGGAGAACAGGCATATCAGTTCATTTAACTGGAGCCCGGACGACCAGTGGATCGCTTACTCCCATGCTCTTTCCCCCGGTGTTGATGACAATGTATTCAGTGATATCGCGATGATCAATGTCACTTCCGGAGAGGTAAAAGTGATTGCTAATTCATCTGTTGGCGAAAACCAGCCCTGGTTCAGTCCGAATGGTAACTTCATTGCTTACTATAATCTGGATGAAAAAGGGATTTGGGGAGGCACAACTTCCATTAAAATCTTATCACTTAAGGATGGGAAGCTGCAAACACTGGCCAATACCCCTAACGGACCGGCTGAACTGATTGGATGGAGCAGCGACGGGCAATCCGTTTTTACCCTTGAGCCCTTTCATACAAGTACCAGAATATATCGGCTGAGTGCCGATGGAAAACGAGCTGCAGAGTGGAATACAGGAATGAAAGGAGTTTTGGGTGGACTTGAAATAAATCCAGGCGGAACTCATTTCGGTTTTACCCTTCAGAATACCTCCATGCCGCAGGATGCCTTTATTAGCAATTCAGGTAATTTTTCTCCGGTAAAGATCAGCAATGTTAATCCGGAGATCACCGCTAATCCAACTCCGAAAACAGAACTGATCAATTGGAAGAGCTTTGATGGAAAGGAAATAGAGGGACTGCTCACTTATCCGCTGAATTATGTTGCAGGCAAAAAGTACCCGCTTATTCTCAACATCCATGGTGGTCCGGCAAGTGTGTTTAGTGAAAGTTTTATTGCAGGATCAGGTGTTTACCCCCTCGCAGCACTGGCAGAAAATGGCATCTTTATCCTCAGGCCTAATCCGAGAGGATCTAACGGTTATGGATTAGAGTTCAGGGAATCCAATCACCGCGACTGGGGAGGCGGTGATTACAAAGATCTCATGGCGGGAGTTGACCATGCTATCTCAAAAGGATGGGCCGATCCTGACAAAATGGGAGTAATGGGCTGGAGCTATGGCGGTTTTATGAGCAGCTGGGTTGTTGGGCATACAGACCGGTTTAAAGTGGCCAGTATCGGGGCACCGGTAGTTGATCTGATCGCTCAGGACCTGACCGATGATATTCCGAGCTTTCTGCCTTCCTATATGGAAAAGCAACCTTATGAAGACTGGGAGGTTTATTCCCAACATTCACCATTGCGATATGTTCAAAACGTAAAAACGCCGGTACTTCTGCAGCACGGGGAGGCCGATATCCGGGTACCTTTCAGCCAGGGTTTAATGTTTTATAATGCTTTGAAGCGCAGAGGGGTTCCGGTACGTTTTCTGGTTCTCCCAAGGCAACCGCATGGCCCGACAGAGCCTGCAATGATTCTCAAAACAAGCCAGACCAATCTCAGCTGGATGCTGCATTATTTGCAGGGCAAAGATTTGGGATTTTAATCCTGCTGGTTCTGGAGTACTCTGCATGAACCTATATTCCTGAATGTAAGAAGGGCAATTTTCGATTTGAAAATTGCCCTTCTTGATCTGTTAAACAAGCTCCTTATCGTTTCAGCACAGTTAAATCATTCTAGCAAGGCCGCGTTAACGATGGCAGCGGCATACTTTTTGGCTTTTTGGAGCCAAAAAGATACAGCGGACAGCGTGTTTAAACGCCCAAATCACAATTTAAATGCAAATGGGTTTTTCAATTTCAGGCTACTCAGTAATATCCTTAATTGACATCAAAATTTAGATCCAATTGCAATTTAGATTTACGAACACCAATCTCTAAATAAAACCTCTATATCTTCACTTTTGTAGTACCACCCTCCTTCAGCTCAATATCATGAGGCACATTCTTTTTCCAGGCACCACGGGTAAAGTCAGGAACATCAACCGAATTCGAACGGTTGTTCACTGACCATTCGCTTAATGGCCATACAGAGCTCCAAGAGGCCGCATCATACACATCCTGATCCAGTGGCAAACCATTTCTCAGGCAATCGATCAGGCGCCAGTTCATTAAGAAGTCCATACCACCATGACCGCCTACCTTTTTAGCCAGTTCACCCACCTTTTTAACAATATTTGGAGTGTATTTCTCTTCCAGTGCTTTAAACTCCGCATCAGAAACCCATCCCTCATGGCTGTTGGATATCTTCGGGCTCGGGTATTTCAATGCAGTACCTTTAGTTCCGCTTAGCAAGTGTATCCTTGAATACGGTCGCGGTGAAGTTACATCATGCTGGATCATAATAGTCTTTCCCAGATTGGTGCGAATAGTGGTTGTATTCATATTTCCATTAAACGGCGCACCAACAAATTCCTTATAAAAATCATTTTTTGAAGCCAGTTCCCTGGCCTTTGCACCCATCTGGAAGTCATTGGAAGACATGGATACGAGATAGTCCATCTTGTCGCCCCGGTTAATCTTCAATGCCTGACATACCGGCCCCAGTCCATGAGTCGGATAAAGACTACCCTTTCTGCTGGCATTTTCTCTTAAACGCCACATATTCTGATAGCCTTTGTCATTAAAGTTAAGATCGATCAGATTATGAATATAAGCCCCTTCGGTATGAATAAGCTCACCAAAGTAGCCTTGTCTTGACATATTTAATGTAAGCAGTTCAAAGAAATCATAACAGCAGTTTTCGAGCATCATACAATGTTTGCGTGTACGCTCAGAGGTTTCAACCAGCTGCCAGCATTCCTCCATTGAAACTGCTGCAGGAACCTCGATGGTCACATGTTTACCCTGGTTCATGGCATAGACTGCCATTGGAACGTGCAGACCCCATGGTGTAGCAATATAAACCAGGTCAATATCTTTACGGTCACATAATTTTTTCCACTCATCCGGTCCACCAGAATAAAGTGTCGGATTATGACTGGTTCCATCAATAACTTTCTTAGCCTTCTCAACACTTGCAGGACGTAAATCGCATAAAGCCTTGATCTCAGTACCTTCAATTTTGGAGATCGCATTCAGGTGACTCGGGCCGCGCTGACCTAATCCGATGAAGCCCACCCGAACAGTTGGAATTTTAGGCGCCGCATATCCGCTCATGTTAAACGTTTGGATACCTGATCGTCCATACAGTGAATCCACAGGATTCGATTTGTGCGGCTCTGCTGCAAAACCCTGCAACATGCCACCACCTGCAATACCCAGCCCTGCCAGACTGCTTAATTTCAAAAAATCTCTACGGTTATTTTTCATCTGTTTATTTATTGTTTATTAATGGTGATGAAGCCCGTCCGAACGGCTTGGCCGGGCGGGCGATCATGATTTGATTATCATACCCCTGAGGGTTATTTCAAAATCATGATGGTTTCATTTTTTTTTGATAATTTTTTCCTTTTTATCCGCTCCGGCGGTTTCAATAGTTATGATCAGACCTGCAACCAGGTTTTATACTTTCAGTCCCTTAAAATAAAGTATTATTTGCAATGTGAACGATTTTTTTCTTCTAAATACCCGGAAACCACTTTTCAGCATTTTTACGATAGATCTTATCCACAACCTCCTTTGGTAATTTTAATCCCTGAATCTTTTCTTTAAAATAAGGGACACTCATTTCTTCATCGCTCACAAAGTACTTCCAGTCACTTAATCTGGTTTCCTGAATATCCTTCTTTAAAGCTACAGGGTCTGAATCAGGCCCGACCCAGTCATCCGTTGCATAAATAAGCCGGTCCTGGTATTTGATAATAAAATCTCTGACCTTCTGTCTTTCTTTGATCGACTGATACTCTAAATGGCAAATCCGTTCGGCCATATCAACAGCCATATTCGGGAACTTATCCAGGCGTTTTGCCAGTTCATCGACACTCCATTCCAGACTTCCCAGGTGAACCCCAACAAAACGGATGTTTGGATGCTTTTCTAACATTTTATCACGGGCATTCACCTGATCCTCATAGGATGGGTATTCGGGATGCAGGAACATATGATATTCCGGATGCTTACTGAAATAGCTTTTATCCCCTGAAACGGTCATTTGATCTACCGGCAGCCATGCATTCCGGGGTTCACCCAAATGCCCTACCAAAGTCTTATCATTTTTCTCAATGAAATCGATCACCGGGTCGAAGCGGGGATCATCAATCATCACAAACTTTCCATCTTTATCCCGAAGTTCCATACCAATATTCTTCCAGACCTTCACCCCTATTGCTCCATGATCAAAAGAGCCTTTCAGATAAGCCAGCGTTTGCGGCAGCCATTTATCTGTCGCCCAGTTTTCTACTGTAAAGGTAGTCGCCCAGGCTACCTGATCTGGGTAGGCCTTAACCATCCTGACCGCAACATCCTGCTGATGCTCAACGGTTGGATAACTCGAAGGATTAACATTCAGGGCAAGAAGCCTGAAATTGTCTTCCTTTGCCAGTTGAATGAAAGTAGTATCGTAAGCGTTGATATGGGAATGAGTATCATACTTCTCAACTTTCTTGAAATCCTCAAGCGTATAAAACTCAGAGTCTGAGTTTTTACCCTCAGAGGATGTTTTGGTTGATTGGGTACAATTTTGCATGAACACAGCAAGGGCCAGCATACCTAGATAGCCTGAGTTTGAAAATAATTTCATAGGGAATAAAATGAGGTTAAATTTTAATAAATATTTTTTTTCTGTACATCCAGTATAGGATCAGCCATTCGAAAAACAGGACAAGACCGCCGCTAATTAAAGTAGCATAGGCTGGGCCGAAAATCTGGTCGAAGTTTCTTCCCAGATGAATGAATAATGAATCGTTGATCAAATTTCTCATTCCGCCATCAGCAATTACATAAGCAGCAATGGAATTTACTCCGATAACCATCAGAAAGAATGATCCCTTCCTTCGGCCGGTCATATCAATTAAGCCATAAAAGAAGGCCAGGAAGAGAAAGCAGATACCCCCGCTGAAAATGGTCCATGCCGGTGTCCAGATGCGTTTTACGATCGGATTGATCCCTGAGACATGAAGAATAATGCCAAGAAGGATCAAACAAATGCCAAGCAGAACAAAGTTATTCAGCTTTTTACGGGCGGTGACTGAAGAGTTCAGGATGTTACCGGCAAGCAAACCAAGAACCATGGTGCCCAAAGTAGGTATGAAACTCAGAGTTGAATACCCTCCCCCATTGAACATAAATACACTTTCGCGTGGAAAAATATTCATGAACCACTGGTCGAAAGCCCATGCAAAATTGGTATTCTTATTCCAGTGAGCCGCAAAACCGCTTAAATTATGTTCCCAGTTTGCGGTCACCCCGGCTGCAGTATAATTAAAATCAGCACCAGGAAGCGGATAAAGTGCAAAGGCCAGCCAGTATCCTGCTAAAATAAAGACCAGCATACCCACCTGAATACGCTGAGAGTACAGCGATATCAGAACCAGGAAGGTATAACCCAACCCGATCTGGGTCAGGGTATCTTCGAAAGTAAAATTCGTTTGCTGCGAATGCATGGAGCGAAGAAATATTCCCAGAAATATCAGGATCAGCGAACGTTTGATGGTATGGCCCAGAATATTCTCAAAACTAGCACCCTTATTCTTTCTGCTGGCAATAGAATATGGCAGCACCACACCAACAAGAAAGGTAAAAGAAGGCTGGATCATATCATGAAGACTCAGCCAGGTCCATGGAACATGCGACTGGTTGAAACCGATGAACTGCCAGAATTGACTATCGGGCAAGGCTTTTGCTACATCCTGGAGTGACAGCACTTCTGCCATCATCAGCAGCATCACAAAGCCCCGGTAAATATCCACTGAGGCTACCCGGTTTTGAGGCATTGCAGGATTAACTACAGCCCCTGAAGCCTGCGTGTGTTCCTTCGGAATTTCTGTTTTTTCCATGCTTTGGACAATTAATTTTGAGAAGATTTCATAGTAGGTGAAAGCCAGTTCATTGCATTTTTATAATATATTTTGTCAATAACATCTGCCGGTAATTTTAAGCCATGGAGTTCTCCGAATCCGGATAATGTGATCTGATCATCCGTTACAAAGAAAATCCAGTCGCGTACCCAGGAATCATGAATACCCTTCGATAAACCGGCAGGATCGGTATCTGAATTAATGGCCTTATCCGTACCATAAACCAGCCTGTCCTGATATTTGATGAAAAAATTACGGGTTTTTTGCCGGTTATTCAGGGTATGCAATTGTAAATTAGTTATTCTGGACAGATCAACACGCATATTCGGGTACTGGTCCAGCCGTTTTGCCAATTCATCCAGACTCCATTCCAGACTTCCCAGGTGAGCTCCCACAAATTTCAGATCCGGATACCTGGCGAGCAGATTGTCGCGGGCCCTGATGTGATCCTCATAGGAGGGATACTCCGGGTGCAGGAACATGTGATACTCCGGATGAGAGCCATAATAGGATTTACTGAAGGTCATTTTATCCAGTGGCAGCCAGCAATCCCTGGGTTCACCATTATGTCCGATCAGCGGAATATTGTTTTGCGTCAGAAACCTGAAGATGGGTGCGAGGCGGGGATCATCAAGCATTACAAATTTTCCGTTCTGATCACGGAGATCCATTCCTATATTTTTCCATATTTTAACTGCCCGGGCTCCTTTTGATATGGATTGCTTTAAGTCCCTGATGGTATTTTCAGCCCAATCCTTATCATTAAAATCCTTTACAGAAAATGTAGTGGCCACTTCCATTTGTCCGGGAAAATTTTTCAAATGCTGAAAGGCGAATTTTTGCTGTTCAGCCATTGGCAATCCGAATGGCCGGTCATCAACAATATCCAGAAACCGAAAATTATCTTCCAGGGATAGCTTAATAAATGCAGTCTCATCCGTGTTGATATGAATATGGGTATCGAACTTTTTTACGGATTTAAAATCTTCAGCAGTGTAATACTTTTCTTCCTTTCTTTGTGATTTTTCTGCTGAAAGGATGAAAACATGGCCTTCTCCGTACAGAATACTTAAAATGGGCAATAATAGCAGACCGGATCTAAAATTCATCAATTGTTTCTTCAAATTAAATGCAGGCGATTTATTTTCAAAGGTTCCTGTTCAGACATTTGAGTTCTTTAAATTAAAAAAAACAATCGAAATTCTATCTTTTTTTCATTTCCTCCGGGAATTAAAAAACTGAGATACAGAATAGATATCCCTGTTTTGTTGATGGAGCTTCAGGCTGGATCTGCTTCATAGTTTACAGGGATTCTGTTTGTTATAGTTTTACAGCTGCAATAAGGTAGCCTTTATTCCCAAAATCAATTCCTCTTTCACCCCGGCCTGCCCGGCATAAGCCGGCCATTTATTGACTACATCCCGGATCCCGGATATGATCTGAGCCGCTTTTTTTATGTTCATCTGCCTGGCGACCTGCAGCAGATCATCCATTCTGAAATTTTCTCTTTTGCCATTAATCGTTAAAGACTGCCGGCTGACCCAGATACTGCCGGGACGAAAAGCATGGCAGACATCAAATGCAGGCGCCAGCTTCCAGTCGCCCTGTTTATCCATCATAAAAGAAAAGTTCTTGGCATGATCATCACAATTTCGGGCAATGACATTGAATACCATTCTTCTGAACAACTGTTCGGCCTGGGGGTAAGGCAGAATAAGGGCACGCATGGTCTGGAAAAGGCCTTCATAACTGTGAGCACCTACCTCCTGAAAATCCACATGATTGATGGCGCACCAGCTCTGAACATGGATCTTTCCCTCTCCGGGCACTCTGTCAAAGCGCCTGGTCATAAAATGAGCCCGTTCTCCTTCTTCCAGCAGGCGGCATTCGGTCATTTCAATCCCGCAATCCCTGGCCATTAAAGAATAAGCCATCTCTACCCGGCCATAGCCATAGGTCTCCCCGAACTGGCTGTCGTGTACCCCGTCAAATTTGATGATCCATTGGGTAAAGCCTTTGGGCGCATCTGCCTGACCGGATCTCACCTCTTTCGTCTGCTCATTGTAGGCGATCAGAGCCTTGGCCCTTGCCCCGCCGGCAGAAGTTCCTATCTTGATGATATCCAGCAATGCCTTCTCCCGGTCGCCTTCAAATCCGGAATTAAAATCCTGGCGGTTATTTAATATATCGCGGGCAATTTCTATCAGACCCGCTATTTCAAGCCTGGTGGAGGTATCAGCACTCTGAGGGTTGACGGGTTCAAATTCGAGGGCGCCCATCCCCCTGCGGCCAACAAAGCAGAGCATTTCCACCGGGTTCATGCTATCCGGCTCCCTTCCGTTGCGGGCCAGCCAGGTATTTATTAAGGTATTGCCGTACTTGTCAGGAAGAATATCCGCAAGTAATCCGGGCAGGCCCTTGAATGTACTGGTACCGCTGAGTTCAGGAAATGAAAATATAGTACCCGCCTGTTCAAGCGGCATTTTGATCGGGGCTATATCCCAGCCGTTCGCAGGAAAGCTGCTGTCGTATTCAAAGCTTGCCATACGCCTCTCCGGATCCCATGAAACCGCGCCGACCCTTTTATTCCAAATATTGATAAAGGCTGTATTCATTACCAGTCTGACTGAGGTTTTTGCTTTCTGACCTTAGCAGGACTTGCACGCTGCCTGTACTTCTGCTCTATTTCGGCAAGCTGTATCGGACTGAGCTGAGGCCTTACTTCCATTTCACGGAGTACATGCAATTTTTTCAAAGCCCGTAATACCTGGATCAATGACAAGAGGTTTACCGGCTTCCCCTTTTCCAGCTGAACCAGGGTTGTACGGTTGATCCCGGCCTCATCAGAGAGCTGCTGCTGGGTTTTGTTCTGAGCCAGGCGGCTGGTTTTTACAAAAGCTCCAATGATATCGATATAATGAAGATCACTCTTAGAATAAATATTTATGTCTGAATTTTCCATCTTTAAGGCTATTAATTCAATTTAATGATGAATTATATCAACAAATATAATGAAATTTATGAAAATATCAAATATATTTTTGTACATAAAAATCATCATTAATTCAATTTTTTGCTTTCAATGATGGATTTTATCAACAAATAAATTCATGAAATTGAAACTGTTTTTATGGAAATGAATTAGTTTGCTTGGCTTATTTCTTCATGAGGAGTCGGGAGGCTCATCATCATGCCAAAATCTGTAGAGACAATACGCTAACCTACGGACAGCAGGTTTTAAATACCGGAACATTCGTTTTGCCAACCTTAATTAATTGATTATTATTATAGTATGAAACCATCATGATTTTTCCAATCACACAGAGGAATGAATATAATCATGATAGCTTCATCGCCTTTAAAAAACAAAAATATATAGATGAAAAACAAACTATACTCCTTTTACAGAAATACGGTTCTGATATTATTATTGAATAGCATAGTCGGTTCTGTTTTGGCACAAACCGCAGCTTTAACTATCGATGCATCTAAATACAATACTTTGCAGCAGGCTGTGGATGCTCTCCCGGCCAGTGGCGGCATTGTCAATATTCCTCCGGGAAACTATGAGATCACAAAGCCAATTTTGCTGAGGACCGAGAATACCCGTCTTGTAGGTTCAGGTGGTTCAACCCATCTGATCAATAAAAACACTTCCGGCGAGCCTGCTATTATTGTCGGCTCGGGCAAGGGTCAATTGTTCAGGCTTGAGTTAAGTGGTTTTCGCATAAGTGGTAACCCTAAGAGCGGTGATGGTATTTACATGGAAAAGATACAGGAGTTAATGATCACCGACATGACCATCGATCATAACGGGGGCCATGGAATTAACATGAAAGATTGTACAGAAAACCCCAGGATTGCAAATTGTAACCTGAACTATAATTCCAAAGCAGGCATAAACATTGACGGTGGGCATGATATCGTTGTAAGTGGAAATCAGTTTGAAGAGAACCAGGATGCACTGCGGATTAAGGATGGCTTTAACCTGACCATGACAGGTAATAATATTGATGATCATCTGCGGCATGGCATTGTAGTAGAAAATACCTACGGCTCCATTATTTCGAGTAATATGATCGAGGAGTGCCAGGGGACAGCAATTATCTTAACGGCACCTGCTACTCCTGCCAATCGTTTTTGTTATGGCATTACCATTAGCGCGAATGTGATTGCACATCATTTAGGTGGTGGTATCGAACTGAACAATGCCTGGGGATGTGCAGTCTCATCAAATACCTTTACCCTGGTTCATAATTTTTCTATTCTCGCCGGGCCCGGTACCGGAGGAATTACGATAAGCGGAAATAACTTTAGCAATAGTCGCGGTAAGCTGGGTGCCCGTAATGAGAAGAATCCCTTCACATTTGATGTAGGTTCCGGTGTAATATTAAAGGGTGCTACTGATATCACTATCTCGGGCAATTTCTTTGGGAAGCTTACCACAGAAGCGGTTAAAGCCGACGAAAGCAGCAGCGGCATCCTTGTTAGCGGCAATATGATGACCGAGCTAAACCAGGGTGCTCAGGATGGTAAAAAAGCGATTGATTTGGGTGGGGCGAAAGATGTTTTGGTGAAGGATAATTTGATAAGAAAGTAGGTTCAGGATACTTTCTTATATGGTTTTAGAAGGTAGATCCTTAAATCCAATGGCGAGGATTCTCCTGACTCCTCACCATTGAATAGCCACTTCGCTAAACTACCTACTGTCCGTAGTCTTAAGCGCAGCGTGACTACGGATTATTCAATAAAAAGGAGTCTTTGACTCCGTTTCTATATCTACCAAAACAACAAAGCCCGACACTTTCATATCAGGCCTTGTTGCTCCCGATAGCATCGGGGTAAACGTTAAAGAGCCGCTTCACTAAACTACATACAGCAGCCTATTTTCAGCATCCGGCACTCACCGCCACAGCATACATTGCATTACCGGAAACAAATATCTTAAATACATTTCCAGGTTCGGAGACCTGAGTGTTCCAGGTTGGTACAAATTTAAACTCCTTTTTATCAACCTGTTCATCAACACCAGAATGAACACTTTTCCAGGTTTTACCCCTGTCAGATGTACGGAATATGCCATCCGGGTGGCCAAGTACTAAATATTTGCCTATTTGTTTGATCGATGAAAGAAACAAAGTAGGGCGAAGTCCTTCATCAATGGCCTGCCAGGTTTTTCCGCTATCCATTGAAATGTGTATCCTTCTGGACTGGGTTTTTGTATTACAGGAAATAGCAGCAAATCCGCCTTCAATACGTTCAATAGCTATGCCCACGCCACCCTCGCTGATTACCCATTGCCAGTGTTCACCATTATCTGTCGAACGCATGATCCCTTTTTGACCTGTCGCAATGAGAATTCCTTCCGACTCTACGATATTCATTACCCAGCCTTCATTTTGTACCTGTTTCCAGTTTTTTCCCTTGTCGGTAGATTTGTAAAGACCGTGGTCAAAACCGAGGAATACCGTTCCATCAGCTGTTTCAAAAACAGTCCGCATCGATTGTTTGTTGAAATTTGTATGTATAGGCAACCAGGTTTCTTTAGCGGGTATCTTTTGATAAATCTGTCCTTTATAATTGAAGGCCATGATACCCGAACGATTAAAAGCGATCGAAGCACTTTGCGGATCAGGAACATTCTCTTTTTCCCAAACAGGATTTATAAGATTACTCTTACTGCGATACATTTCATTTTTTTCATTTAAATAGAGATCTGACTCGCCGGCAAAGAAATTCACAGGCTGTTCAATTTCAGGCAGCCCTTCGCTAATGTCCTGCCAGGTTTGTCCGCCATCAGTAGATTTTAAAACGCTGTTTAAAAGCCCAGGTTTATTTCCATTGGGTCTGAATACTGAATCTTTTGCAGATGAATCTATCGGAGACTTATCACCAGTCCCCGGGTCTTTAATTGATTTAGTCCCTGCAGTCGTTTTCTCCCCCGCTACCTTTTCTTTTAAAACAAAAGAATTTAGCAGAAACACTACTATGAAGAAGGCGGGAACATACACAATTGATTTTTTCATTTTCTTTAATTTTTAGTAAAACCTATCCGGTTGATTAAACAAAACTACATTGATGTTTTTTTTCTGAGCAATCAGAATTGTAAATAAAAATGTAAACTTTGTAAATAAAATCTTGACATTATGCATGTTAGCCAAAATCTCATTTCCGGGAAACGCAAATACTTCTTCGCATTGATATTATTGTTTATCTCTGTGATCTTCGTGGCTTTCAGTATGGCGGATGGCAACGACTTTGATATTGCGAGGAGAGAAGTTTTGCTCCGCAGGATAGGACATGAATTACTCTTACAGTCGGGCGACAGTACATCAAGGGTGCTGCCTGTAAATAAGATCGCAGCGGATGAATACCAGATCAGGTTTGAGAATAATCTTACTTTTCAACCCGACTCGCTTGTGAACACTACCCGGCGTTTGCTGGCCAAAGACCCGCTTGCTGGTGATTATGTTGTTAACGTGTTGAACTGCAGCAACGCCAGCGTAGCATTTGCATACGCTATATCCAAAAATGAAAAAAATACAATTGTAGCATGTTCAGGAAGAGAGCAACCCACAGCCTGTTACATGATTAATATCAGGTTTGAACCGAAGGGTATACTAATAGCAAAGAATGGATATCTTCTGGGCAGCCTGCCATTTTTAGCATTTGTTGGCTTTATTTTTTTGAGATCTGCTAAGCCCCGGAGAGCCGTTCCAGAGGTTCAGTCTGCCAAAATCTTCAGTTTGGGCCCGGTTTTGTTCGATGCGAAGAACCGGAAGCTGATAATAAATGGAAAGACAATAGAACTGACCGGAACGGAAGCCCGTTTATTGCTCATTTTCGCATTGTCGCCAAACGAAACCATAGAGCGAAGCCGGCTGCAAAAAGAGATATGGGAAGATGAAGGTGTTATTGTAGGGCGTAGCCTGGATATGTTCATATCAAAACTCAGGAAAAAATTGGAATTTGATCCGAATGTCAAAATTGTTGTTGCTCGCGGCAAAGGCTATAAGCTTGAGATTAGCTCTTAAGAAGAATCTTCCTGCCCGAAACTGATCCTCCTGTCCGTAGTCTTAAGCAAAGCGTGAAACGGATTATCCAATACACAGGAGTCTCAGACTCCATCTCCACATCTGCCAAAACAACAAAGCCTGACACTTTCGTATCAGGCTTCGTACCCAGCGCCGGAATCGAACCGGCACAGTTTCCTATCGGTGTTTGAGACCGACGCGTCTACCAGTTCCGCCAGCTGGGCATTTTTGTATTAACGTTTTACGAAAATTCGCTCTACGTTGCGGGATGTTCTGAAGGAATCCCCTCGGGACAAACATAAATAAAATTTTGATAATTTATAGCCTTCAGGCTTAAATTGAGTGCCTTTATTCGGCCTGAAGTTTATTCACACTCTCCCTGATCCGCATCAGGTATTTCTGCCTGTACCAGATATCTTTCACTTTCAAAAGAATACTTTCCGCACCTTTACCGCCCTTTTGGTCAAACTCATCTGTATATTGTTTCAGCTCATCAAATAAGCCCATCTCCCTCTCATCGATCTGCCGGCTGAGATCTGCCAGCCTGACCGCATCATGATCAAACTCCATCTCCATCAGGGCCTCGTTCACATCCATCATATCCATCAAAAAATCCTGCGGCAGAACATACTTATCACCTTCGGCAAGCATATTATTTAGGGAAAGTATATACTCAATACGTTTCAGCGGATCAGATAATACCTGATAGGCCTTATTGTTCAGAGTGGATAGCTCCAGAATCTCAGCCTGCTTTTCATCACTTTCATTCACATAAAAATCGGGGTGATAGCGCTTACTCAACTCATAAAATTTCTTCTTGACCAATGCGTTGTCAATCTGAAAACTTGGTTGGAGATCGTATAGTTCGAAATAATTCATGGATAGGATTATAGGATCAATTAATTGAGAGTTGATTCTAATAAGTTTGAGATCCCTCCTGCGTCGGGATGACGGTTAAAGGGAAGGCAGTTATCAATTCTCAACTGTCAATTCTCAACTGTCAACTCTCCACTCTCAATTCTCAACTCTCAATTGTCAAAGTCAATTGTCAACTGTCAACTGTCAACTGTCAATTAATTAATAACGTGCTTGATAATATCATTCCCGAACACAAATACCATCAGGGTGATCAGGATCACGAAACCCACCATCTGGGCACGCTCCATGAATTTATCACCCAAAGGTTTGCCTTTCACCATCTCGATCAGCAGGAATATAGCATGGCCGCCATCCAGCGCCGGAATAGGCAATAAATTCATCAACGCCAGTGCCATGGATAATAACCCTACCAGGCTCCAGAACTTCACCCAGTCAACGGTACTGCCGAACATGGTTGCGATACCTATCGGCCCGGTAAAGGCCTTATTGGCTTTCACCTGGCCTGAAGCCACCTTACCCAATCCTTTGGCATTATCCATAAATGAACCCCATGCTTTTGAGGCACCTACTGGCAATGCGGCCAGAAAGCCATAATTCACCCTTTCAATAGGAATGTTGAAATATGGAACAACATAGATCCCTAGGGTACCTTCTTCAGAAACCCGGGCAGGTAATTCAATGGCTTTATTATCACGTATCAATGAAACAGCGATGGTTTTGCTCTTATTAGACTGAACTTCCGCTTTAAATTCATCATAAAAGCTTATAGCTTTGGCGTTTACCGCAATAATACTATCGCCCACTTTGAGGCCTGCCTTTTCGGCATTTCCACCCGGAGCGATCTGTATTAATCCTGACATTCTTACTCTTGGCTCAACAAACTGCCCGATCCCCAGATCTGAAACCTGTTCCAGAACATCTCCCGGAACATGCACTTCTTTAGTCTCGCCATTACGAAGGATAGTAAGCTCTGTATTCCCAAGCAGCACCTTTGAGCTGGTCAGTTCATCAAAACGCCTGACAGGCATACCGTTCACCGCGGTGATACGATCACCGGTTTGAAGTCCTATTTCCTTACCTATGATGCCCGGGGCGATGCCGTCAGTAAGCTTATCATTCGGTATAAAGGTCTCCCCGTTTTTAAGGGTAAGCATCCAGAAAATAAATATTCCTAATACAATATTCACTGTAACCCCTCCAAGCATGACAATCAGTCGCTGCCAGGCCGGTTTAGACCGGAATTCCCAGGGCTGAGGCGGACCGGACAGTTGTTCTGTGTCCATCGATTCATCGATCATGCCGGATATCTTCACATAACCTCCCAATGGTAGCCAGCCTATACCGTATTCACAACCTTTATAATTAAAACTGACCAGTTTAAATCCCCAGGCATCAAAGAAGAGATAAAATTTCTCTACCCTGATACCGAAAGCCCGGGCAGCTAAAAAATGCCCTGCTTCGTGTAATATGATTAAAATTGATAACCCCAATAACAGCTGACCTGTCATTACTAATCCATCCATGCCTTTTCTCTTATTTTATATTTAAACTTTAATATTTACGATTTGTTACTAATTCCTGTGCATAAATACGGGTTATTCTGTCTGACTCCATATAATCATCCAGTGATGGATCGGCTATAAAGGATATTTCAGACATACAATGTTCTATAACCTCACTCATCTGCAGGAAGCCTAAGCGGTTGTTCAAAAATTCTGCCACAACCACTTCGTTGGCCGCATTGATCACACATGGCATATTTCCGCCTGCATTCAGGGCATCAAAGGCAAGAGCCAGGTTCCGGAACGTCTTTTTGTCAGCCTCTTCAAAACTCAGGTTCGGAAAATCCAGAAAACTAAATCTGGGGAAGGTATTTTCAATCCGCCCGGGGTATCCCAGGGCGTACTGTATGGGTAATTTCATATCGGGCAAACCCATTTGAGCTTTCATTGAGCCATCCCTGAACTGAACAATAGAATGTACGATTGACTGGGGATGTACAATTACATCGATCTGGGAAACATCCAGATCGAAAAGCCATTTTGCCTCGATCACCTCCAGGCCTTTGTTCATTAAACTGGCCGAATCGATAGTGATCTTCTCTCCCATCACCCAGTTGGGATGTTTCAGGGCCTCCTTACGCGTTATGGAAGCTAAAAATTCCTGGTCCCGGCCCCTGAAAGGGCCACCGGAAGCCGTTAAATAGATCTTTTCAACCGGGTTTTGCTCTTCACCCACCAGGCACTGGAAAATGGCCGAGTGTTCCGAATCAACAGGCAGGATCCTAACCCCATTTTGCTTCGCCAGGCTTGTGACCAGTTCTCCGGCCACAACAAGTGTTTCTTTATTGGCAAGAGCGATATCCTTTCCCGCCTGAATAGCGGCCAGGGTGGGGATCAGTCCGGCAAAACCCACCATCGCAGTAAGCACCAGGGAAATTTCAGGATGCGCAAGAGCCTCGCAAAGTTCATCCATACCGCATAAAACCCGGATCTCAGATGTCCTTAACGCATTCTTTACCTCTTCAAATTTTGATCCTTCAGCTATCACCACAAAAGCCGGATTAAACTCTCTCGCCTGCTTAATTAAGAGATCTGCATTACTGTTGGCAGTCAATAAAAATGCCCTGAAGCGTCCGGGGTTCTGACGGATCACTTCCAGCGCTTGTGTGCCTATGCTCCCCGTAGATCCCAGAATAGCAATATTTTTAATATTAAATTCCTCTCCGCTAAAATAATTTCCCATCAATCCGAACTCGATTTTTTTAATATATATCCTGAATGCCAGAAATTCGTCTAAACTTATTAATTTTTTTGAATAACTGTGTCTATCTGATGATCCATTTATCCAATTCAACGGCGATATGTCTGTCATTTGACAAACGGGGAACCTTATTCTGTCCGCCAAGCTTACCCTGCTCTCTCATATAGTTTCTGAAAGTATCCTTCTCCAATTCATGCATGATCAGAGGCTGCAGAACCTTACCTTCCACCAGATCGAAATAATAGGAATTTTTCTTTTGAAGGGCCTGATCAACCTGCAGCCTGAAACGGTCCATATCCTTTGGAGGCCTTAAAAATTCAACATACCATTCATGGTAGGGTAATCCTCCTTCCTCCGGACTAACCTGTGGGGCAACAGTAAATTCGGTGATCTCCAAACCTTCCGCTCCGGCAACTGATAAAATAGCGAATTCAACTTCTTCTCCGATCACATGCTCGCCAAAAGCCGAAATATAATGCTTGATCCTGCCGCATACCATGATACGGTAAGGATCTTTTGAAACAAATTTTACCGTGTCTCCGATACTGTATCCCCATAAACCTGCGTTGGTATTCAGGATTAAAGCATAGTTCCTGTTCAGTTCTACATCCCTTAGTGATATCCGGCCTGGGTTCTCGTTAAAATATTCTTCAGAGGGGATAAATTCATAGAAAATACCCGCATCCACCAGTAAAAGCAAGCCTTTCTCCTTCTGAGAATCCTGAAAAGCTATAAAACCCTCGGATGCCGGATAGGTCTCGATCGCATCAACCTTCTTTCCAATACTTTCTTCAAGACGGGCACGGTAAGGCTCAAAATTCACCCCGCCATATACAAAAAGGGAGAAATTTTTGAAGATCTCGCCTATTTTCTTTCCCCCGGCACGGGCACTCAGCCTGTCAAAATACATCTGAACCCAGGGAGGAATTCCGGAGATAAGCCGCATATCCTCATTCAGTGTTTCCTCCACAATGGCATCCACCTTCTCTTCCCAGTCGTCGATACAATTCGTTTGGTACGTCGGAAGCCGGTTCTTCTGCAGATAGGCAGGAACATGATTGGCTACAATTCCTGATAAGCGGCCTGTATTGACACCATTCTTTTTTTCAAGAACCGGACTTCCCTGTAAAAAAATGATCCTGCCATCAATAAATTCTGATCTTCCTGTTTCATGGATATAGCAAAACAGGGCATTGCGTGCAGCCCTGATATGCTCAGGCATAGATTCCCGCGAGATGGGGATATATTTTGCACCTGAAGTAGTACCCGAAGTTTTAGCCAGATACAGTGGTTTTCCGGGCCAAAGGATGTTTTCTTCACCCTTCACTACCCGGTCAATATAAGGCCTCAGATCTTCATAATCTGAAACAGGAACCGCTCTTTTGAAATCTTCATACGTGCTGATTGCCTCGAAACCATGATCCTTTCCAAAAACGGTATCCTTCCCCTGACTGATGAGCCGGCTAAAAATACTTTCCTGGGCAGCAAGCGGATTTCTTTTCCATTTATTGATCTGCATGACTGCAAATGCTGCCAGTGGTTTGGCTAAAAAGGATTTAATTCCCATTGTTCTCCTCCTGATCATCAAGCAATATCTCTTCCTCTTCGGTATAATTATTTACCAGATGTCGATAGGCAATGATCAGAATTAAGCTTGAAAAAGGTACTGTAAATAATAAGCCGATAAGGAAGGCCATGGCTCCAAGTATGTTAAGGCCCAGCATGAAAAGAAAAAGGCGAAATACAAACCAAAAATGGCCTTTAGTAATGGTCCAGCTCTGACTGATCGATTCGGAAGAACCGGATTCCTGATCGACGATAAAGCAGACCACAAAGCACAGCCTGATCGTCAGGAAAATGATCGGAATAGCAATCAGCACGAAAATCGGAAGCAGATCCCAGCTTAAAGGGTTACTGGTATCTATATCCGGGGTATTAATAAAATAAACAGAGCTGATTATGGCTATGATAAATACCAGAATGAGACCGATTATCAGCTTAACGATCAGGAAATTAACCGCTTTGACCAGGTTAGGGATAAAGTCGGGAAATTCGGGTTCGGTATCTTCATCGATCACTTTAAAAAATACCTGATAAAAAGCTACTGTAAAAAAGGCATCGAAAAGACTTAATATCACATTCTGAATTAATACACCGGTTCCGCTGGCACCTCCGAAAAGGCTGGTAAGAATACTTGTAATAATAAAAATGAACACAAACTGTACGGCAGTAAAGCCAAGCAGAATCCAAATATTCTTTTTTGCAAGATCCCATGTATCTGCTAAAATCTCACTTACCGACATCATCTTATCCATAACTTAGTGTTTTCTTAAAATTAGCCTTTCCCAATAATCCTGCATAAATCCAAGACCGTAAGCAGTTAACTGCACAAATGAAGCAGCTATGCTCAAAAATGCGACTTTTGCTGATTTATTTATTATCCAGGAGTGGAAAAATATCAACAAAATATAAATAGCAAGCAAAGTATTACATAATTCTGCCAAAGGATGCCCAAGAACGTTTAAAATTATACTTAGAAGCAAAAACAGTGCAAAAAGTGCCGGAAAAAAATGTACAGCTTTTAATTCGGAGGGAAAGTGTTTGTAAATATTAATCCGGGCTCTCCCGAAAAAGTGAAGCTGTTTGTAAAACTGGACCAGATCTGTACGCCGTTTATGATAAACAATGGCTCCGGGAATCAATCCGGTCTTAAAACCCATGGACAGAATACGGATGCTGAATTCAATATCCTCGCCAAGGCGGGTCAGAATAAATCCGCCTGTCTGTTCCCATACTTCCCTCGAGATACCCATATTAAAGCTTCGGGGATGAAAGCGGCCGATATGCTTTTTATTACCTCTGATACCTCCGGTAGTGAAGGGAGAGGTCATTGAATAACTGATCGCTTTTTGTACCGGGCTAAATGAAGGGTGAGCCCCGTCTGGTCCGCCATAAGCATCCAGCTGATGCTCCAGCAGGTAATCTTTTACAGTTTCAAGATAATCAGAAGGGATCAGGCAATCTGAATCGAATACAACAAAATAATCTCCTCTGGCACGTTCAAAGCCATAGTTCCGAGCAAAGCCCTGCCCTGCATTCTCCTTAAAATAATAATGAATATCGAGTTTATCGGCATAGCCTTCCACTATGTCTTTAGCGTCAATTTTGGAGCCATCTTCAATCACCAGAACCTCGAACTGCAGGTAAGTCTGCTTCGTTAATGAATACAGCAGTTCATCGATCTCCTGGGGTCGGTTATAAAGCGGAATGATGATGGAAAAAAACATATCAGCAGTTTATTAAAAAGGAATTGGATATAAAATTACCAGTTATTCAAAGGAAAACTGAACTAATAGAAAAAGCGGGAGGTCATACTGTTTTTTCGATCTGATAGGTATTACGCTCCGGGGAATTTCTGGAGACAAGTTCTGCAATAAAACCGGTAAGAAATAGCTGAAAACCCACTATGATCGCAACCAGGGCAATATAAAAAAGCGGCTGATCAACAATCTCACGCGAGTATTTGATATGCATGGTAATGTGATACAGCTTTTCAATGATGATCCATAAGGCAATAATGGTACCAGCCAAAAAACTTAATGCACCCATTGTACCGAAAAAGTGCATAGGTCTTTTGGCAAATTTGCCAACGAAGAATATGGACAACAGGTCGAGAAAACCATTGATAAAACGGCTGAAGCCAAATTTGCTTGTACCATATTTACGGGCACGATGTTCAACTACCTGCTCCCCTATCCTTGAAAAACCTGCCCATTTAGCAATAACCGGAATATAACGGTGCATTTCACCATATACTTCAATGCTCTTAACAACCTCTTTTCGATAAGCCTTTAAACCGCAATTAAAATCATGAAGATTATGGATCCCCGACATGCGGCGGGTAACACGGTTAAATAATTTTGTGGGAATGGTCTTGCTCAGCGGGTCATGGCGTTTTTGTTTCCAGCCGGAAACCAGGTCGAACTTTTCTTCAGTTATCTTCCTGTAAAGTTCAGGGATTTCATCCGGGCTGTCTTGCAGGTCGGCATCCATGGTAATGACCACATTACCCTGGCAGGCTTCAAAACCCACATTCAGGGCGGCAGATTTGCCGTAATTCCGGCGAAATTTGATCCCAACAATTTCCGGGCACTGCCCCTTTAATTTCTCAATAACCTCCCATGAACCA
Organism: Pedobacter sp.; assembly: GCA_036677005.1. Classification (GTDB taxonomy): domain Bacteria; phylum Bacteroidota; class Bacteroidia; order Sphingobacteriales; family Sphingobacteriaceae; genus Daejeonella. The sequence goes on from JAKFBV010000019.1 coordinate 76,884, forward strand.
TCATTGCTTCCGTCATCAACCAGAATAATCTCATAACTGAAGCCATTCCCGTTCATTACCCGGCTGATCCAGCTGGTAAGTTCGGGCAGTGATTCTGCCTCATTAAATAAAGGAACAACTACAGATATATCCATATTGAGATGTGAAATATGAGATGTGAGACCTGCCCGGCAGGTGCGAGACAGCCCCGAAACCCAAATAAAAACGTGCAAATTTCATCAATAATATTGACAAAATCTGCACGCGGAATTATTTATCGCACTATTCTTCTGTATCCTCCTCCTGGACAGCGGCGAAAACCGGCACTTCTTTTTTAAAGATCGCAGCAAAGATCAGCGACATAACAAACTGAACCAGAACAGCAATACCCAGATTTTTCAGGAACTGTATTGGCGTTGGGTCATACTGCGCTTTCAATCCTTCCACCTGCTTGCTGACTGTCTCATCGATCTTATCCTGGTCCATTCCCATACTTTCAAAGGTTTTTGACATTCCCGACTCTACAAATCCCGAGATCTTTTCAAATGCATCGGGTTCAACGAACTTATAAAAAACATAGTTTACAACAGAATAAAGAAGGCCTGCAACAAATGCCATCAGGAATATTCCCTTAAGTGCTTCCCTGAAATTCCAAAATCCTCCGATCTTCTTTCTGAGATCAAGTGTAAAAAAGATGTAGATCAGTAAGGAAACGACAAGCGTTCCGATACCAAATGACATTGAGCCAAGAAGTGAGGGAAATACATAATAGGTAACTACCCCGATCACGGCAGAAAGGATACCAATGATAATACCGTTAGTGGCGGCAGCCTTGTTTAGGTTTTGTACTGATGATTCCATGGTGTTTAGGTTTAGTTTAGATTAGTTTAGTTTGAATTATTATACGAAATTAATAATGAATAAACGGCAGAATCGAAACCAGGATTTACACTATGCATCACAAAATCTTTAAAATCTTTATCTGCGGGATCCTGATCCCGGAAAAATCCGATCATTGGATAGAAAAGCTCTTTCAGTTCAGAATCTTCAGGAATTTCTGCACTCACCCGTGCCAGTTCTTCCAGGCTGCTTTCTATCAGAATCTGATTGGCAATCACTTCTTCATAGATCCGGTGTTCATCCTGAAATTCATCCTCATGAACAAGTAAAAACTCACGCAGAAAATCGCTTAATTCAGGCTCAATAGCTTCATCCTTACATTCCTGCAAATACAAAAGGAGGTTCAGAAGTTCAGTACCGCGGTCCAGTGTCTTTTCTTCAATTTTCTCCCATTCGGGTGATTCGAGATAATCTTCCTCCAGTTTACCCACATCTTCATTGAAAAAATTGATCAGTAAAAGATCGAAAAATAATTCGCGTAATGGCTCATAGACCGGATGATCATCAAAGGCGCTGTCAAGGTCCGCAACTTTCTCAAGATAAGCCTTATCCGCATCAAATACCGTGATCAGAACCCGGGATAATGCCTGATAATCCTGCTTATTTATTGATGCAAACTGACCTAAGGCCGCAAGCATTGCCTGTTTTATACTTGAATTCATATGATCTTTTAATAGATGATATATTTGCCACTATTATATACAAGCTTAACCTTTCCTTTCAAACTTTGCCCAATAAAAGGTGAATTTAATGATTTTGATTCATTTGATTTCTCATTCAGTGTCCACTCTTCTGAAGGATCAAACAAAATAAAGTTAGCAGAATTTCCGGCTTCCATCCCCGGAATTGCAAGGCCCAGAATGTTTCTGGGTGACAGAGCCATTTTTTCGATGATCTGTCCGGGGCTTAAACCCGCCTTTAAAGCAAGTGGCAATGCAGTCTGAAGCCCTGTAATTCCATAAGAAGCAATTTCAAACTCAACATTCTTAAACTCTATTTCATGCGGTGTATGCTGTGAAACTATCGCATCGATCGTTCCATCCTTTAAGCCGGCAATAAGCGCCTTCTGGTCCGCTTTGGTACGTAATGGCGGTTTAACTTTATACAGACTGTCAAAGCCTTCCAGTTCATCTTCAGTCAGGATCAGATGATGGGCAGCAACATCGCAGCTTACTTTAATCCCTGCTTTCTTTGCTTTCCGGATCAGGTCAACACTTTTTGCAGTACTGATCGTACTGAAATGGATCCTTGCCTCATTATATTCGGCCAGGTAGAGGTCACGAGAAACCATCAGTTCTTCAGCCAGAGAAGGGTTACCTGTCATGCCCAGAAAAGTACTCATGATGCCTTCATTCATTTTGCCCTTACCGGCAATATCCTGATCCTCGGCATAGGAAAAGATCAGTCCGTCAAAAGCTTTGGTATATAACAAAGCCCTGCTCATGAGGCCGGCATTGGTAAGGGGTCTGTTTCCATCCGTAAAAGCGATAGCACCCGACTGCTTCATATCGTACATCTCGGCCATTTCCTTTCCTTCCCTGTTATGGCTGATACAGCCCAGCGGAAAAACATCAACCAGGTTATTTGCAGATTTGCTGACCAAATAAGAAACCTCTGCCTTTGAATGAACCGGGGGCTGGGTATTCGGCATCAGGACAATTCCCGTAAAGCCTCCTGCTGCTGCTGCAAGGCAGCCGCTTTTAATATCCTCTTTGGTTTCTAGTCCGGGTTCCCCGAAATTAACGTTGAGGTCAAAGAAACCCGGCGAAAGGTATTGGCCTTTTGCAGGGATGATGATCGTATTACTAACGGTCGCTGTGAGCTTCTTCCCAATTTCTGAGATCTTCCCATCAATGATCCTGACATCGGCTGTTTTACCGTTGAAAGGGCTTTGAGGGTGCAGAATAGTGACAGACTGAATTAATAAATTCTTCAATTGTTTACAGGTTTAGTATATGTACTTTTATAAAAACGGATCAGCAGGACCTCTGCGGCGAGAAACATTAAGGCCAGCACCAGGCAAAGCTTCCATAATGAAATACCCTGATTGATCGATTTCACCGCATTTTGCATCGAGCCGGGCTGAGGAGCGATCAAATCAATTTTCTGGCCGGCAAATTTAGCCCGGATCTGACCGGCAGTAGCATAGCTCATATCCGATTCCGAACCGGTTTCATTAAATGATAAAACAGCCAGCAGGCTATCGTTCTTCTGCAGCCTGTAATTGCCGGCTTGCCTGATCTGATCGGCAATAAACAGCTGAGATAAATTTTCATTCTGTCTCAGATCAGGAATAGCTTCAAACTTATCCTTGCTTAATTTAAGAGTTTGGTTTGGATTTAACGTAATCTTCGGCAATTCGATCATCTGTTCCCTGTTCAGTTTATAAAACAGGTTCTGATCTTGCAGGGATAAAAGCGCTGTCTGATACATAATAGGTACAAATACCGAATGTCTTGCAAAATTACTTGTTTCTGCGTTCAATGGCACTGCCGATAAATAAATTTTACCCTTCCCAAATCTGTATTCACTGAAAAAACCGGTTTTTCCGGGAAGTTCCAATAGATTCTGCCGGTTTGTATTATTCCGTGAACTATAACGAATGTATTTCTTTACGATGGGAAGATCAATTTTCTGCGGTATATTCTCAAAAACACCGCTAAAAACCGGGTGCTGAAGATTGATGACAGAAACTCTGCTTTCAGCACTGACCACCTGCATCGGAATATCTGTACCCACTGAGCTAAGAAATTTCTGAAGCGGCTCCGGGTCACTTTCCAGGTCGGGAAACACCATAATACTCCCCCCCCGACCAGAATAGGCTTTGAGCTGCTGGCTTAAACCCTCGCTGATCTGCCCCAGCTCATTCAGGATGATCAAAGGATAAGTATCCAGGCCTGAATAATTAATATTACCCGCAACAACATTACTCACCTTAAAAAACGGGTCAGAGCGGTAAACAGAATTCAGGTATTCATTCTGCCCGGCACCATTGATGATAAGCAGGGGCAGAGATTCCTGGACCTTAAAACTGAAATAGAACTTATCATCAAATATGACCGGAAAATCACTTATTTCCACTACGGATTCCTGCCAGCCTCCTTTCAATCCGCTGAAGGACAGCGTATCTGATGAAGTACCCCGGGGGGCTATCGTAAAGCTGCCAAGCGCCTTTTGCAGTTTATTGACCAGGATCTTCACCGGAATATTGACAGCCTCTTCATCAGAATTATTTCGAAGCTTTACGACCAGCTTTTCAGTGTCAGCAGGCTTATGGATGGCCGAAGTAAACCAAACCGAGTCCACAGAAATATTAGCCTGAGGAGTTGATTTCAATCGTACCAGACGAATTGTAAGGGTGGTATCCGGAACTAGCGGAGCGGCGGGGAGGATATTTTCCTGAAAGTCGGAAATAATATAAATGGTTTTACGGGAATTAGGTTCTTTCAGGAAAACATCCTGCTGACGGCGAATGATCTGATCCAGGTTCCTGGTTGCCGTACTGATCTTCAGTTCATCAACCGCATTATGAAACTCATCATAATTAAGCAGACGCTGATATTTCCCTTCAAAATCATTGGTCAGCAGTTGAAATTTATCATTCAGGCTGTAAGCTGAAGCGATCTCCTTTGCCCTTCTTTTGGCCTCATCCAGAAGAGTACCTTCTTTATTCACGGCCTCCATACTATATGAATTGTCAATAAAAATACTCAGAACCTGTTGCTGGGAGGCATTTTCATGCTGCGGGCCGGGGATATAAGGACGTGCAAAAGCAAAGACCAGGAATGTAAGGGCCAGGATCCTGGCAGCGAGTATCAACCTGTCTTTCAGATGTTGCCTGGAGGATGTCTGAATCTGTACATTCTTTAAAAAACGAACATTGCTGAAATAAACTTTCCTGAATTTCCGGAAATTAAAAAGATGGATAATGACAGGTATGGCGATTGTCAGTAGGGCAAATAAAAATCCGGGCGACAGGAATCTCATTAAGTATCAAATTTAGCGATAATTAATGTGGTGTGAAAGAGTTTTGAGTATTTAGTATGAAGTAGTTAGTATTTAGTACTAAAATCGGTCAAGGCTATTCAGGCATGCACAAACTCATAACCAATAACTCACAACTCATAACCGATAACTCAAATGAGCCAGGAACCAGGAGGATGAAGTACTGACTTGAACAGATCCCTCTCCGCGAAGGGCGGATCGGGACGGTCTTGTGTCTGACGATGAAGTATTGATTTGAAATCAGCAGCATTTCGTCTGACCTCAGACATCTGACCTCGGACATCTGACCTCAGACATCTGACACCAGATAAAAGAGCCAGGAATAAAGACGATGAATTACTGATTTCAAATCAGCAGCAAAAGACAACTAACATTAAATTTTTTATTCCCATATCCTATCCTTATATTTGCCTGCCTCCCAAGCTATTTGGGCCAAATATTATGAATATAGTTTTCACACATCACGTACATTTCCATCATCGCTTTGCGGCGATGTAATATAATATACGTTTCTACGTGAAACTGTTTCCTAATAATTTTTTTTGGTCTGATTAAAACATACAATTTGAAAACTCTTAAAATAGCTATCCAGAAATCTGGTAGATTAAACGAAAAATCGGTCGAACTTCTTAAAAATTGCGGATTAAGCTTCGAAAATTATAAAAGCTCATTAATATCCTCCGTTTCCAATTTCCCTCTTGAAATACTTTTTCTTCGCGACGATGATATTCCTGAATATGTCCAGGATGGCATTGCCGACCTCGGAATAGTCGGGGAAAATGTAATCAGCGAAAGCGAAGTTAATGTCAGCTTTTTACAAAAACTTGGTTTTGGTAAATGCACCCTGAAATTAGCCGTACAGAATAACAGTACCATCGGTAGTATTGCCGACCTGAATGGAAAATCGATTGCTACCTCCTATCCCGTGATCCTGGAAAAATTCCTTAAAAAGAATAGTATCAAGGCTGATATCAGAACGATATCAGGTTCAGTAGAAATTACTCCGGGACTGGGTTTAAGCGATGCGATATTTGATATCGTATCAACCGGCGGAACACTGAAGAGCAATGGGCTTAAGCCCTTTGCAGATGTTATGAAATCAGAGGCAGTTCTGATCGGAAGAAAAGGTGAGGAAAGTAATCCGCTGATCATCGAACTTATACAGCGTGTCCAGTCGGTTTTGCGTGCAAAGGAAACCAAATATGTGGTTTTGAATACAGAACTTAAAAACCTCGGCAAGATAGTGGAACTGCTTCCTGGAGTTAAAAGTCCGACCGTGGTGCCTCTGGCTGAGGAGGGATGGGTTGCTGTTCATACGGTAATTTCTGAACGGGATTTCTGGGAAAAGATAAGCCTGCTTAAAAATGCCGGCGCCCAGGGTATCGTAGTTATGCCCATTGAAAAGATCATTTTATAAAAGGGCACAATAGTTCAATGAAATTATTACCATGTTGAAAATCTATAATTTTAAGGATCTGAGCCCCGGAAAGATCAATGAGTTATGCCGCCGCAATGCGGATGAAAATAACAGCATCAAAACTCTGGTAGCAGAGATCATCCGGGAAGTCAAAGTCCGGGGCGATGAAGCCTTAAGGGCATTTGCAGAAAAATTTGACGGAATAAAACAGGAAGTGCTTTATCTCGAAAAAGAAGAGCTCGAGACTATCGCCAAAGGGGCTGGAGTAGCTGAAAAACAGGCACTTGATCTTGCTTACAGCAATATCCGGAAGTTTCATGAAACTCAGATCAGAACCGAAGACAGGGTGGAGACCACGAAAGGTGTGGTCTGCTGGAGAGAGCTGAGGGCTATTGAAAAAGTAGGGCTCTACATACCCGGAGGGACTGCCGTTCTGCCCAGCACTTTTCTGATGCTGGGTGTTCCGGCAAAGCTGGCCGGATGCAGGGAGATCATCGTTTGTTCGCCCCCACAAAAAGACGGCAAGGTGAACGCTTACCTCGCATACTGTGCTCAACTTTTAGAAATTGATCGTATTTATCTTGTCGGCGGGGCCCAGGCCATCGCCGCAATGGCCTATGGAACTGAAAGTATAAAGAAAGTTGACAAGATTTTCGGCCCCGGCAATCAATATGTCACCATGGCTAAAACCATGATCCAGTCTGAAAGCCGGACTGCGATTGATATGCCAGCAGGCCCCTCAGAGGTACTTATCATTGCGGATGATACAGCCAATCCTGAATTTGTCGCTGCCGACCTATTGGCTCAGGCCGAACATGGCACAGATAGTCAGGCGATCCTGCTTTCCAATTCAAAGCGCATTATTGAGGAAACGGGGATCGAACTGGAAAAACAATTAGCTGTATTACCCAGAGCCGGAATAGCTGCCGGGGCAATGGTCAATTCTTATGCGATATTAACCCGGGATCTGGATGAAGCCATGGATTTCAGCAATACCTATGCTCCTGAGCATTTGATCCTGGCAACAGATCAATGGGAGGATATCAGTCCGAAGATCATCAATGCAGGCTCAGTTTTTCTGGGGCATTTTAGTCCGGAAAGTGCCGGCGACTATGCTTCAGGTACCAACCATACTTTGCCTACGAGCTCATACGCAAAATCCTATTCGGGAGTGTCTGTTGACTCTTTCGTAAAAAAGATCACTTTTCAGCATATCAGCAAAGAAGGAATTAGAGCTCTTGGCCCAAGCGTTGAGATACTGGCATCATTAGAGGGATTACAGGCACATAAAAATGCAGTGTCTGTCCGCTTGAGAGATAACAAGGCAGAATAGATTTCAATAATGCAGAAATTCAATTAAAAATCAATAGATACGATGTTCGATCTACAGAATATAACTCGTAAAAATATCAAAGAGCTTGTTCCTTACTCATCAGCAAGAGATGAGTTCAAAGGCGAGGCCTCGGTATATCTGGATGCCAACGAAAACAGTTATGGTTCACCATTAAACGAGAGTTATAACCGTTACCCGGATCCATTACAACTCAAACTGAAACAACGGCTGGCGGAGATCAAGGGATTGCCTGTTCAGAATATTTTTTTAGGAAATGGCAGTGATGAAGCGATAGATATTCTCTTCCGCGCATTCTGCAATCCCGGGATTGATAATGTGATCACTGTTCCCCCAACCTATGGAATGTATGAGGTCTCTGCCAATATCAATGCTGTTGAGGTTCGTAAAGTAAAGCTGAAAACAGATTACCAGCTGGATATGGAAGGCATAGCCGAAGCCATAGATGAGCATACAAAGATCATTTTTATATGTTCCCCAAATAATCCTACAGGCAATTCAATCGACAGGCAGGACATCGAAACCATTCTGGCCAATTTTAATGGACTTGTGGTGATCGATGAGGCTTATATCAATTATAGCAGGCAGAAAACATTCATCCGGGAATTAACCGAGTATGCCAATCTGGTCATCCTGCATACCCTTTCAAAAGCATGGGGATTAGCCGGATTACGTGTGGGTATGGCTTTCGCAAGTGAGGAGATCATTGAGGTTTTCAATAAAGTTAAACCGCCTTATAATATCAATGATGCATCCCAAAAACTTGCCCTCGAAGCCTTGCAGAATGTGGAACAGGTCAATGAATGGATCAAAGAAACAGTTGCAGAACGCGAAAAACTTATAGTTGAATTAAGTTCACTGCCACTGGTTCTAAAAATATATCCCTCTGATGCTAATTTTATTCTGGTCAAAACCATAGATCCGAAGGGGATCTATCAATTTCTGGTGACTCAGGGTATCATTGTACGTGATCGTTCAAAAGTCGAACTTTGTGAGGGATGTCTGCGGATAACGATTGGAACACCCGAAGAAAATGTACTATTAATCAAAGCATTGAAAAAATTTCAGGAATCCGGTAAAATATGAAGAAGGTATTATTTATTGACCGCGACGGCACCATGATAGTTGAACCTCCTGTTGATCTTCAGGTAGATAGCCTGGAGAAACTGGAATTTCTGCCCTATGCCATATCCTCACTCAAAAAGCTTCAGGATTTCGGCTATGAACTGGTCATGGTCACCAACCAGGACGGAAGGGGTACCAGCAGTTTTCCGGAAGAAGATTTCCGGAAACCACATCAGAAGATGCTTGACATTCTGCGTAATGAAGGCATTACTTTTGCAGAAATATTTGTGGACAATTCCTTTCCGGAAGCAAACAGCCCGAACCGTAAACCGAATACCGGTTTACTGACAAGCTATCTCATCTCAAATCTGATCGACCTGCATCATTCTTATACGATCGGCGACCGGGAAACTGATATTCAGCTTGCCATGAACCTTGGATGCAAGGCTATCTATTATTCTGATCAGAAAAATGCGAATTCAGTCTTCAACAGTAAGAACTGGATAGAAATAAGTAATTTCCTGACCAGAAAAAAAGACCGCCTGGTTGAACTGGAGCGAAATACTAAGGAAACAAAGATCAGGCTCAGCTTAAACCTTGATGGAAAAGGCGAACACCGCATCGATACCGGCCTGAAGTTCTACGATCATATGCTTGATCAGCTGGCTAAACATTCGGGTGTTGACCTGGTTCTAAAGGTGGAAGGAGACCTTGAAATTGATGAGCATCATACGATAGAAGACAGCGCAATCGCCCTTGGGAAGGCCTTTAAGCAAGCATTGGGAGATAAAAGGGGAATTGAACGCTATGGATTTCTTCTGCCCATGGATGAAGCATTGGTACAATGTGCGATCGACTTTTCTGACAGGGCGTATTTTATTTATGAGGGTAAATTCGACCGCGAGTATGTAGGTGATTTCCCGACCGAAATGTTCGAACACTGGATGAAATCATTTTCAGAACATGCCGGTATGAATTTAAATCTGAAGCTTCTTGATGGAAGCAACACACACCATATGATTGAGGCAAGTTTTAAAGCACTTGCAAAATGCATTAAGCAGGCAATCCAGATCACCGGAACAGAACTGCCCAGCACCAAAGGGGTATTATGATCGGAATAGTATATTACGGAGCGGGAAATATATTTTCCCTGACAGCTGCCCTGGATCGCCTGGGATTAAGTTATGGAATGATCAAAACAGCTGATGACTTTGAAAAATATGACCGGTATATCATTCCCGGTGTTGGCCATGCGGGTTCTGCCATGCAGAAACTGAAAGACAGCGGATTGGTTCCGTCAATTATCAAACTTAAAAAACCGGTGCTGGGAATTTGCGTGGGAATGCAATTATTAACCAGGCATTCTGAAGAGGGAAATTCGGTACTGACCGGCATTATCCCTCTGGAAACCAGGCTCTTCAGTGAGGAATTACAAGTCAAGGTACCACATACCGGATGGAATAAAGTTTTCCAGATATCTGAAAGCCCTTTATTTAAGGGAATATCCCAAGGATCACATTTTTATTTCGTGCACTCTTATTTTATAGAATTTAATTCTATTTTTACTATTGCTTTAGCAGAATACGGAATTAAATTCTCTGCGGTTATACAAAAAAATAACTTTTACGGGGTTCAGTTTCATCCCGAAAAATCCGGTCTTGCCGGAGAACAATTATTAACAAATTTTGCACACTTAGCATAAACTCATGTATATTATTCCAGCAATTGATATTCTAAATGGAAAGGTTGTCCGTTTACGTGAAGGTGATTACGAACAGACTACCTTTTATGATGTCACACTCGATGAGATGATCGAGAAGTATCAGTCGAACGGTACCGAGTTCATTCATATCATTGATCTGAACGGAGCCAAGGGTGATTTCAGTAATCAGAAATTTCTCTTCGACATCATCAATAAAACTGAGATCAAGGTTCAATATGGCGGCGGTATAAGAAGCATTGATAAAGTTAAGGAACTGATCGATTATGGAATACACCGGGTTATTGTAGGAACTCAGGCCCTGACCAATGCCGATTTCCTTCCTGAATTAAGCCGGGAGATCTGTGGTAAAGATAAATGCTCCGATCAGGTTGTTGTGGCTATTGACGTTCTTGATGAGGTGATCAAATATTCGGGATGGATGGAAAGTTCTCCCATTAAGCTGAAAGATTATGTAGATAAATGCCTTAGCCTCGGATTTTTTCGCTTTCTATGCACCGATATTGACAAGGACGGCAAACTGGGTGGTGCGGGAGTTGATGTCTATAAAAAACTTTTGGAGCATTCCCCTTTTATTAAGCTGATCGCTTCAGGCGGCATAAGTTCTATGCAGGATATTGAAGAACTTCAGAAGATCAAGGTTGAATCATGCGTGGTTGGGAAAGCAATATATGAAGGCAGAATAACCATTGAAGAGATCAAGGACTGGAATTTGAAGGCTCTGATCAGCTTCTGATATCCTGGGCCAGGAACCTTTCGTGAAATCCTTTCTCTGTATTGAATTAAAGGGTCAAACACGATCAGATCTTCTAAATTATTTCATGAAAATATAAAATCAGCTATCCAGGCTTTGAATACCTTAACTACAAATATAAACAGCCCGATTACCCTTAAAGCTGGAAATGAACTTGCCAAGCGAATCATTCCATGCCTGGATGTAAAAGACGGCCGTACAGTAAAAGGAGTAAATTTTGTTGCTTTGCGCGATGCGGGAGATCCTGTTGAGCTTGCTTATCAGTATTCAGGACAGGGTGCGGATGAGCTGGTTTTTCTTGATATTACAGCCACACATGAAAGGCGGAAAACCCTGGTTGAACTGGTTAAATCTGTTGCCAGGCAGGTGAATATACCTTTTACTATTGGGGGGGGAATAAATGAGATCGCCGATGCTGATATTTTACTTCATTCGGGTGCTGATAAGATCTCTGTCAATTCAGCGGTAGTCAGAAATCCCGGATTTATTGATCAGCTCGCTCTGGCATTTGGCAAACAGTTCGTTGTGGTAGCTATTGATACTAAACAGATCAATGGTAAAAATTATGTCCATCTGAATGGCGGACGCATAGCAACAGAAATTGAAACAGAAGACTGGATCAAGGAGGCAGAGAACAGAGGCGCAGGAGAAATACTTCTGACTTCTATGGATCATGACGGAACAAAAGCCGGTTTTGACAACCTTCTGTTAAAAAAAATAAATGATACTCTGAGCATACCTTTGATCGCATCCGGCGGTGCCGGAAAGATTCAGGACTTTGTAGATGTGTTTAAGATAAGCAATGCCGATGCAGCACTTGCGGCATCCGTTTTTCATTATGGTGAAATACTGATCCCTGAACTTAAAATAGTGCTTCAACAAAATAACATTGAGGTTAGATTATAATCTCTAAAAACAAGAAAATGACTATTGATTTCAATAAAGGAGAAGGTCTGGTTCCGGTAATCATTCAGGATGAACAAACCCTGGAAGTGCTTATGCTGGGCTATATGAATGAAGAAGCATACCAGAAAACGGTATCTGAAGCTAAGGTCACCTTTTTTTCAAGGGCTAAAAACCGCTTATGGACAAAAGGTGAAGTGAGCGGAAACTTTCTTCATGTCGTATCAGTGAGTGAAGACTGCGATAATGATACTCTGCTGATAAAGGTCAAGCCGCTTGGGCCAACCTGCCATAAAGGTAACAGAAGCTGTTTCGACTCCGGCTTTAACCAGAACTTCATCTTCGAGCTGGAAAAAATAATTCAAGACCGCTATGATCATCCTTCAGAAGGCTCCTATGTAAACACACTTCGCGGAAAGGGCCTGAATAAGATCGCACAAAAGGTTGGGGAAGAGGGCGTTGAGACGGTAATCGCTGCGCTCAATGAAACGGAAAGTGATTTCATTAATGAGACTTCCGACCTGATCTTTCATCTCCTGGTACTGATGAAGGAAAAGAATGTAAGTTTAGCAGCCATCGCCAAAAACCTGGAGAACAGGCATTCCGGCAAATAATCTGATTCCCCCAGCAGTGCTAATCTGCCCGCGCAGATAAAAATATGATCGAAATACAAAATTTAGCCACCTTAAGCGGGCATCAGAACCCGATCTATACAGTAGAAAATTCCCAAAAAAAGGGCATCTTTTTTACCGGCGGTATGGACAAGGGAGTGGTTGAATGGAGTTTAAAGAGCCCTGGATTTATCAAGGTCATCTTCCCGGTAAGTTCATCCATATATGCCTTACACTGCCCTGTTTCGGCACCATTACTTTTGGCTGGTGAACGGAGCGGGCAGGTTGATGTATTTAATTTTGAAGAACAGAGAATCACTGCAGTATTGGATCATCATAAACTACCGGTCTTTGACATCAGGTCAGTTCCATCCAAAAATGAATTATTAGTTGCCTCAGAAGACGGATCAGTTTCTGTCTGGGATCTGAGCAGCATGAATTTTGTCTATTCCTTTCCGGTCTCAGCCGAAACAGTCAGGGTGATCAGTATCAGTCCTGACGAAAAAATTGCAGCCTTTGGTTGTAAGGATAATACCATCAGGATATACAACCTGGAGAATTACAGTCAGATTTGCGTGCTGAACGAGCATACCAGACCGCTTAGTTCATTGCAATTCTCACCCGACGGAAAACAATTGGTATCAGGAGGCAGGGATGCACAATTAAAATTCTGGAACACTTCTGATTATTCCCTGATCTCCAGTATCCCGGCGCATTTATTTTCTATTTACAGCATTGAGTTCCACCCCCAACTGCCTTATTTAGCCACTGCCAGCAGGGATAAAAGTATTAAGATCTGGGATGCAGAAACATACGATCTGAAGAAAACTATCAGCCTGGAAAAAGGCTACGATTCCCATCATCTCTCGATCAACAAAATTATCTGGGAACCTCTTAATAATCAGCTCATTTCAATTAGCGATGATAAACTGGTTAAGATCTGGGATGCGAAATTTGAATAGGGCAATGGGTTGTAAGTTATAAGTTGTAGGTTTTAAATTATAAGTTGTAGGTTATAAGTTTGGTCCCGGTTCAGATCATATGATCTGGTAAATTCCAGAATCTAAATACTATGTACTAAATACTTTGCACTAAGTACATAGTACTATCTCGAAAATCGCTTAACGATCCTCAATTTATGAGTATATCGTTTTAATTCATTATTGTAAATTCCCTGGTTATCTATCGGATCGACCCTGACCCTTCCTGAAGCGTGAATGATCCTGTTTGTATCCAGCATGATACCCACATGAGTGATCCGGCCTTCTTCATTATCGAAAAATGCAAGGTCACCCGCTTTTGATTCCTGCAAAAAGCCCAGCAGTTCTCCCTGTTCTGCCTGTTGCCGGGCATCGCGTTTAAGCCTGATCCCGAATTGTCTGAAAACCATTTGAGTAAAACCGGAGCAATCGATTCCGAAAATTGAACGCCCTCCCCATAAATAAGGCGCATGGATATAAAACATGGCTGCTTCAGCAATAGCAGCCCTGAATTCGTGTTTTTTGGGGTTCAAAGCAGGTTCATCCAATCTGTATCTGGTCTCGCCCAGGTAAAAATAATTATCTACCGCATGGGGAATATTAGATCCTGCCAGCAGGTTAAGGGCCTCATTCGTATCTGTCTTTATAACACGGTGGCTTGTCATCAGGCCAAGAATAGAATTCAGATTGGATAAGCCTCCGAATGCAGTATGGCTGATTTCCACAAATTGCTTGTTATCTATCCATCCTTCATATTCATCATAAGCGCTGAGGATCCTGGACCATTTATCTGCAGCCTCAAGAATGGTAAAATGGTCGCCGAATAATAACTGTGAGCACATCTCACTTTTATCGGAGGGATCTGTCCTCAAAGGGACCAGTGACAGATTACAAACACCAAACTGTGGATTCATATTGCAAATAAACCAATTTTACATTAAATTGAGCGATAATTGATGTTTTAGTGCTGTAAACATAAATCTTTTAAACTGTTATGCAATTATGATGAGTCCTGAAAATATTAACAGAATACTGATAGCGGTTGAAGACAGCCCTTACTCAGACCAGGCAGTTAATTACGGGGTTCTGCTTGCCCTCAATCTGGGTTCAAAAATTTTCCTGGTACATGCTGATGAAATTCCAATAACTTCAACCTATACAGCAGACCCCCTGTTAAATGATTCACCCATTATGATCCCGGAACTGATGAATATACAGGAAGAAGCGAGTAAAAATCTTTTTAAAAGACTTAAGAAACAGCATGGCGATAAGGTCGAAATATCCACTTTTACCAAAATTGGCAGGCCCCAGGACGAGATCCTGGCAGTAGCCGATGAGTGTAAAGCGGATCTTATTATTTTAGGAACCCATGGACGTACAGGCTTTGATCATTTCATTTCCGGAAGCGTGTCTGAAAGTGTTGCCAGAAAGGCCAAATGCCCGGTTTTGATCATCCCTAATATGGATAAAAAATAATTCTCTCTAAAACTTACTCAACATGCAGCCAGGCCTTCTTAGCAAGAAGTTCTTCACGGCTTTCACGGACATCCTCATCATCAACACAGCAATCTACCGGGCATACCGCAGCACATTGAGGTTCATCATGAAATCCGACACATTCTGTACATTTATCAGGTACAATATAATAAACCTCATCAGATATAGCGGGCTGCGCTTCTTCAGCATTCAGGTTTGTTCCATCCCCAAAATCGATCAGACCCTTTAAGGTTGTACCATCTGAAAATCTCCAGGCAGCTCCGGCATCATAAATTGCATTATTCGGGCATTCAGGCTCACATGCCCCGCAGTTAATACACTCATCGGTGATTTTAATTGCCATTTTATCTAAAAGTCTATTTGTAAAGTTAATTTTGCATAAAAATGAGTAAATACCTCATTTTTTTAATGGAACAAATATAACATTATTTGAAGTAAAACATTTGGATGAGTAAGATTTTGACAAGCCAACAACGAATCGCTGCCTTTGCACAATTAGGCTGTATTCTGCAAAAGCCTGATGAACAATTAAATGAATTGATAAACTCTGCACAACAATTTAATGCATGGTTTACGCCTCAGAGCACCGCAATGGCATTTCATGCGATCGCGGCCATGCTGAATAAAAAAGACCTGGAACATTGGATCGGAACAGTACCTGAACCTAAATCAGAAATACAGTCCGTGTTTTCAGTTGGACTCATCCTGGCCGGCAATATCCCTATGGTTGGTTTTCATGATATACTCTGCGTACTGGCATCAGGTAATAGGGCACTGATCAAACTTTCCTCCCAGGATCAGAAACTGATACCCTATGTACTGGATAAATTAAGGGAGATCGAGCCGGCTTTTGATCAACAGATTACTTACATCGAACGGCTCAAAGACTTTGATGCAGTGATAGCGACCGGAAGTAATAATACCTCGAGGTATTTCGATTATTATTTCAGTAAGGTGCCGCATATCATTCGTAAAAACCGGAATAGTATTGCTGTATTGGATGGGAATGAAAGCAGTGATCAGCTCAGGGCACTGGGCCATGACATTTTCGATTATTTCGGTCTCGGCTGCAGGAATGTTTCAAAGTTATATGTACCAAAGGGCTATGATTTCAGGAATTTTTTCGAATCAATTGAAGACTTCAAACCGGTGGCAGATCATCATAAATACAATAATAACTACGATTATAACAAATCTATTTTCCTGGTGAACCAGGATAAACATCTTGACAATGGCTTTTTACTTTTAAAGGAGGATACGCGCATTGCCTCACCCCTGGCCGTAGTTTATTATGAGGAATACGAGGATCTGAAATTGCTGGAGCAGGAACTAACAGCGAATGAAAGCCTGATCCAATGCCTCATTTCAGGAACTGAATTACATAGGAGTAGTCTTGATTTCGGCCAGAGCCAGCAGCCCCGCTTATGGGATTATGCTGATGGTGTTGATACGATGAGGTTCCTGCGGGAGCTGTAAGATATCAGTTGCCAGTTGTCTGTTGTCTGGTAATAGCCTGCCGACTTCAAATCAGTATTTCATCGTCCTGGTTCCTGGATATTTTATCAGATGTCGGATGTCTGAGGTCTGAGGTCAGAAGAGATGCTGCTGATTTCAAATCAGTACTTCATCGTCAGATACAAGACCTTCCCAATCCGCCCTTCGCGGAGAGGGATCTGTTCAATTCAGTACTTCATCGTCCTGGTTCCTTGCTCCTGGTTCCTGGTTCATTTGAGTTATCGGTTATGAGTTTGTGCATGCCTGAATAGCCTTGACCGATTTTAGTACTAAATACTAACTACTTAGTACTAACTACTAAATACTAAATAATTAACTTTAGCCCCGATGTATGTGATTAAAGTTAAGGGGGTTGCTAAGATCCCGGATTATGTTCAGTTACGTGATGAAAAATTCACTCTTCTGGCGTATTTTCGCTTAGACAGACCTGAGAAGGCTTTAGATAAAGCCGGACTGTCTGAACAGGCAGATTACATTATGGATAAAATTAAAGACCTGCCTTTCGGGCAAATTTTAAAACTAGAAATATGATTGGCAACTCCGTTATAAAATTAGAGGGTGTAGATGTTTACCAGCAGAAATACCTTGTACTTAATAATGTAAATCTTCAAATAAATCCGGGTGAGTTTGTCTTTCTGATCGGTCAAACCGGATCAGGGAAAAGCAGTTTATTGAAAATTCTTTATGGCGAACTGCACATTGCAAGCGGACAGGGTCAGGTAGCGGGTTTCGATCTTAAAAAACTAAGTGATAAAGAGATCCCCTATCTACGGCGTAAACTGGGAATCGTTTTCCAGGATTTCCAACTTCTGACAGACCGGACCATAGAGCAAAATCTGGAGTTTGTCATGAAAGCCACTGGCTGGAAAGATAAAAAACTGATCTCAGAACGGATACTGGATGTGCTTGAGAAAGTGGGTTTGCGTTCAAAGGTCAGAAAGATGCCCCATGAGTTATCAGGCGGTGAGCAGCAGCGCGTTGTCATTGCAAGGGCATTACTCAATGACCCTGAATTGATCCTGGCAGATGAACCTACAGGCAATCTCGATCCTGACACATCCGAAGAGATCGTTACACTTTTAAAACAGATCAGCCAGTCGGGCACAGCCGTACTGATTGCATCCCATGATTATCATATCATCAGAGCCTTCCCTTCCAGAATTATTAAATGTGAAGACGGTATAGTGCATGAGGATGTGAAAATATAGAGCAAAGTGTAAAGAACCAATAACAAAGACTAGGAGCATGGCTCTTATCCTTAATTTTGTTCTTAAAATGAATAAATCCTTTAAAAACGTCAATAAATCATTTTCCCGGTCTTTGTTCCCTGCTCTTTTATCCTGAATCCAGCAAAATAACTGACAGCTTGACTGATTTTATCTTTGGCAAAAAAATTGTCATGAAATTATATGAATTTTTCAGAAATGTTGAATAAAAAGAAGAAGACCAAAATGGAAGCGAATCAAAATCCTGAAAATACAGATCAAAAGGAAATATTGGATGATCATGAGGCCGGGAATGGCGGTAATTTAAATTATGAAGAGGAAAGGGATGAAACCGGCTCTGAAACACTGGATACACAATTATCTGAAGAAGATAAACTGAAGGCAGAGGCTACCGAATGGCAGAATAAATACCTCAGGTTATATGCAGAATTCGATAATTTTAAACGCCGCACAAGCAAGGAACGTTTGGAGCTGCTTCAGTTAGCAGGCAAAGATGTCATTGTTGATCTCTTGCCTGTACTGGATGATTTTGAAAGGGCGCAGAAATCCATTGAAACAGCATCAGATATCGAAGCTGTAAAGGAAGGGGTCAAACTGGTACATCATAAATTAAAGAATATTTTAGGACAGAAAGGATTGAAGGAGATGGATTCTCTGGGAGCCGGATTTGATGCTGAGATCCATGAAGGTATCACCAGTATCCCTGCTCCATCAAAGGACATGAAGGGAAAAATATTAGATGAATTAGAAAAAGGGTATTACCTGAATGATAAGGTGATCCGTTTTGCAAAAGTGATTATTGGAGCATAAAATAGTATGCCGGCAATTTATTTGATCCGAAATGAATTGCTCAGCCAAAATTAAGCGCATATTGTTGAATTAATAAAATGAGTAAAAGAGATTATTACGACATCCTTGGTGTAACACGCAGTTCAAGTGCTGATGAGATAAAGAAAGCTTATCGCAAAATGGCTATTAAATATCATCCGGATAAAAATCCGGGCGATAAAAAGTCAGAAGATAACTTCAAAGAAGCTGCTGAAGCCTATGAGGTTTTAAGCAATGCCGACAAGAAAAAAAGATATGACCAGTTTGGTCATGCCGGAGGAGCTGCCAGTGCTAATGGTGGAGGACATAGCGGCGGACATATGAATATGGAGGACATATTCAGCCAGTTCGGCGATATTTTTGGCGGCGGTGGCGGCGGCGGAAGTCCCTTTGACAGCTTTTTCGGCGGGCAGCAGCAATCCCGCGGAGGTCGTCGTGTAGCCAGGGGAAGCAATCTGCGTATCAAGGTCAAACTAAGCCTTGAAGAAATTGCCAATGGAATCGAAAAAAAGGTAAAAGTAAATAAACAGATAGTCTGCAGTACCTGTGATGGCAGTGGGGCTAAGGATAAATCTTCCTTCAATACCTGTCATACCTGTAATGGCAGCGGGGCTGTGAGAAGGGTAACTAATACTATTTTAGGACAGATGCAGACTACCAGCACCTGCCCTACCTGTAACGGTGACGGTACCGAGATCACCTCAAAATGTACAGTATGTCATGGTGATGGCCTCACCCGGGGTGAAGAAACGATTAGCATCAATATTCCTGCAGGCGTAAGTGAAGGCATGCAATTATCGATGAGCGGTAAGGGAAATGCTGCTCCAAGAGGAGGCATTGCCGGCGATCTGATCATTCTGATTGAAGAACTGCCTCATGAAACATTGAAGCGTGAAGGCAATAATGTGATCTACGATCTGCATATAAGTTTTATAGATGCCGCTATTGGTTCAAGTGTTGAAGTTCCTACGATCGACGGAAAAGCCAAGATCAAAATAGAGCCCGGAACTCAGGGTGGCAAAATTCTGCGCCTGAAGGCGAAAGGTGTGCCTGAAGTAAATTCCTATCACAGGGGTGATCAGCTCATCTATGTGAATATCTGGACTCCAAAGGTCCTCTCAAAGGATGAACGCGAAATTTTAGACAAATTAAAGGAATCCCCTAATTTTAAGCCGCAACCCGGTAAAAATGAAAAAAGTTTTTTCGATAAGATGAAGGAATATTTCGAATAACAAAAAATTAGCTCGGTTAAAAAAGCTCTTTCCTAACCGAAAGAGCTTTTTTTTATGCTACCGGTCTGGCTTCAGATTACGGATATACCCTTCAGGCTTATTTGGTACAAATTTCTGCAGGTTCTGATCTTAAGGACAAATATATGCTGAGCATAGAACATGGAGGATATGGGGAACCTAAGCAAACTAAACTGGAGATTTATTTTGATATGGTACTTATAGAATAATCAAATCCTTAATATTTCCTATCACTCAAAAATTTTACATCAATTTACCATATCCACTAACTTAAAAGAACTAATTCCAATAGAAGTTTTAATAAATTAGCGCCAAATAAGAAAAAATTGTTCAAAAAACAGAAATGAGTATAAACAGGTATTTTAGTTTCAGGGGAATACAATTCAGCCTGATCCTTGCATTTAGTATTAATATAAGCTTTGCGCAAAGCAAAGTAGATTCAGTACAGAAAGTTAAAGAAATTGTGATCAGGGGCTATCTCTCTGAACAGCCGATTTTAAAGGTCCCTTCCTCCGTCAGCCTGATCAGTAACAAGCAATTAAGGGATCAGCCGGGAATTTCAATGCTTCCTGCCTTTAACGCTGTTCCGGGCATCAGAATGGAGGAAAGATCTCCTGGAAGCTACCGTTTATCCATTCGCGGCAGTTCCTTAAGATCCCCTTTCGGAGTAAGGAATGTAAAAATTTATCTGGATGAATTACCCTTAACAGACGCCGGGGGAAATACCTACCTGAACTTAATTGATGTGAACAGCATCCACAATATTGAAGTTTTAAAAGGTCCTGATGGAAGTCTGTTCGGTGCAAACTCAGGCGGAGTCGTTTTAATAAACCCGGTTGATAAACATGCAGACAGTTCCTGGGCTTCGGTCGGAATCAGCGGTGGATCTTATGGCCTTTTTCAGGAGAAAGTGGCCTTACAGAAAAAATTCAAAAACCAGTATCTGAACATCAACCATTCCTATCAGAAATCTGATGGCTACAGGGAACACAGCGCCATGAGCCGTCACTACGCACAAATGATGTATCGCCTGAACTATTCCGAACAGAATCAGCTTCGCGTACTCGCATTTTACTCTGATCTTGAATACAAAACACCGGGCGGATTGACACTAGCCCAGTACAATACCAACCCGCAAGCTGCCAGGCCATCTACCGCATTCGCTGCTGGTCCGGTTGCACAAAAAGCAAGGATTGAAAACAATACACTGTATGCAGGCATAGTCAATGAAGCTATGGTCACCGGTAATCTTCGTCATGTACTAGCTGTTTACGGTTCAAAAACCGATTACCTGAATCCCTTCATAACGAATTATGAGATCCGTGAAGAGTATAGCGCCGGACTCAGGACCTACCTTGAACTATCCGGAAAGGAGGATAAATATTTCAATTGGAAATGGAACGCCGGACTTGAATTACAAGGCACCAGTGCTGATATAGCTAATTATAAAAATAACAAAGGAGTTCAGGGCAGCCTTCAGGCTCAGGACGATATTCTATCACGGCAGTTCTTTTATTTCACACGTTTTTCAGCCAATCTCGGTGAAAAGCTAACTGCTGAAGTTGCTGCAAGCTTAAATTATTACCGGTACCATTTTTCAAAAGACATACGTACATATTCGACTAAATTTGAGCGTAAATTTGACCCGGAGCTGATGCCTCGTTTTGCATTATCCTATCAGGTCTCTGATAATCTTGCCCTGCGTTCCTCTGTCAGCAGAGGCTATTCTCCTCCAACAATTGCAGAGGTCAGGGCATCCGACAATAAGATCAATACGAATATCGAATCAGAAACCGGATGGAATTATGAGGCAGGTTTCAGATTAAGGAACAGAAACGACAGACTCTGGATGGATGCATCGGTCTTTCAATACCGTCTGGAAAACGCGATTGTACGCCGGGTAAATGCGGATGATACCGAATATTATTTAAATGCCGGAGGTACACGGCAAACAGGTATTGAAACCCAGGCCAGCTACTGGCTCATTGAACCGGGTTCAAAAGGCCTGTTAAGCGGACTTCAGATACAGAACAGCTTTACACTGAGTAAATATTTCTTCAGAGATTACGTGAATGGAACGAATAACTATTCTGGTAACCGTTTAACCGGAACTCCAAGAAATGTATTGATCAGCGGTTTGGATTTTCGCTTTCAAAAGAATTTTTATCTCTTCGCACAGCACAATTATACCTCTAAGATCCCATTGAATGATGCCAACAGCTTATTCTCCAAAGATTTCAACCTGATCCACTTAAAAGCAGGTTGGAGAAGTTCAAAACCGGGCAAGCCTGTTCTGGATTTTTATGCAGGAATAGACAATCTGCTGAATGAGACCTATAGCCTGGGAAATGACCTGAATGCATTCGGAGGAAGATATTTCAATGCTGCACCATTGCGGAACTTCTTTGGGGGAATAAAGTACACCTTATAATATTTCAGATACTCATCCGATGACAGATTCATCGGATGAGTTATTATGAAATACTAATACCTGAGCTCTGCCAGTTTCTCCATTGGATTCATCATGTAGGTAACAAGCGTTCCGTCATTCAATAACTCTATTACCCGGAAACCTTTATAGGGAGTGCCCCAATTGCCTCCGATATGTGAATCAAACAAAAATGGAATATTTCCCACCATTTTCACCCCATCCTGATCATGTTCATGCCCATGAAAACCGGCACGTATGTTCGGATATTTTTTGATCAGTTCAAAAAATGCCGGTGTATCAATGGCATTTGCCGTCCATTTAGCCTGAGGAATATGAAGGAATAAAAACACATTCTTTTTACTTTTATATTCATCCAGTTTCTCTTTCATCCAGTCCAGATCCGGAGCTAAGTAGATACCCCGCTCATTCGAAGTATCAGCCAGTAAAACAGCCGAATTTTTAATGGTAAAACTATGGTTTACAGGCATTTTCCATACATCATTCCAGAATTCCTCCGTCACCATATCATGATTTCCCCGCGTCACATAATAAGGTACACGAAGTTCATCGATCCTTATTTTGGCCAGAGGAAGCAAAGCTGCTTCATTGTGAATGATATCCCCATTGATGATACAAAAATCCAATGGATCGCTCTTGTGAAAAGTGTTGATCTGATTGATCACCTTGTCCATCATGGCATCGAAGGCGGTGTTAGGCTGGCCATAATGAGAGTCAGACGCAACCGCAAATCTGAGTTTTACTTTTGCCTTCAGTTCATAAACCTCTTCCGCAGACAGATCAGTTATTCTGCCGCTAAGCAGTAAAGCCGTAGCGAGAGAAATTTGACTGATAAATTTCCTTCTTGATTGATCGTTTATTTTTTTATCCATAGCCTCTGTATTTACGGGTGTTAGCTTTTAAAAATCCTTTATCGGGAAAGATGATTAAATTATCCTTTTCAAAAGTGCTTAATTATAAGAACAGATATATAAACCAGACATTTATAATTTATTAATACGGGTAACAAATTATGCCTGGCATCCTTTAATACAGGAAAAACAGGGTTCAAATCCCATCCCCTATCTTAATTTTGCCGATTTTAATTCCACAGTATCACTTTCCAGAAACTGAACCTTATATCCCCCCGTATCGATGATCGCTTTTGGAAATACTTTGCGAAGCTGTTCAAAGTCTGAACCGGATAGGTCAGTCTGATACACAAAGATCTGATGGAGCTCCTTTAACCCGCTCAATTGGATCAAGCCCTTAGCAGTCACACGGGTTCCGACAAGGTTGATATACTGAAGATTTGACAGGTTCTTCAAATTCTGAATACCCTGATCACTCACATGCGTTCTTTCGAGAGATAAACGAATGAGTGAGGAAAACTTTGCGATCGATTCCAGCTTTTTATCGTCCATATTGGAATCTCCAAGTTTTAACCAGATCAATTGCCTGCTCAATGGTTCCATCAGCAGCAGATCCTTTGCCGTTATGGAATCAATTGCCACGAAATTTGCTGACAGATAATTGCTGTTTTGGGCAACAGGCGTAACAGCAATTCCTCTTTTCTGAAGTTCCTGAATTACTTTAGGGTCTGCTTCTCCAACCGCTTTTTCAGGAATGTCTGAAGGTTTCAATTCATCACCTGTTTCTTCCGACTGGAGGGAAAGCAGAACGGGTTTTATTTTTTCGGTCTGGACAAGTGCATTTACTTTTTTATTAAAATCAGCGCCGCTGCTAACCCACCAATGAATTAGATCCATCTCAGTTTTACTTAACTGAGACTGCTCAAGCGGCGGCATATGGTCATCACTTTCCCTGGCCAATAAGATCCTTTTAATCAATTCGCTTTCATCTGTATTTCCGCCAATAATTACCTTTCCGCCTTTACCTCCTTTTAATATAAAATTAGGAATATCCAGCCTGAGTTTCCCTTTCTGCTTATTGGGACCATGACATTTATAGCATTTGGAAGTCAGGATAGGCTTAATAATATCCTGATAAACAAGCGCTTCCTGTACATTCGGGATCGGTTTTCTTTTCTCAGCATTTCTTTCACTACCCTCTGATGTAAATGCTTTGCTCAGGTAATCTGAGCCGTGGGTGATGGAGCCACCAAGATGACCGGTGACGATGATGAACAATACCATCAGTCCCGCCACCCAGGCAGTTTGCATATTATTCCTGTTTAAATACCAGGCAGCTATTGAAATGAGCGCTAATGCAATTCCAAACCATTGGTGCCTGAAAATAAGTTCTTCATCATAATCACCCGTGTTTGACAAAAGATAGCCGCTGATGCATGATGCAATGGCGCTTACCATTCCTAAAAACAGGGTGATATTAACGGCAGCAGATAAGGATTGGTATTTTTCCTTCCGGGAAAGCAGTTGAAATACTGCGGCAAGCAATAATATACCAACAGGCAGATGAACCAGAAGGGGATGGAAATTTCCGATAAATTCAACTACGCTAAATAATAAAACAGTTATAATATACATCCGAAATAATAAATCAGGAATATCTTTTTCTTAGCAGGTGCATCATATGCACATTTATGGCCCACTGGTCGCTTAATGCCTGCCGGGTATAAGGCATTGTCGGCATGTAATCAGGAGGCCCAAACTCGGTGAGTATGGTCATTCGCTCGCCGTTCCTCTTCTTCCTTTCGACAATTTTATCCCACCATTCAAAATGCTGCTTCACTACCAGCTCCCATTCGGGCGCACGGAAATCATTTACCTGAGGCCCTTCCGGGTGGCCAATCCGGGCATGTATATGGTCTGTTCTTTCCAAAGCCATTTCTACCTTTTCTTTTTGATCAGCTAATAAACTTTCATGCACATTGCACCAGTGTGAGATGTCCAATGTTAATCTAAGATCGGGATATCTCTCAAGAAAATTCCTGGTAATATGTGCTGCAAAAAGCATTCTGCCCCTATGCGTTTCATGACAAATCAAAATACCTGTTTCTTTTGCCAGGGCCTGTGTATGCTCTATGAATTTTTTATTATCCTCAAAACTGAAATAATCTTTTCCGGAATGATTATTTATATACAATGGCCTCCTAATAGTTTGTTTAGCCGCCGAATCGATCATTCTTTTATAAAATTCAAGGTGCTCCTGCGGATTGGATTGAGATCCCCCGCACAGGAAACCAATTTCAAGATCATGTGCCTTTAGGGCTGTGAATATTTCATCCTGAACCTTTTTATTATCAGTTGGCCACCATAACTCTATACCATCATATCCTTCCATTTTCGCTTTGGCGCAGAATGCATCCATCGTTCCCTGAAAGCCCCAGCTGGTAGCCAGGATCTTCAGATCATAGTTCCTGTTCAGGACCGATGAAGCAGGTCTATTTGGTAAAGCAAGTGAATCCAATGAGGATAAAAGTAATGCTGCAGAACCTGCTGCAGAGATTTTAATGAATTTTCTTCTGTCTTGTCTCATATTAATTATGTGCTGCAGCCAATTTCCTTTAAGCTAAAATATCTGTGATCACCTTCCCTCCAACATCCGTTAAACGGAAAGGCCTTCCCTGCGATTCATAAGTAAACTTCTCATGGTCAAAGCCAAGTTGATTCAGAATCGTAGCCTGAATATCAAAAGCTTCTGTCTTTCCGCTCACTATATCATATCCGATCTCATCGGTTTCGCCATAGGAAGTCCCGCCTTTAATGCCGCCGCCAGCCATCCACATACTGAATGCTGCCGCATGATGGTCCCTGCCTTTAAAAGGCATATCCTTTCCTTCCCGGTTTTCCTGCATCGGGGTTCTGCCAAATTCAGCGCCCCAAACGATCAGAGTTTCATCCAGCAAACCTCTTTGTTTCAGATCAAGAATTAAAGCGGTAATCGGTTTATCCACTTTACGGCATTTATTGACCAAACCGATATCAACTGAACCGCTGGCAGAAGTACCGTGGGTGTCCCAGCCCCAATCAAATAACTGTACAAAACGAACCCCTTTCTCCACCAGCTTTCTGGCAAGCAGCACATTGTTTGCAAAACTCGTCCTACCCGGTTCTGTTCCGTACATCTCATGTATATATGCCGGCTCATCATTGATGTTCATAACTTCAGGAACTGAGATCTGCATCTTATAGGCCATTTCGTACTGGGCAATACGGGAGAGGATTTCCGGATCTTTATATTCTTCGAACTGGTCCTGATTTATTTTATTAATGGCATCAATAGAAGCTTTGCGCAATTCCCTGTCCATACCTTCCGGATCCTTTATGAACAATACAGGATCGCCTTCACCCCTGCATTGCACCCCCTGGTAAACACTGGGCAGGAAGCCGCTGCCCCAGACACTTTTTCCGGCATCAGGATTATTGCCCCCTGATGTTAAAACCACAAATCCCGGTAAATTCTTATTCTCCGAACCCATTCCATAGGTTACCCATGCACCAATGCTTGGCCGCCCCAATCGGGCCGAACCGGTTTGCATTAACAATTGGGCCGGCGCATGATTAAACTGGTCTGTTGTGACTGCATTTAACATCGCAATTTCATCAATCACAGTTGACAGATGGGGTAAATTATCCGATAACCATAAACCGCTTTTCCCATGCTGTCTGAAATTTGCCTGGGGACCTAACATTTTAGGGACACCGCGTATAAATGCGAATTTTTTCCCTTCAAGTAAAGATTGAGGACAATCCTGTCCATCGAGTTTTGCCAGTTCCGGCTTATAACTAAACATTTCCAGCTGCGAAGGAGCCCCGGCCATGTGCAAATAAATAACCGATTTTGCTTTACCCGGAAACATAGGCGCTTTGGGAGCAAGCGGATTGGCTGCATCAAAGAACGGATTGGAAGCGAGATGCCCCCTACTGTCACAGCTTCCGAGCAGGGAGCCTAATGCCAGCGCACCGAAACCCATTGCACCATCCTTTAAAAAATGACGCCGGGTATATTGCTGCAGGGCTGCATGCTCTGCTTCTTTTAATAACCTTTGGGTATTGGCATCGTTCTTCATAGTTGAAATTATTATTCTGTCAGCTCAATGATATCCGTATTACTAATTTTTGTTCAGCCATTCATCCATATTCAACATGGCAGCGGCAACCACCACCAGTGAAGCCGTTTTTGCATCAGTTCGTTTTTCCTTGTTACCAAGCAGTTTATAGGCCGCATTCTTATCCTTCTGATATTTGATCAATGCCTTTTTGTATAATTCAGAAAGTGCTTTCAGTCTGTTGGCAGAGATCGGCTTATACATCATGGCTTCATAGCCTTTCCTGATCTGATTAATGGTCTCCTTTCCACCCATCTCCTGCATCCGGCTGGCTAAACTTCTTGAAATCACCAGCGTGGTTGAATCATTCAGGCTGGTCAGTGCCTGCAATGGGGTATTCGTTCTTATTCTGCGGGGTAAACATGATTCCCTGGCTCCCCCGTCAAAGGTCATCATAGATGGGTAGGGCGCGGTCCGTTTCAAAAAGGTATATACTGCCCTTCTGAATTGATCCTCGCCCTCGCTCATTTTCCAGGTATCCCCATTATAAGGAGATCGCCATATACCTTCAGGCTGGAAAGGCATAACACTTTGTCCATACATTTTCTTGCTCAATATATTACTTACCTCAAGTGCCTGATCCCTTAATTGTTCTGCTGATAATCTTACCCTGGAAGCCCTTGCATAAAATTTATTGTTCGGGTCTTTCTTTAAAAGTTCATCATTCACTGTTGATTTTTGCCGGTAGGTAGCCGATAATACGATCTCCTTTAATAAGCGTTTTATGCTCCAGTTAAATTCATTCATAAACTGCCAGGACAGATGATCGAGCAATTCTTTATGGCTTGGAGCAATTCCCTGTGAGCCAAGATCTTCCAATGTTTCTGCCAAGCCATATCCAAATAGCTGTTCCCATAAACGGTTCACCATCGTTCTGGCAACCAATGGATTTTTTTTATCAGTTAACCACAGGGCCATACCCAGCCTGTTCATTGGAACATTTGCCGGCATTGGGTTCAGGATTCCGGGTACACCTGGTGAAACTTCAGCGCCTTTTACCATCCAGTTCCCTCTTTCAAAAACCCGGGTGGTCCGGTGCTGCTCCGTATTATTTTCAAACATGATCGGCGTTGCCTCCACTTTGGCCTTCATTAAATGATTGAAATTCCGGAATGCGGTTTCAAAACCAGGCTTCCCTTTTCCGGGGAAGTTATCATCAAACTGGAACCATTCAAATTGAACGCCTGTTTCATCAGCAGTTTTTATCGCGGGGCTGTAATATTTAAAATATAAATTATGCTTTCCTGAGATCAGGGGGAATGCGGTACTTGCAATTTCCCATTCGCCCTTTGTGTTTGCAAGAGGAATGGTCTTCAATAATTTACCATTTAAACTATCCAGGTAAATAAACCATTTGCCGCCATCGTATTTACTGTTATACCGAAACATGAGCTGGTTTTTATTTTCAAGAACTACATTTTTAAGCCTGCAGGTGCCATTATTGCGCAGCCCGGCAAACCAGCTGCTGATCAGTGCCGCATTCACAAACTGATCACATTGCAGGGAATTAATGGTAGGCTGCCAGGTTTTAAGAAACACAAGATATTTCTTAGCGACAGCTTCTGAGGTATTAGTTGTTAACCATCCTGTCAGCTGAAGCAGTTTTAAACTGTCGGCGCTGTTGTACTGACGCAGGAGCGGATAATCAGCGTTTGTGTCTTCGTCACGGGTGTTATTGAAAAAAGCCATGAATTTATAATACTCATCAGCTTTAAAAGGATCATAGGGGTGGCTATGACATTGAACACAATTAAAAGTGGTGCCCATTGTTGCACTCCAGGTAGTATTTACACGGTCCATTACCGCAGAAGTTCGGAATTCTTCATTATCTGTGCCGCCTTCATCATTGGTCATAGTATTGCGTTGAAAAGCAGTAGCAATGTATTTCGCATCATCCGGATCCGGCATCAGATCGCCTGCAAGCTGTTCTATTAAAAAATCATTGTAAGGCTTATCGGCATTAAAAGCTTTAATAAGCCAATCGCGATACTTCCAGATATTACGGCCGCGATCTGCTTCATAACCTCTTGTATCTGCATATCGTGCAAGGTCGAGCCAAAGGGAGGTCCATCTTTCTCCATAACGGGAAGATGCGAGCAGATCATCCACCAGATTTTCATAGGCCTTATCCGAATTATCCTTCAGAAATTTCTTTGAAACATTTTCTGCGGCCGGAAGACCAATAAGATCCAGACTAAGCCTTCTGAGCAATGTTGCCTTGTCAGCTTCTGCGGAAGGCTTTAATTTCTGTTCATCCAGTTTTTCAAAGATAAACCGGTCAATATCATTTCTTATCCAGTTATCATTGTAATCAGGAACATCCTGCTTTTTTACAGAAATATAAGCCCAGTGTTCTCCCCATTTTGCCCCTTCCTTGATCCACTGTCTGAAAATTTTGATCTCTGATTCTGAAAGTGCTTCATGCTTATAAGGCATCCTCTCATCCGGATCTTTTTCGTTTATTCTTCTGATCAGTTCGCTTCCATCCGGATCACCGGGTATGATCGCAGGTTTTCCGGATTCAGTAAGCCCCAGGGCTTCTTCCTGAAAAAGCAGGCTAAATCCGGCTTCCTGTTTAACCCCACCATGACAGGATATACATTTTTTGTTGATTATCGGCTTCACCTGGGTATTATAGTCAACTTCATGATCAGGCAAAGTCAGCTTGTAAAACACCGCTACTACCAGCAGTACCGTAACGACTACAATGATCTTTTTTGAGTAAAATACATTCATGGGCCTATCCTTATTTTAAAGATATAAATTACACCTAGAAAAACGAATTCTTCGATTTATTTAAAGACCAGAATTCCACATCAGTTCCATTGATCTTTACGATTTATTTCAGCTATATTTAAAATAATTGAACCTTGAACCTCTATGTTAAGTTCATCACCTTCTTTGCAAAAAAGTATATCTGTCTTATTCTTTTCATTTTTAGTGATCTGCGGGCTCTATTTCGCCCGCGAATTCTTGATCCCATTAGCGATCAGCGCACTTCTGGCCATGCTGTTCGTTCCGCTTTCACGCTGGTTTGAAAACAAGGGAATAAGCCTTGTTCTGGCAAGTCTTTTTTGTGTACTGATTTTTCTGCTGGGCATTGCATCCATCGCAGTCCTGCTTTCATGGCAGGCGGGCGGGATATCCGATGACCTTTCGCAGATCATTGAACGCCTGAATAGCCTGGCTGATGATATCAGGGAATTTATTGCCAGAAACCTCGGTATATCCGCAGAAAAACAAAAACAATGGATGCTGGGACAAACACCCGGCACAACAGGAACAATGGGCTTAGGCGGTCTGGTACTGAGTTCATTGATGGGTATTATTATTGACAGCATTCTTGTCATAGTTTATCTCTTCCTGCTCCTTTATTACCGGGCCCATATTAAAAAATTTATTCTGATGCTTGTTCCGGCTGTGGCGCTAAGTGAAACTGAAAAGATCATCAGCGACGGGGGTAAAGTGGCCCAGCGGTATATTTCGGGCCTGAGTTCCATGATCGTGATTTTATGGATAATGTACGGTGTCGGATTTAGTATTATTGGTGTTGAAAATGCATTGTTTTTTGCTGTATTATGTGGCATACTCGAGATCGTTCCTTTCCTGGGGAATTTAACGGGAACCACACTGACGGTACTGGCAGTCATTTCCCAGGGAGGCAGTGACGGGATGATCGTTGGGGTAATACTGACCTATTTATTAATACAGTTTATTCAAACCTATTTTCTTGAACCTTTGGTGGTAGGCTCGGAAGTAAATATCAACCCCCTGTTTACGATCATAGTGATCGTGCTGATGGAGATTATCTGGGGAATTGCTGGTATGATACTGGCCATACCGATGCTTGGCATTGTCAAAATTATATGTGACCATGTTGCACCCCTGAAACCATATGGCTATCTTATCGGGAAAGGGAAAAAGGAAACAGTAAAATCCTGATCAAAGCATCCACAATATTTACTTTTAGAAACAGTCTGTATTATCCCTATTTGCAGAAATCGGATCTGAACACGGTAACAAAACCCATAAAAACTCATCTAATCCTAATCAATTCCACATCATGCTCAGGATCAATAATATAGTAAAACAATACGCCAATCACCGGGCTTTAGACAATGTCTCCATTGAGATCGAAAGAGGATCTATCTTCGGACTTCTGGGCCCAAACGGCGCAGGAAAGACCTCCCTAATCCGTATCATCAATCAGATTACAGCACCCGATCAGGGCGAAATTCTTCTCAATGGCGAAAAACTTAATCCCTCACATATTTCCAGGATCGGGTATCTGCCTGAAGAGCGGGGATTGTATAAAAAGATGGAGATCGGCGAACAAATGCTTTATCTGGCTCAGTTAAAAGGATTATCCAGGGCAGATGCTACCGGAAGAATTAAATTTTGGTTTGAAAAAATGGGCATTCAGAGCTGGTGGAATAAAAAAGTGGAAGATCTGAGTAAGGGAATGCAGCAAAAGGTTCAGTTTATAGCTACTGTGGTTCATGATCCTGAGCTGATCATTCTCGATGAACCTTTCTCGGGTTTTGATCCGGTTAACGCTCAGGTGATCACCAACGAAATACTTGAATTAAACCGGAAGGGTGCTACCATTATTTTTTCAACCCACCGCATGGAATCCGTTGAGCAGCTTTGCGACAGCATTGCACTGCTTCATAA
This sequence comes from Pedobacter sp., assembly GCA_036677005.1. Taxonomy (GTDB): domain Bacteria; phylum Bacteroidota; class Bacteroidia; order Sphingobacteriales; family Sphingobacteriaceae; genus Daejeonella. The sequence continues at coordinate 109,019 of JAKFBV010000019.1, forward strand.
ATCGAAGAAAATTCTCGATGGAAAAGTAAAGGATATCAAGAATTTATACAGAAATAATATTTACAGGATCGCGTTTTCGGGCAAGATCGATACAGCCGAAAACCCGATGTTCAAAATTAAAGAACAGGAAAATGAAGATGGTATCACGCATCTGACCATCCAGATCGAAAAAGAATATTCAGCAAATGATGTACTTAAATTTTTAATCCCGCAGGTACAGGTCACTGAACTCGTGGAGGTTGTACCAAGCATGAACGATATCTTTATCCAAAACGTAAAAAATTAAATCAATATGAATAAGATACTGCTCATCATAAAAAGAGAATACTTCAGTCGGGTAAAGAAAAAATCATTCCTGATCATGACCTTCCTGGTGCCTCTGCTGATTATCGGGATGTATGCTCTGATTTTCGCATTATCAATCAGGGGTGGCGACAATATCCCCACCGTAGAGGTAATTGATAAAAGCGGTATTTTCAATAAAGCGCTGGAGAACAAAAAATCGGTCAAATTTGAGCGATCGGGATTATCTTTGGCTGAGGCCAGACAGAAAATCATCAATAATGAGGATGCGTTTATTTTATATATACCAGCCAATATTACTTCGGAAGGGGATGTGGAACTGTTTTCCCAGAAAAAGGCCGGCTTATCCGTGATCAGTAATATAGAAAATCAATTGAATGATCTGATGCGTATCAAGCTTCTTGAGGATGCCGGAATTGACGCCTTAACCCTCGACAAAATAAAACCTGACCTCTCTGTAGTATCGAAAGAGTTAACAATTGAAGGCGAAAAAGACAGCAGTTCGGGAGCAGCGATGGCCGTAGGGTTTGCCGCTGCGATATTGATCTATATGTCTCTATTTATATATGGTATCCAGGTCATGCGTGGAATTATTGAGGAGAAGACCAGCAGGATAGTTGAGGTTGTTATTTCATCTGTTAAGCCATTCCAGCTTATGATGGGAAAGATCATCGGGATCGGTTTAGTCGGATTGACCCAGTTTCTGTTGTGGATCGTTTTATCGGCCAGTTTAATGGGTCTTGCAAGCAAGGTTCTATTCAAGGATAAAATGGAAAAGGTCAGGTCGGAGATGCCTATGTCTAAACAGGCAGGCCCTATGTCCAGTGACGGTCCGGGAATGGATGTGGTCAAGGCCATTCAAACTGTTCAGTGGACTTATATATTACCTGTGTTCATCATATACTTTCTTGGTGGCTATATGCTTTACAGTGCCCTGTTTGCGGCGGTAGGCTCAGCTGTTGACAGCGATACCGAAACGCAGCAATTTATGCTGCCCATAACCCTGCCCCTGCTGTTTACCTATATCATGTCCTTCAGCTTTATAGTCAATAATCCGGACAGCAGCCTGTCTTTCTGGCTAAGTATTATTCCTTTTACCTCACCTATCGCAATGATGGTGAGACTCCCATTCGGTGTACCAAACTGGGAACTGGCCTTGTCCATATTCCTGCTTATCGGAGGTTTTATGTTTACAACCTGGGTCGCATCGCGTATTTACCGTGTCGGTATTCTGATGTATGGCAAAAAGGTGAGTTTTAAGGAATTGGGAAAATGGTTTATGTACAAGGAGTAAGTTATAAGTAATAGGTTGTAAGTTTTAGTACTGCTGAAGATGAAATTTATCTTTTTGGCTGAAAGTGGAAAGCAGAAAGCAAAAAGCAGAAAGCAAAAAGCAGAAAGCAAAAAGCAGAAAGCAAAAAGCAGAAAGCAGAAAGCAGAAAGCAAAATAAATTGACAACTTTATTACCTACAAAATATTACTTACAACTTACAACTTATTACTTATTACCTACAACTCCAAATAATGAACTCCATTGCCATCCTCGATCTGGGCACCAATACCTTTCATTTATTGATCGCGGAAATCATTGATGGCGCCCCTGTTGTTCTGTTTCAGGAGACTATTGCCGTGAAATTAGGTGAAGGTGGAATCGGTAAAGGATATATCAGCACTTCGGCCTTCAATCGGGGGGTTTCAGCCCTAAAACGATTTAAAAAGTCGATTGACCAGCATCAGGTGAAGCTAATCAGGGCAGTTGCAACCTCAGCACTTCGAACAGCCGCAAACGGGGCAGAGTTTTTGGAAAAGATCAGATCAGAAACAGATATTGTACCCGAAATCATTGACGGTGAAAAGGAAGCTGAATTGATTTATCAGGGAGTGAGGGGGGCGATAAATTTGGCAGAGGAAAAATGTCTGATCATTGACATCGGCGGGGGAAGCGTTGAATTTATCATTTGCAATAAGGAAGAATTATTCTGGAAAAAGAGTTATGACATCGGGGTAGCCCGGCTCACAGAACAATTTTTTTATTCAGACCCTATTTCTGAAACAGACATTAAAAAACTAAATAAATATCTGAAAATCGTGCTTTCGGAGCTCAAAACCCAGATCGAAATCTACAAGCCTGAACTTCTTATCGGTTCTGCCGGTGCGTTTGAAACCTTTGCCGAACTCATTAACCCTCAATTTAAAGTCAGTTTTGAAAATCCTGAATTTGAGATTAAATTGAATGATTTCGCAGGAGTTTCAGAACTCATCCTAAAAAGTACGCATGATGAACGCAGCCTGATTCCGGCCATTAGCCCGGTAAGAGTGGATATGATTGTAATGGCTACTCTGATTACAAAGTATATCCTGGATCAGTTTGCCTTTAAAACGCTTAAACTGTCCACTTATTCCCTGAAGGAAGGCCTGTTGTTTGAGTGGATAAAAAACCGGTAATGATCGGCCTAAAGAAAACCCGGCTTCAATAATTATTCAGCTAATTTACAGAGTTCTTCGTAGAGCCGATGGGTAGGCAGGCCGACAATATTGGTGTATGAACCAACGATCTTTTCAATGGCTATCAGCCCGATCCATTCCTGTATCCCATATGCCCCAGCTTTATCCATAGGCTGGCATGCAGAGATATAATAGCTGATCTGCTCAGAACTAAGTGGTTTAAAATACACTTCCGAAACCTCGTAAAAACTGCTGATCAAATGATCCTTCAGTAAACTGACACCGGTAATTACCTCATGCCTGTTTCCGGATAAGGCCGAAAGGATCTCAAAAGCATGGTCTTCATTTTCAGGTTTTCCAAGGATCAGGCCATCAAGCGAGACGATCGTATCGGCGGTGATCACAATTTCATCCTGTATAAAAAGATCGTAAGCCTTTGCTTTTTTTTCTGCGATATGGACTGCGATTTCTGAAGGACTAAGACCAGAGGGATAGCTTTCATCCACCTCTTTCAGTACAACACGAAAATCAATTCCCATGAGTTTTAGCAGTTCCTGTCTCCGGGGCGATTTGGAGGCCAGTATGATAGGAGGAAATTGTTTGATCATATTATTTTCTTCCCCAAAAATAAGAAAAGCGGCCAAAAGCCGCTTTAATAAGATCGAAAAACAAAAATTAATTGTTGCCTCTCATTCTGCTCCGGCGTTCTTCAAGAATTGCTTCATAGCCCTTCTTTTGTTCATCGTTCAGTATAGCATTAACTTTTTTTGAAGTTTCGGCTTGCATCGGTGCCATTTTAGCCCGCATGGCAGTAAAATCACCGGCATCGGTCAGAGTGGTCCTGAGACTATCCATCTGTTTTGCCGACCATAGAAATACCTCTGTTAACTTCAATTTTTGATCAGCAGAAAGTTTTAATGATTCCAGTTGGGTAATCTGGCGCTCTGCTCTTTCGGCAGGTGTACCCATCATTCTTCCGCCCTGAGCATTGGCGAAAGTCACTGCACACAGGATGAGTCCCAGCGCGATAAATAATCTTTTCATGTGTCTTGCTTTTCCTTTTTGATTACTGAATAGTCAAAAGGTTTAATTCAACCGATAATAATCAGGTCAAACTCCCATCAGAGGCAGATGGGGAAGCTTCTGTCCATAAATTCTGGATCTTCAGCACTTTCTCAATAACATCTCTGACAAAGGCATCCCCTCCGCTCTTTGGAGAAATATAATGGGAAACAGCTTTGATCTCTTCGACTGCATCCGATGGGCAAACCGCGAGTCCGGCAAGTTTCATGACCGGAAGGTCCGGTATATCATCACCCATAAAAAGCACCTGCTCGGGCTTTAGTCCATTTTTTCTTAGAAATTCAGTATAAACCTCAAGTTTTGAATCAAGTCCTAAAAATATATCCACTATCCCTAAGCCTCTTAAACGGGCCTCAACACCTTTGGACCTCGCTCCCGAAACTACTGCAATCTTAAATCCATGCTTTACAGCAAGCTGCATGGCATATCCATCCTTGATATTGAATTGCCTTAACTGTTCACCTGATTCGGTTACCAGCAGCATGCCATTGGTAAGCACGCCATCCACATCAAGAATAAAAGCTTTAATATGTTTCAGTTTTTCTAAGAACATGCTGGTTAGATTTGAGAATTGAGATTTGAGGACTGAGGTATGAGGACTGAGGTATGAGGTATGAGGTATGATCTCCGACTTCTGACATCCGGCCTCCGGCTTCTGAAAGCCTATTGATTATCACGCCATTCATAAACCCAGGCGGTCTGGATCTGCTCCAGATGGCCTTCATTGCTTTGATCACGGGTTCCTGCAAAGCCGGGAAGGCTCAATACCCAGTCAAGAAGTTCTGTAAATCGTATTCTATAGATCTGAGATTCACCGAAATCATCTCCGAATTTTTCATAAAGCCCCATGGCAATATCTTCGTAATCATTCCAGTGAATAGGTAATTCAAATTTTTCCTGTGCCATTTAATTTTATTATACCTTGATTTAATGTCCTAAAAACTGATGCTGATCCGGCAGCGTAACTTCTATATCGCCGTTAATAAGAATACACTGACAACCCAAACGTGAATTGATCCGCGGATTAACTGCCCTGTCGATAAAATCCTCCTCTTTATCTGATATCTCCTGGATACTATCCATACCGATATTCACGTAAACCTGGCAGGTACTGCATCCGCATACTCCGCCGCAGTTATGCTGAAGTTCTATCCCATTATCAAGGCAAACATCCAGAACCGATTCGCCTTCTGCGATTGGTAACTCTATAGCCTCTTTGGCTATTTCTTCAAAATTGATTTTGAGCTTAAAAATGTTCATTAATGCAAAAATAGCAATTTATATTCAGCCCTGAGATCGCCCTTGTAAATTGACTATGCTTTGACTTAGCTTCTGATAGAGTTCCTTCAGTTCAGGTTTTTCATGAAGCAGTTCGAGGTGGGCCTGAATTGTCGCTTTATCATCCCTGATGGCCGGGCCGGTTTGAACAGATACAGGATCATTCTTCTGGATTTTATCAGCAGTTTCTGCAATCAGCGGCCTTAACAGATCAAAATCAAGCTTTTGTTCTTCCAGTAATTCCTGCGACAAAGCAAAAAGATGGTTCGTAAAATTACAGGCAAACACAGCAGCAATATGCAATGCTTTTCTCTGCACAGAGCTGAGACCGATCACTTTCTCTGAAAGCCGGTCGGCAATAGCGCTGATTACTGAGCTTACTTCCTGGCTGTTTCCCTCAATAGCAATGGGTATCTGCCTGAAATCAACCGACTTGATTTTTGAAAAGGTTTGAAGAGGATAAAATACTCCGATCCTGGATGAGGTTCCTTCCAGAACATCGAGTCCGCAGGATCCGGATGTATGAACGATCAGCTGATCCTTGAGCCTGAGCTGAAGGGCGACCTCTCTGATGGCATCATCTTTAACTGCAATGATATACAGATCGGCCGTTCTGCTGAGGTCAGACAAATTAGAAATTGGTTCTGCAGCCAGTGTATCTGCTAACTCGCTTGCATTGCCCATCTCACGACTCCAAACCTGTACGATACTTTGTCCGGCCATTTTAAATGCACGGCCCAAATGTGTAGCCACATTGCCACTGCCTAATAACACAATATTCATCAGGCTTGCTTTAATTCCTTATTTCTGCGGAAAATGGATAAAAGAAATCCGATAACCATAATGATTGTCCCACCCCAGAACAGATTGATATACGGGAATTCAATAGCTTTTAAAACCACCCAGTCCTTTTCGGACTTTGGTTTTTGATAAACCAGCAATTCCAGCTTATCTCTTTCAGGATAAACATTGGTGAAACGAAATTTCAAACCTTTCTCATCAACTGTTTTTCCAAAATCAAATTTAGATCCCCCCTTCAATAAATAAACGGGTTCTGAAGGATAGGTTTTACCATTTGATATGACTTCAAGCTGCAGGCCGATGGCTATATCGTTTTCCGCTACAGGGATGTTCTGAATTTTGGCATCCTTGTTAATTCCTTTAACCAAAATATAGCCTTCCCTAAACCGCACGGTATCGCCTACATTCACCTCATAGGTTATTGGTTTTTCATACTTCTCGTCATCAGAATGCCCTTCATGATCCTCATGGTCCTCATCCTTCAGAGGCACACTGCTGACATGCGTATAAACATCATGAAATAGATAATGCTTCGTATCGGGAGAGGCAATGATCTGCCTCATCTTGGCATTTTGTTGAGCATTCGGATACAGATTGAAATTTTCCTTTACTTTTCCGCTTTTCTCATCGATCACCCTGTAATTTATCTTATAATACGTATTGACACCGGAGGTTGAATCACCCAAAAAGGTTACTGTGTACCGGTCCATTTTTACAGGCTCATCCCTGTAAAGGATAATATTTTCACGCGGGTTATTGCTTTTAGCAAATTCATCTCCAAACCCGATCCCTGAACTATTGATGGAAATAACCTTATTGGTAGCTGCCGCCACCAGGGCACCAACCAGTAATAAAGCAAAACCTATATGAGCTACTGCAGAACCTGCAAGACGCCACTTCCCTTTAAATGCATCACCAAGTATCCTTGCGTTTGCCAGAATGGAGAATACCGCAGCAAAGGTGAGTATGATATACATCACATTGGTATAAATATTCATGATGTAAACAGCGGCAGCCGTTATGAACAGTGCGAATACCAGGGATATTGAAATACTTATAAAGAACTTCTTAGGGTCTGTTTTCTTGTATTTAAGGAATTGAGAAAATGCAGAAATAAAGGCAATGACCACTGCAAATGGAACCTGCCATTTATTATAATGTGCTATAACATTTGGCGGAGGAGCGATCTCAGTTCCGAAAATTGCATTAAATACAGGTACTGATGTGCTGGCCAATATCTGAACGCAGGCAATAGTTAATACCAGGGCACCAATAAAGAGCCAGAATTCACGTGAATATGTTTCTTCATCCTTTTTGGTTATCGGAAGTTCTTTCCAGCGGAGAACAAGGAACAGGACAGCAATGAACAGAAATACTAAAACATAAAGAACCAGGTGCCAGAACATTCCCAGGTCGGTAAAAGCATGAACTGAAGTTTCACCCAAAATCCCGCTGCGGGTTAAAAATGAGGCATAAAGCACTAAAACGAAACTAATCAGAACCAGAAAGGTAGCTGTAAAATAGGAATGTCCTGAATTTCGGTAAGCGATAAGTACATGGACAGCCGCAATTAATGTCATCCAGGGAATAAGAGAGGCATTTTCTACAGGATCCCATGCCCAGAACCCTCCAAAATTGAGCGCTTCATAAGCCCAGAATGAACCCATGATAATACCGGTACCCAGAACCATCACCGCAAACAAAGTCCATGGTAATGCCGGCTTGATCCATTCAGTATATCTCTTTTCCCATAACCCCCCGACGGCATAAGCAAAAGGAACAATCATGGATGCGAAACCAAGGAATAATGTCGGCGGATGGATAACCATCCAGTAATTCTGTAAAAGCGGATTCAGGCCATTGCCATCCGTGATCAGGCTTAGATAATCGCCTCGTGAAAAAATTGGTCCCGGGACTGCATCTCTCAATAATATAAATGGTGAACTGCCTATCCTGAAGCCGAAAACCTCAATTCCAACAAGCATCGAGGCGATAAAGGCCTGCGAAAGCATGATCGTGGTCATGACTGAATTCTCCCAGGTTTTACCTTTTCGCATAATAACAAAGGCTAAAACAGCCTGCCAAAACATCCAAAGCCAGAAACTACCTTCCTGTCCCTCCCAGAAGGAGGAAATAATGTAATAAACCGGAAGTATTTTGGAGGAGTGAGCCCATGCATAATGGTACTCGAACAGATGATTATAAATGATATAGTATAAACAGGAACCAACCCCAATCACTGCAACAATATTTAAACTGAATGCGATCCTGGCAATTCGTTTCCAGCCATCAGAATTTTGCCTGGTAATCGGGTCCTTCGATATGGAGCTGCTTGTGGCAAAATAATAACTCAGTGTTGCCAGCAGGGCAGAACAAAACGATAGTATGATGAAGAATTGACCAAGCTTCCCCGGAAGAAGGTTTTCTCCAATATATTGTATATCCATTTAAGATTTAAATTTTGACAGCAGGAGCCGACACCTCTGTAACTTCTACTTCATCCTTCGTGTATTTTGAAGGGCATTTCATCAGTATCTTGGATGCATGGAACTCATTCCCAACCATTTTACCGGTCAGTACGATCTGTTCTGAACGTTCAAAGTCCTGTGGTTTGGAGCCATTAAAAACCACTTTGCATTCCAGACCTTTATTGTCTTTCATGTAAAATGCAAAATAATTGGCATCCTGCTGAGGATTATAGAAAAGTTCTTTCTCCTTGTTGAGCTGTCCAACAACATGTAATTCCGATTCGGTTTCTTTGGCGTCGGTAAATGAACCGTAAGAACTTGAATCAGCATAGGTACTGATAATGATACCAATAGCTAATGCGATAATAATTATGCCAGCGATTGAACTTTTCTTCATGATAATGCTTTAAATACATAAAATCAAATGCAATTACAAAAGTACGAAATACTACCCTTTTGAAGTAATTATAACAACATTGTTTCTATATTAGAATCATTCTAAATAAAAAAAGGCCGGAATTATAAAAGCCGGCCTCTTTTGTCTCTTTCGAGGTATTTATGGCCAGATACCCATATTCATATAGGAGACCGCCACTTTATCAATTGAACTGACAAAGGCTGCTGTTCTGAGCCCGTCAATCTTAGGGTTATTCATCTGTATTTCCCTGATCTCATGATAAGACCGGATCATGGTGTCTTCGAGACCTGAATTAACAAGTTCCAGTTCAGAAGCTCCTTTGATGATGATACTTCTCTGCAAGGCGTCGAGGGTAACACCGGTTGATTTCTCAACCATATTCACCAGGTTCAAATTCGCAGTCTCTTCATACCGTTTATCCATGCGTCCAAATGCCACATGCGACAGGTTTTTGAGCCATTCGAAGTATGAAACAGTAACCCCGCCTGCATTACAATACATATCCGGGATAATAATGCAACCTCTTTCGATAAGTACGGCGGCGGCATCAGGAGTTGTAGGTCCGTTTGCAGCCTCTGCGATGATCTTAGCTTTGATTTGGGCTACATTAGCTCCGGTAATTTGATTTTCCAGTGCGGCAGGCACCAATATATCGCAGTCCTGTTCCAGGCCTTCTGCAGAATTTTTAAATTCCCTGGCCGAGCCGGAAAATCCAAGTATAGATCCTGTTAACTTACGATGTGTGAATACTTCATCGAGGTTCAGACCGGATGAATTATAGATCGCACCTTCGTACTCACAGATCCCGACAACAGTTGCACCGAATTCAGTCAGGTATTTGATGGTATGGTAACCCACATTTCCCAGACCCTGAACGATTACACGTTTACCTGATAAACCGGTAGTCAGGCCAAGCTTCTTCATATCTTCAGCAATATCCACACATTCGCGGACTGCAATCGCAACGCCGCGGCCAGTGGCTTCCCTTCGTCCGGCAATACCATGCAAAGCAATCGGCTTACCGGTAACGCAACCCAGGGCATCCAGCTGACCGGGATTCATCGTTTGGTAAGTATCGGCGATCCAGCTCATCTCACGCTCACCGGATCCATAATCAGGGGCAGGAACGTCAATACCCGGACCAATAAAATTTTTCTTGATTAATTCCACAGTATATCGACGGGTGATCGTCTCAAGCTCTGCCAGAGTATAATCTTTAGAATTGATTTTTATACCCCCCTTTGCACCACCGAAAGGGACATTTACGATAGCACATTTGTAGGTCATCAGTGCCGCCAGAGCCATCACTTCATCCTCATTCACCATGTCGCTGTAGCGGATACCTCCCTTTGTAGGAGATTTATGATGAGAATGTTCAACACGCCAGGCATCAATAACCTCAAAACCGTTACCCCGGCGAATTGGAAAACGGAAACGGTAAACACTATTACATGATCTGATCTGGTCAAGCAATCCTTCCGGGTGGGAAGTGAATTGTGCTGCATGATCAAAAAACTGGCAAACGTCACCAAAAAAAGAGGTTTCGGAGTGCGCTGCGTCTATAGACTTAGCCATAAAAAAAAATTTATTTATTTGAATAATTGGTTTTCGGGTGCAAAGTTGTTAGAAATAAATTGATACTGAAAATCAAATTTACTTAGTGTAACTAGTACAACTTACTCCTGGCAGGGAAAAACCGTATCAAAAGTTTTTAAACCTTGATTTTCACTACTTCTGTTTCTCGATTTTTTTTAATCGATTATCTATAGTAAACAAATAGAATGCCAGTCCGATGAAAATTACAACGAGGACCATCACCACCACATAGATCTTGCCTGAGCTTCTCAGGCCATCGGCCATTTCAATTCCGTTAGTATTCTGTGCCAGAGCAATTGCAGTAAATGACAAGATCAGGCAGATTGTTAAAATAAAATTTTTCATCGTACAGGTATTTATTTGTTATCAGTTGGTTGGTTGCCGTATTGTTTGCTGTTTAGAGAATTCTGTGTTTCATTCTCCCTTATCAACTCTCCATTGTCAACTGTCAATTGTCAATTAATTCGCATTTTGTTTATTTTCAATCCTGCGGATCCGGTATCTGATCGTAGTGATCCAGACACTGATCAATATCCAGCCCAGAACAGCAGGATAAAATACCGGCCTTAATTCGGGAGCCATATCTTTGGTATTAAATCCGGGATTACCTCCGTTTCCGGGATGCAGCGAATCAGTCATCCGGGGTAATATAAAGAGCAATACCACCATGATCGGAAAGGCGAAAATATTGTAAACTGCGGATATTTTGCCTCTTTTTTGCTCCTCCTCAAGTGAATTTCTCAATACCAGATAGGCCAGATAGACCAGCAATGCGATCGCTGCACTGTTTTGCTTAGGATCATTGCTCCAGGCCTCACCCCAGGTATATTTTGCCCAAACTGCCCCGGTTACCAGGCCGAGGATACCAAATACAATTCCAACATTCGCACTTTCTACGGCCATCAGGTCATCGTTCTCATTCGCTGAGTTCAGGTAGCGGATGCTGTAAGTGAAGGACACGGTCAGCATGACGATCATGGCAAACCACATGGGTACATGAAAATGGATATTACGGATCGATTCGTTTAAGATCGGCTTGACAGGTACATGAAATAAAAACCCGGCAATGATAGAGAAGAGCACCAGAACTGTGGCCAGGATTTTCCACCAGTTTTTATTCATATGAGTACAGATTAGTCTTGCCAAAGGTAAAACATTATTTGTAATACTTTAAACGACTTTTTACCTGCAATTTTATAATGAAATTAATCAGATCATGAAATCGTATAAGCCTTTAAACCCCAAAACTCAGCAATTTCAGCAGTCAAAGGATTATGGAGGTTTTGCTTTTAACACCGAGCTGAAAATTGAAAAATTCAAAATTGAGGGTAACGATTTATTAAACGAATTGAAAAATGTAGTAAATAAAACAGAAGATATTTTATATTCTTTAGCTGATAAGCTAAAATATGGGGTGGATACCTTGAACCAGATAAAAAATACAGACGATAAATTACTTGCAAATGATATGCTGAACTAAAGATTAATGTCTCAAATCGGAAACTAACCCTCCACTCTTAATACATCATCCCAAACAACCACAAGGGTATTTTATTCCCAAAGCCCGTTTCAATATCATCGGCAGCTATATAGGATTGGCTTATATTGTTAGTCTGTTTAAAAGTCTTGTCTTTGCCGCCCACTTCTATGGTGTATTGTCCGTTTATCAGGAAATCGCCGGCAGCAGGTAAATGCACAGTATATTTTGCGTTCTTTACCTGGTTCAGAAAAAAGGCCTCCCGTATGGATCCCTTATCCGCATTTCCGGGCGATAATGTATAGTTCAGGTTGGTATTTTCGAGAAATATCTTATCAGGTTTCTGTAGGATACTGAAACTTTTTCCTGCTGTTTCGAGCGTATTAATCAGCTTCGCTTTTTCGAGATAATGGATATATTGCAACAGGGTATTACGGGTAATGCCAATTTTTTCGCTCAGTTTACTAATGTTGGGCTTAAAAGGCACATTGGCAGACAAAATATAAAGCAACTGGTAAATTTTGCGTGTGTTGTGCGGATCAAAACCTTCTACAAATTGCAGGTCGTTTTCGATAACTACTTTCACCATTTGTTCCAGTCTGATGCTGTATGTATTCAGGTTTTCATTAAAAAAGGGGTAATAGCCATAGCGCAGGTAATCTGCAAAATGAGCCAATGGTTTAACAACAGATGCGATATCTCCTGAAAGCTGCAAGTGTTTAGTTAGGATATCCTCAAAGCTTACTGCTTGCAATTGAACTATTCCTGAGAAATACAAAAACTCCCGGAATGACAGGCCAGGCAACTGGTATTGGATAGCCCGCCGACTTAGGTCCGCGTTCTGCCTGAGTATGTCCATGATTGATGAACCGGTGAATATGATCTTTAATTCAGGGTAGAAATCATAACAATTTTTTATTTCTCTTGCCCAGTCGGGGTACTTATGCACTTCATCCAGCAACAACAGTTTTCCGCCTGTCGCATTGAATGTGGCTACTACATCCACCAGTTTATGTTCCGTAAAATAGATATCATCCAGGGTGATGTACAGAACCTCTTTTCCAGTACTAAAATGCTTTTTAGCATATTGCAGTAGTAAGGTGGTCTTTCCTGTTCCTCTTGCGCCGAGTACACCAATCAAGCGGTCGGACCAATCGATCGTATCCATCGCAGAGCGGATCAACTTCTGCCGGATATTGCGGATAAGAAAATTAGATTTTTGAAAGAGTTGTTCCATTTTGCTTTATTGATTAAACAAAATTAGAAATTATTGTTTAATTAAAAGAGCATTTTTAAATAAGAATATGAGACCTCCCCGGTTTTATAGATAATGAGTCTTGAATTAGTCCCGCCAAAGGTAAGGAAATAACAATAAAGATGTAGTGACGACGATAACATTTATGGCTAAGAGTACCCCGATCTCATCGTAAGAAACCGACCTGTCTAATCCGTCCATCGCATTCTTGGATAATTTAATCAGGACAACCAGCAGCGGGATGATCACCGGGAAACTTAAAATAGCCATCAGCCCTCCCCCATTGCTTGCTTTGGAAGCTATACCCGATATCATGGTAAAAACCGAGGCGAAACTGATACTTCCCAGTAAAACCGAAAGCATATAGAATAAGGGATCACCCAGCGGATTATGGAATACAAGCGTATAGAATGCGAGGGCAATGCCCGAAAGCAGGAGCATTAAGAGGATATTATATATGATCTTTGAAATAATGATCGCCTGCGGCCCTGTAATGGTATAATAATACAGCTGCCTTCCCCTGCTTTCCTGAATGAAGCTTTTGGTGATGGCATTCACCGATGCAAAGAGCATAATGATCCAGAACAGGGCATTCCAGGTTGGGGGGCTGCTGATCTCGCGGAAAGCCAGGTAACAGACAAACACGGTCGATACGACATACAGCAGTATCCCGTTCAAGGCATATTTTGAACGCCACTCAAGCATGATCTCTTTGCGGATCAGAAATTTTACCTGGTTGAATAAATCCATTCCGACAAATATATAGTTTGCTTTTCTTTTTAGGGACCGATTTTCTGTGTAATTTGTCATTATTATAAGGATGTATATTTCAACACTTGACAGCCCTATAGGGCATATGATGATCCAGGCCAATGAACTGGAAGTTTATGCGATAAATTTCCCTGCAGAAATCCCTGATGAAATTCCAAATCATATTTCTGAGCAGGCTAAAGAGCAATTCAAACAGTATTTTGAGGGCAAAAGCAGCACGTTCAATTTCCCGATGATGCAGCAGGGAACTGATTTTCAGCAAAGGGTTTGGGATGAACTCAGAAAGATTGAAGCCGGCCATCCTATTACCTACACTGCTTTAGCCAAAAGATTGAATAACCCACTGGCTATCAGGGCCATTGCATCGGCCAATGGCAGAAACAACCTGATGATCGCCGTTCCCTGCCACCGGGTAATTGGGATTGATGGCGTGCTGGTAGGATTCTCTGCAGGATTATGGCGCAAAAAATGGCTTCTCGAACATGAAGTGAAAATGACCCAAAGCGGGCAGTCAAGTTTAATTTTATAGCGATGGAACTAAACCCTTACCTGGATATTATTTTACGAAGCATGGCTGTATATCTGTTTATGGTATTGGCTATCAGGCTGTTTGGTAAAAAGGAACTTTCCCAGCTATCAACTACCGATCTGGTTTTTATAGTATTGATCAGCAATTCTGTCCAGAATTCAATGGTGGGTGCAAATTCAAGCTTAGCAGGAGGTATTATTGCGGCAAGTGTGTTATTCAGCTTAAATTATCTCATGAAACTCATGATGTTCCGTTCGGCATCCATCAAGGATATCATTGAAGGAAAGCCTGTTATACTGGTATATCATGGCAAAGTTAATGTGAGCCATCTGCATCAGGAAAGGATTGGAATGGACGAACTCGAAGAGGCGGTAAGAGAACATGGGATCGATTCGTACAAAAATGTTAAGCTGGCCATTCTGGAGGTCGATGGGAATATCAGCGTTATTTCGGGAGAGGAAGACCATCTGAGACAAACCCGGTTTAAACACCGCAGAAAACAAAAAAGCCTGATTTCGGATTAGATCCGGCAATGACAGACCTCCATTTGTCATTAATGCTTGACCCGGAAACATGGCAGGCTTGACCCTGTGTCATTGCGGGCTTGACCCGCAATCACTTTCTCTTTCTTGGGGCCAATTCTACATGATAACGTACCAGGTCATCTATCGGGGAACGAATGATCTTCCCCACCTTCATCCCATACTCCTGGGCTGTCTCTTCGAGTACATTTCTGAAATTATATCCGACAGAACCAATGCAGTTGAAGGTATAATCCTTGTAATTGGGATAATGGCTGACCAGATTTTCGAAGAAATCAACAAAAGATGTTTTGACTATCTTTCTCGAATATTCAGCATGAACATTATTATCATAAACGAACTTACTGAAGCTGGCACAGAAACGGTTGGCCAATGGTTTGGTATATACATGATCCGTCACTTCGTCCGGTGTTAGTTTGTAGGTTTCCCAAAACCGTGCTCTCACAACCTCAGGCATATAGCCCCGCAAATAGTCAGTCAGCAATTTCTTTCCGATATAGCAGCCGCTTCCCTCATCGCCAAGAATATACGCGGCTGAATCGATGTTTAGTGAAATATCCTGTCCGTTATAGAGGCCGGTATTGGTCCCGGTACCCAAAATAGCGGCAAAACCTGTTTCCAGACCTAATAATGCACGTGCTGCAGCCAGAAGATCATGTCCGACATAGATACTCGCGTTCTTAAAAACTACAGCCATTGCATCAATGACAACCTGCACTTTATCTTCAGTGGAGCAGCCTGCGCCATAATAATTTACTTCCGAAATATCATCCAGCGCAAGATCACTTGGCAGACCTTTTTTAAGAGAATCAACGATATATTCACCACTCACGAAATAGGGATTATATCCCTCTGTATTAAAGTATATTTTTTGACCAGCTTTATTCAACAGACACCAATTGGTCTTGGTAGACCCACCATCAGCAATAATGATCATAGTTATTTTTTATAAAAGTCTAAAGGTATGAATTAATACTTATTGTCAATATAACACTATCTAAATTTATTGTATTCCCTGTTATAAATAAATGTTCGACGGAAAATAAAGAAAATAAGTTGTAATGGGAAACATCCATTAAATAGAGGTGCTAATCCTTTGGCAATATCATATAATTTATGGATTTTTAGCAAATGGAACACCGCGGATCTCGCTGCTTTGATTTTTTGAAACAATGCAGGTCTTTCCTTGATACTTACAGCGCTGACCATGTTGATCACAACAAAAAAAATCCGGATAACAAGGAAAAAATTAAATTTTAGGCATGATTGAGAATAAGATGATCGTTGATCTGCGCAGTGATACGGTTACCCGCCCAACAGCAGGAATGCTGGAAGCGATGAACAGCGCAAAGGTTGGAGATGATGTATTTGACGAGGATGAAACCGTAAATGCACTTCAGGAGAAGCTTTCGGATCTCTTTGGGATGGAGAATGCCCTTTTTTGCCCCTCAGGCACCATGACAAACCAGATCGCGATAAAATGCTTCACCAATCCAATGGATGAGGTGATCTGTGACGAGACCGCCCATGTATATCGTTATGAAGGTGGGGGAATTGCCTATAATTCGATGGCATCGGTACGTTTGCTGTATGGCGATCGCGGCAGGCTGAATGCCGACCTGATCGAGCCTCATATTAATCCGGATAATATTCATTATCCCAAAAGCAGCCTTGTTGTGCTGGAAAATACGGTAAACCGCGGCGGAGGAAGTTTTTATACGCTCGAACAGATCGAACCGATCTATCATCTATGCCGCCTAAAAAACCTTAGCCTGCATCTCGACGGGGCAAGAATCTTTAATGCTCTGGCAGAAACCGGCGATGATCCGAAAGAATACGGAAGAATGTTCGACGGAATTTCTGTTTGTTTATCCAAAGGGCTCGGCGCTCCTGTAGGTTCGGTCTTACTCGGAAGCAGGGAAACTATCCTGAAAGCGAAACGGATTCGAAAAGTGCTGGGAGGTGGCTGGCGCCAGGCAGGATACCTGGCTGCTGCCGGTATCTATGCTCTCGACCATCATATAAACAGGTTAAAGGACGATCATAAAAATGCTAAAATCCTGGCTGCGGCTCTGGAGAGCTTACCTTATGTAAGCAACTGTATGCCTGCTGATACCAATATTGTGATATTTGAACTGGATCATAAGCATCCCTCTGAGGAATTTGTTGAGAAATTAAATCATCATGGGATCAAATGCAATACCTTCGGGAAACAGATGATACGCTTTGTTACCCATCTTGGGATAAACGATGCCATGATCGAACAAACTGTTGATGTTTTAAAAAAAATGCATTAGGAAATTTATACATGGAAAAAATCCTGATAGCCAACCGGGGTGAGATCGCCCTGCGTGTGATGCGTTCAGCACGTGAAATGGGCATTAAAACAGTGGCTGTTTTCTCAGAAGCAGACCGTAATGCCCTGCATGTCAGGTATGCTGATGAAGCGGTTTGTATCGGCCCTGCTCCTTCCTCCCAGTCCTATCTTTCGGGAGACCGGATCATTGAAGCCTGTTTACAAACAGGCGCTCAGGGAATTCATCCGGGATATGGTTTTTTATCAGAGAATGCAGCTTTCGCAAGGCAGGTTAAAGCTGCCGGGCTCATACTGATCGGGCCCTCACCCGAGGCCATGGAGATCATGGGCAATAAATTATCGGCTAAAGCGGCTGCACTTAAATATAATATCCCCATGGTGCCGGGAACTGAAGAAGCCGTTACTGATATTGAAGAAGCCCAGAAAAGGGCTCTGGAGATCGGTTTTCCAATTCTTATTAAAGCCGCTGCAGGCGGGGGTGGAAAGGGAATGCGGATCGTGGAGAAAGCCGGCGATTTTATTGAACAAATGGATCTTGCCGTATCTGAAGCAACATCCGCCTTTGGGGATGGCTCTGTTTTTATAGAGCGTTATGTTTCATCACCACGGCATATAGAAATTCAGGTTCTGGGCGATACCCATGGTAATATTGTTCATTTATTTGAGCGCGACTGCTCCGTGCAGAGAAGGCATCAGAAGGTCATTGAGGAAGCCCCTTCATCTGTCCTGAGCCCTGAATTAAGGCAGAAGATGGGTGAAAGTGCGGTCAATGCAGCCCGCTCCTGTAATTATACCGGAGCCGGAACTGTTGAATTCATTCTGGATGAGAACCTCGATTTCTTCTTTCTTGAAATGAATACCCGGCTGCAAGTAGAACATCCGGTAACGGAAATGATCACCGGCATTGATCTGGTTAAGGAACAGATCAGGATTGCCCGCGGAGAGACTCTGAGTTTTAAACAAGAGGACCTGAAGATCAATGGACATGCCATTGAAGTGCGGGTTTATGCGGAAGATCCTGCCAATAATTTCCTCCCGGATATTGGCAATTTACAGACCTATATCACCCCGAAAGGCCCCGGAGTGCGGGTAGATGATGGCTTTGAGCAGGGTATGGATATCCCGATCTACTATGATCCGATGATAGCCAAGCTGGTCACTCATGGAAAAGACCGTACAGAAGCTATAGAAAGGATGATCCGCGCGATAGATGAATACAAGATCACCGGAATACAAACAACCCTGTCTTTCGGTAAATTTGTAATGAAGCATGAAGCATTTGTTTCAGGTAAATTTGACACTCATTTCGTAAGTAAATACTTCCTTCCTGAGTATTTATTTGATGGAAATGAAGAAGAAGCCATGATCGCGGCCCTGGCAGGCTCTGTCTTTATGCAGCATCTGGATAATTTAAGTATTGCTCAGACGGCCCGGGACCTGTCACCATGGAATAAGAACAGAAAAGAATATTAAATTCAGGAATAAGGATGTTTACGGGTATTATAGAAACAATGGGAAAGGTGGTTGACCTGCAAAAAGACCAGGATAACCTCCATTTGATCATCGGATCGGATATTTCAGGTGAATTGAAAATAGATCAGTCTGTTGCTCATAACGGGGTCTGTTTAACTGTTGTCGCTCTGGCTGATGGCTTGCATACGGTAACTGCTGTAGCTGAAACACTTGATAAATCTAATCTGGGTACGCTCAGGATCGGGGATCTGGTCAATCTGGAACGCTGCATGCTTATGAACGGCAGACTGGACGGGCATATTGTCCAGGGACATGTTGACCAGACAGCCTTATGCTCTGATATCATTGAAACTGGCGGGAGCCGGGAATATACATTCAGCTATAATTCTTCCAGTGGAAACATTACTGTCGAAAAGGGTTCTATCTGTGTCAATGGGATCAGCCTGACAGTGTTTAATTCAAAGGAAAATTCTTTTTCCGTGGCGATAATACCATATACTCAGGAGCATACCAATATGCAGCAGCTGAAAAAGGGCGATACTGTTAATTTAGAATTTGATATTATCGGGAAGTATGTTGCCCGCTTAATGAAGTCATGATACGCAACTAGCGGCTCAGCTCAGCAATTCTGTAATTACTATACTCAATATAGGCTTTATGATCCGGAGGAGGATTTGTTTTGATATACCTTTTATAATAGCTTAAAGCCGTTTTGGAATCCTTCAGGTTCTGATCATAAATAACAGCCATGGAATAGAGGGTCAGCGGTTTACTTTCGTAAAAAAGGCTTTTCTGGTAAGCCGCCAGCGAAGCCCGGAGCTGGTTGTTCTTCTGATTGGAATCTCCTATCAGGGCATAATATTCTGCCACATTGGGGGAAATTGATTCAGTAAGTGTTTTATTTAAATATTCAATTGCTTTCGGATAGTTTTTCAGAGCCTTATAACTCATTGCGATAAAATAAAGTGTAGATTCACTCTGCTGAAGGTTTTGTTCCATACCTTCCAGTAATTCAATAGCCATGGTATATTTTTCGGTCAGATAATATGCCTCACCAAGCATTTTAAGCAGCAGAGCACTCTGGTCACCTTGAGCTATTAGTTTATTTATGGTTTCAATAACAAGCGGCCAGTTATTTGTAGCGTATGCTAATTCAGCCTTGCCCTTCAGTAAGATGAGGTTACTGGTATCAGCGGCTAAAGCAACACTTAAAATACTGTCAGCCATCTTATATTGTTTTGCGCTTTTCAGCACTTTTGAAAAGCTGTAGGCAATATCCCCGTCAGCCGGATTAAGCTGGTTAGCCCTGGCCAGATAGGGCGCTGCGAACAATACTCCCTCCGATGCTTCGATCATATAGCTTAACTGCCGGAATACCAAAAAATTTAGGCTGTCAATAAGTAATATGCTCTTATAATAATTTGTTGCCTTAAAATAGTTTCCCTTTCTCTGATTGATGTTTGCCAGACTGAACAGTACAGAGATATCCGATGAATCCTGCTCAAGGATCCTGTTATAATAACTTTCAGCTTCCGAAAGCCTGCCGGCCATCTGCAGGCTGTACCCAAACCTCGAGAGGATCTTCTTATCCCTTATGGGTTCCGGATGAATTTTCTTCAAAAAATCCGAAGCTTCCATATACCGCTGATTTTGAAAAAGTTCCAGCAGGAAAAGATTGTCAGATTCTTTGGTCTGGGATATGCCACTGTGGGATAACAAAATCAGTGAGATTATTGTTATAACTTTCATATTGCAGGTTTTAATAAATATAAGCATTAATCTATTAACCGGAGATTTGTTTAGTGTATCACCTTGTCCAAATATTATCAATTTACTATTTATAATATTTTACTGGCAGCATAATTGCTTTGAGAATGATAAGTTCAATTAAAAAAAATTATGGATAAGTTGAAAAAATTTGATCTGATGGAGAAGATCACGCACGAATTGGAAGATCTGAAAAACAGTCAGACAGCGATCGTACAGAAGATCGGTAAAATAGAGATCGACAATTTTGATCTAGATAATAAAACCCTGAGCCGTATCCTTCCGGAAATGCACCAGAATGTATCAGATAACCTGGATAAGATCGCTGAGATCTTAAGCAGTTTTGAAGAAGCCAAAGACCAGTACGGAAAGAAAAATAATATCGAAGCGCTGCGCGAACAGGAAACCATCAGGGAAGCGATGGAAGGCGGAGAGAAGAATTAGCAAATGAGGAAATTTGTCAATCAGCAAACGGGATAATCTGTTTCATTTGAAATTTTCATCATTTTATGGAATTCATCCGATGGTTCAACGCTATCGGATGAATTGTTTCAGGGCTAAATTCCGGTGGGGTTTACCTGTTATGTGTTATCAGTTATGTGTTACCGGGTACCGGGTATTTGAATAAGCTCTGTCTTTATTCCCTGCCCCTGACTTCATAAATTTTACCGAATAAGTCAAATTTGACATTTACCTGCTTTAAAAACGGTCAACACTATTCAGGCATTGACAACTTACAACCTACAACTTATTACTTACAACTTAATACTTACAACCTACAACTTACTCCCCTTCATCGCAGCAGAGATCGCTGTATTCATCAGCCGTTCTGCAAAAGGCCGTGTGAATTCGTTCAGTTCATCAATGCTTTTCAGGATGAGGTCCTTATTACCTGAGTTAAGCGCCGTTTTCAAATTCTCAAGAAGTTTTCGGGTGTCCTGTGTTTCCTGTTCTGAGACCTGTTCCTTGTTTTTTACAAGGAAGCGTTCTACAGTATAAACCATTTGTTCACCCTCAGTCCGGGCTTCAATAAGCATTCTTTTACTGACATCATCCCTGGCATTTTCGATGCTGTCAATTAGCATTTTTTCTACCTGCTCATCGGTTAAACCATAAGTTGGCTTGACTTCAACTTCCTGTTTTACACCCGAACGCAGTTCTACAGCTTCTACAGTCAGGATCCCATCGGCATTTAGCCTGAAATTGATATCAACTTTCGGAAAGCCTGCAGGCATGGCCGGAATCCCTTTCAGATCAAATTCTGCCAGTCTCCGGTTTTCGCTCACCAGGTCGCGTTCGCCCTGGTAAACAGATATTTTCATATTAACCTGACCGTCAATTGATGTGGTGTATTGTCTTCCGGCTTTGGCAGGAACCTTTGCGTTTCTTGGTATGATCACATCCATGAGCCCGCCCATTGTTTCTATACCTAATGAAAGCGGGGTAACATCCAGTAATAAAATATCCTTTCTGTTTCCGGCAAGAATATCCGACTGTATTGCTGCACCCAAAGCCACAACTTCATCCGGATCGATCTGATCGTGAACTTCCTTTTCGAAAAACTCAGCAACCCGGCGCTTCACCAGCGGTGTGCGGGTTGAGCCTCCAACCATCACTACCTCCTGAATATCAGCTATGCTCAGACCCGCATCTTTCAAAGCATTCTTACAGCACTGAATGGTCTGCTCTACCTTTGGGAGGATGAGTTCTTCAAATTTATTCTTTGTAAGCGCGCAGGGGATCCCTTCCACAAAGTCACTGAAAAGATTTTGGGTGCTCAGGGCTTTTTTCGCTTCTTCTGCCTTAAGGCGTAATGCCTGACTCAGAGAAAAACCCTCAACCTTATCTCCTATATGATTTTGTTCTGCCCAGTATTTCACGATGGCCTGATCGAAATCATCCCCTCCTAAAAAAGTATCGCCATTGGTTGAAAGAACCTCAAAAATACCATTTTGTATTTTCAGGATGGAGACATCGAACGTACCGCCACCCAGATCATACACCGCAATGATCTTTTCCTCATCAGGGTTCAGACCAATTCCATAGGCCAGGCTGGCAGCTGTAGGTTCATTGACGATCCGAAGAACATCCAGACCGGCCAGTTTGCCCGCATCACGGGTTGCCTGCCGCTGACTGTCATTGAAATAGGCAGGAACCGTAATAACCGCCCTGTTCACAGAGGTTTTCAAGGCATGTTCCGCCCTTTCCTTCAATTCTTTCAGGATCATTCCCGAAAGTTCTATTGGGGTATAATATTTCTCTCCTGCTTTGATCTTTACCAGGCTTTCACTGTCATCGTCAATGATCTGATAGGAAAATGAACTGCTGTGAGCCTCAATATCACGATAAGAACGGCCCAACAATCGCTTCACTGAAAAAATGGTATTCCGGGGATCAGAGATCAGAAATTCCTTTGCTTCATTACCGACAATAACGCTTCCGTCAGACTGGAAATGCACTACAGAAGGCACCAGTACGCCTTTTCCGGTATCATTTATAACCTGTGGATTACCTTCAGGGTTTATAAATGCAACGAGACTATTGGTTGTACCCAGGTCTATCCCAACAATTATTTCCTCTTTCTGTACAGAACCGGTTGCAATATTAATAGATACTTTAGCCATAAACGCTTATCAACAAGGCGCAAAGGTAAATAGTTTAGGGTCAATAAGGAACTATTCCGGTTTAATTGGTATTTTATTACAATCCCGTTAGTTTTTAACAAAGACCTGAGCGGGAATTTATTGTTATTAATTTGTTGTATTTTTATTATATCAAACCTGCCTGTTATGAAACCTTTACTTATCAATTATCAACAATACAATCATTGGGCGAATGAAAAGATGTGCAATTATCTGACAGGGCTTGATGAGGCAGATATGGAGGTCAAAAAACAATCTGAATTTATGACCATCAAAAAGATCATCATGCACATTGCAGATGCTGAACAAACCTGGCTCGCCCGCCTGAACGGAAAAAATATACCGCATATGCATAACCTGGATATCAGCGGTACCTTTGGCAGTATCTGCGGGCTGATCATAAAAAATTCAAGTAATTTTATAGAATTCGTTATTAAGAAAGAAGATGATTTTTTCTTTGCAAGCACAGAATATATTAATCTGAAGGGTAAAACCTTTACTCAGAATAATGCTGAAATTATTCTTCATTGCATGAACCATTCTACCTTTCACCGGGGGCAGGTGATGTGTATGTTAAGGCATGTGGGCTATACCGATCATTCGGCAAGTGATTTTATTATGTTTTTGCGTGAGAAGGATAAAGGCTTTATTGATTAAATGCCAAACGTTTCCCCTGAATACCCTCCATAATCCGGCCATTTTCATAGACGAGGTTCCCGGATACGATCGTACTGATTACAGAGGATCCAAATGTTTGGCCTTCGAAGGGGCTCCATCCGCATTTTGACAGCACGTTCTCCCTGTTTACTGTAAATGGTTTATCCAGGTCCACCAGTACCAAATCAGCCCAGTAGCCTTCACGGATAAAGCCGCGTTTTTCTACCTGGAAGCAAATCGCCGGGCTATGCGCCATTTTCTCAGCTATTTTCTCCAGGCTGATCTTTCCCTGCCTGTAAAATTCGAGCATTGCCGGCAGGGCATGCTGAACCAGGGGTCCGCCTGACGGGGCATTAATATAAGGTTGCAATTTTTCATCAAGGGTATGCGGTGCATGGTCTGTAGCGATGATATCAATATGGTCATCAAGCACCGCCCTGAAAAGGGCATCCCTGTCGGCGGCAGATTTTATAGCCGGGTTCCACTTGATCCAGTTCCCTTTTTCGGCGTAATCAGCATCCGAGAACCATAAATGGTGGATACAGGCCTCCGAAGTGATTCTTTTTTTGGCCAGGGGAATTGAGTTATCAAAAAGTCCGGTTTCGATGGCGGTGGATATATGCAGGATATGTAAGCGGGTATTGTATTTCTTTGCCAGGCCTACCGCAAAAGAGGAAGAAATAAAGCAAGCTTCGGCACTGCGGATCAGGGGATGCATTTCGGGAGTTAATTTATCGCCGTACTGTGCTTTGAAACGTTCGGTATTTGCACGGATGGTGGCTTCATCTTCGCAATGGGTGGCAACGAGCATAGGCGCCTGACTGAAGATCCCCTCCAGGGTCTTTTCATTATCTACCAGCATATTACCTGTTGATGAACCCATAAAGACCTTGATCCCGCAAACATTCCGGGAATCGGTTTTCAGTACTTCTTCGATATTATTATTCCCGGCCCCCATGAAGAAGGAGTAATTAGCAGCCGAGCTGCGCTGAGCGATCCGGTATTTATCCTCCAGTAATTCCTGTGTCAGTGTATTCGGAACCGTATTAGGCATTTCCATGAAGGAAGTAATTCCGCCTGCAATAGCCGCCCTGCTTTCGGTATAGATATCCGCTTTATGCGTTAATCCAGGCTCCCTGAAATGAACCTGGTCATCGATACAGCCCGGAAAAAGATGAAGGCCTTCGGCATTGATCTCTTTATCTGCCGCTAAAGTAAGACTTGCACCAATTTGTTCAATGAGCCCGTTTTTGATAAAAACATCAGCAACGAATGTCTGGCCTTCATTTACAAGTGTTGCGGATTTGATGAGAATGGAGGACATACCGAAGTTTTAATACCTATTGAAATGGTTTGCAATTTCGGAATAATTTCGATTAGTTGTTAGTTGTTAGGATTGCACAATCTGATAATCAGGCTGTATTTAGAATTCCTTTAAATAAAATATTCATTTAACTTCATTTGAATCTAATAATTACTAAGCAAAGTTCGAGCTAATGAAAAAAATATCAGTGGGCTTAATTTAACAAATCCTTTAGCGCTGCATCAGATCTTAATCTAAATTCCAAATTCCTACCTTTGCAGGATGTCATTATCCTTCGAAGATTTTAAGCTGAACAGGCAGATCCTGAATGCTGTTGCTGATGCAGGTTATACTTTACCCACTCCTATTCAGGAAAAAGCGATCATGCCCATATTATCCGGACAGGATATTATGGGGATTGCACAGACCGGAACAGGTAAAACCGCAGCCTTTGTTCTTCCTATCCTGATGAAACTAAAATATGCCCAGGGGATTGATGCCCGGGCACTGATCATAGCGCCTACCCGTGAACTGGCCATGCAGATCGAGGAGAATGTGAAAACATTCGCCAAATATACGGATCTGCGTACCGTGGTGCTTTACGGCGGACTGGGGCCGAAATCTCAGATCGCAGAATTAAAAAAAGGAGTCGATATCATTATCTCCACTCCCGGACGCTTCCTGGATCTCTACCTGGCCGGAAACATCAGTACCCAATACATGAAGTTCCTGGTGATGGACGAAGCGGATAAAATGATGGATATGGGTTTTATCGGTTCCATCCACCGCATCCTCGAGGTGGTACCCAGAAAACGCCAGAACCTCCTGTTCTCGGCTACCATGAGCGACCTGGTACATAAAATTTCGGGCGATTTCCTGAAACATCCCACAGTAATTGAAGTGGCGGCCCAGGCTACACCTGCTGATACGGTCAGCCAGGTATTGTATAAAGTACCGAACCTGAAAACCAAGCTGAACCTGCTTCAGCACCTGCTGAAAGATACGGAGGATTTTACCCGGCTGATCATATTCTGTAAGACGAAAACAGTTGCCGATAATATCTTTCATTTCCTGGAACGCAGGTATGGCGCTGCACAGGTACGGGTGATTCATGCCAATAAAGGTCAGAATACCAGGATCAACTCGATCAATGCTTTCAAAGAAGGTGAGGTTCGTATCCTGGTTGCAACAGATGTGGCATCCCGCGGTCTGGATGTGACCAATGTCAGTCATGTGATCAATTTTGATGTTCCAATTATCATTGAGGATTATGTTCACCGCATTGGACGGACAGGCCGTGCCCTTCAAACAGGGGTTGCTATAACTTTCTGCAGCCCATCGGAAGAATATTATGTGGAGAAGATCGAAAAACTGATCAGGCAGCAGATCCCTGTTGCTGATTTGCCGGATCTTGTTTTCATTGACGATACGCCTTATGAAGAGCGTCAGGATATTGCCAGGGAGATCGATCTTCAGAAACGCAGGGATGATCCTGAATTCAAAGGCGCATTCCATGAAAAAAAGGCAAAGAATACAAAGGGCATAAAATCTCCGAAAACGGAAACTAAACCCAAGCCCAGAAATAATAAGCCAGGGGCTGCACGCAGGAAAAAAAGTGTTAAATTCGATTCCGTTCATAAAAAAGACCGGAAAAAATAATGAAACTGCGTTTAACCCCGCTAAACATCGTTTCCTCCATATTGCTGGTCAGCATGGCTTACCTGCTGATCTACCCGGATCAGAGCGGCTGGCGGGAGCTGGGAAGTTTACCCCTGTTTCTGATGTTTGCTCTGAGCTTTATAACTGATCTGGTCTTCAGACGATTACTTCCGGATATCAAAAGGATTTGGTTTTTTGAGCTGGTATTTCTCATCTTTGTGGCCTTATTTATGGTATTGATAAGGATGTTCATTTTTTAATTAAGGATCAGGAAGCAGGTAGCAAGTATCAGGTATCAGGTAGCAAGTATCAGGAAGCAAGTATCAATGAGCATCCTTTTATCAGACTACTGACAACACATAACTCATAACACATAACTCACAACTCAGTAATGAAGAAAGCAGAAATAAAACTCACCATAGAATTAGACGATCAGAACGTACCTGAAAATATCCTTTGGGAATCAACCGATTCACAGACCAAAGAAGCCTTGCCCGTAAAATCAATGATGCTTGCTCTCTGGGATCATAATTATAAGAATTCTTTACGTATCGACCTCTGGACCAAGGATATGCCTGTTGATGAGATGAAACGCTTTTTCTATGAAACCCTTCAAACTATGGGTGACAGTTTTTTGCGTGCCACCGGAGAAGAGGCCATTGTAGAGGATCTGCGGGATTACTGCGCTCATTTTGCTGAAAAGATGGAACTGACAGAAGGAAATACTCCTAATTCTGCGCTGAAGGGCTAAATTTATTGCCATGACATTTAAAAACTATTTGGGAATTTTCGGTGCACTCCTTGTAATTGCCGGGGGAATGTCGCCTATGCTGCATATACCTGTAATCGGGAACTGGAATTACTGGGACCTTGACACGGTACTGGCTTCGATCGTTTATGCTCTGGCTATTCTCGCCCTTATTGCAGCAGCCGGCAATAAAAAGGGTTTACTGCGCTTCAGCGGATGGGCATTGATGCTGGTGCTGATATTTACATTCGGAGCGGTTTTTTTTAAAGTAAATAATTATTTCAGTTTTATTCCTTTGAAGAAATTAGCTTCTGCGGCAAGCAGGATGATCCACTACCGCTGGACAGGCTGGGCGCTCATTGCTCTTGGATCATTGACGATGATCTTATTTTCGGGTAAGAATAAAAGAAAAATTGATTAATTTTTTTTTAAATTAGGTATAGATTTTTAACCTGAATCCTAAACCTAAACCTAAAAAAATGAATCAAATCCTTTCTCCCGGACTATTAAGAATTCTTTTCGCTATCCCCTTTGCAGTATTTGGAATATTGCACCTGATGAAAGCTGCTGATATGCAGGGAATGGTTCCCGCATGGGTCCCCGGCGGTATCTTATGGGTTTATATTACCGGAACCTTGTTAATTATTGGCGCCCTGGGCCTCATCCTGAATAAATCTGCAAAACTTGCCGGATATATCCTGGGAGCCCTGATGCTTATTTTTGTACTTACCATACATTTACCTGCCTTATTGGGCGGAGATCAGAATGCTATGGGCGGTTTGCTGAAAGACTTCTCTTTAATGGCAGGAGCACTTTTTATCAGCAGTTTTTCTGCTAAATAAAGGATCAGAAAAAATATTTTACCAATTATCTCTGCTTTAAATCAGAAAGGGAATAGATGAATATTGCGACACGGTTAACAGGGAGATCATTCCGGAACTGGAAGTATTTTTTAAATCTTATTCCGATCATACTGACTATTTACGGAAACCTGACAGGTGGCTGGTTGACACTCCTGAATTTTATTTTCTCCTTTGTGCTTCTCGGTATTGCCGAAATTATCCTTCCGGAAGACCGGACAAATGATGACATCGTTGAAGATAATCTTCCGGATATTCTTATGTTCCTGTCGCTTGCAGCACAGATCTTTGCCCTGCTTAGCCTGATCTATGGTATTTCCTCTGGGCTGATCAGTGCTTACTGGATCATTGCGGCGGCGATCTCAACAGGTGCCAGTTCAGGAACACTGGCCATCGTAGTGGCTCATGAACTAATTCACAGGAAGAATAAGGTCTGGAATTTTGCCGGCCGGTTTTTATTATTCAGTGTCTTTAATCCTTATTTCTATATCCACCATCTGCGGATCCATCATAAATTTGTAGGCACCGGTACAGATCCGGTAACGGCCAGGTACGGAGAAAGCTATTATCATTATCTGGTCCGTTCTATTTCCGGTCAATTAAAACAATCCGCTCAGCTTGAAAAACTGCGCTGTGCCAGCAAGGGCTTTTCAGTATTCGGATATCATAATTATATGCTGGGCTGTCTGCTCGGATATATCACCCTGCTTTCTTTATCAGGATTCCTTTTTGGATGGGAAGTTTCTGCGGCTTTGCTGCTTCAGGCTATTTTTGCCAATTTACTGCTGGAGTACACCAATTATATTGAACATTATGGTTCAGTTTGGTGAACAAAAGGATCCCCGCTGACCTGTCAACAGGCTCCTGATCAGCAATCATTTCCCGAAAGTAAGTTCCTTCTGAAATAATTTGGCGTACTTCCTCCTGTCGAATTTATAGAGTTTAGCTGCCCGGTAGGATACTCCTTTTTGTTTCTCATCCAGTTCCTTCAGGATGCCATAGTTCAGCATTTTCTTTCTGAAATTCCGCTTATCAAGCTTCTTGGTCAGGATCACTTCATACAAATGCTGCAACTGGGTAAGGGTAAACTTCTCAGGCAGTAATTCAAAGGCAATTGGCTGATAACTGATCTTATTGCGGATCTTTTCAAAACCTCTTGTGAAAATCTTCTCATGGTCAAAGGCCAGTTTAGGGAGATCGTTTACCGGGGTCCAGACCGCTTTTGATGCATAATTGCTGACAGGTTTCAGATCCTTGGTTCCGTTCAGCCTGATCATCGCATAATAAGCCACTGTAATTACCCTCCCCTGCGGATGCCTGTTTACATCACCAAAGGTGTAAAACTGATCCATATAGATACCCCTCAGGCCGGTAAGCTCGTATAAGATCCGCTCGGCGGCATTGTCGATACTCTCATCCTGTTCTACAATATAGCCGGGCAGGGCCCACCAGTCTTTGAATGGTTCCTCGTTCCGCTCGATCAGGAGGATCTTTAATTCCCCTTCATCAAATCCAAAAATTACACAATCAATCGAAAAGACCGAATCAAACTTGGGCAGTGTCGTCTTCAAAACATTTATTTATTAAAAACTAAATATATAATGATTAGTCATAACTGTGT
This sequence comes from Pedobacter sp., assembly GCA_036677005.1. Lineage (GTDB taxonomy): Bacteria > Bacteroidota > Bacteroidia > Sphingobacteriales > Sphingobacteriaceae > Daejeonella. The sequence goes on from JAKFBV010000019.1 coordinate 139,033, forward strand.
GAAAAAAAAAATAAAAATTACTTAGTGTAATAAATACACCTTATATTCGTAATCAATTATCGCGCATAAGGATTGTCAGAAATAAAAAAAATAGGAGTTTTTACTTCAGGAGGTGATGCCCCGGGAATGAATGCATGTATTCGGGCAGTGGTCAGGACGGCAGTATTCATGGGAATTGAAGTAGTTGGGATTCGAAGGGGTTACCAGGGAATGCTGGAAAGTGATTTCTGGGATATGGATGCCCGCTCGGTTGGCAACATTATCCATTTGGGAGGCACAATTCTGAAAACGGCCCGCTGCAAGGAATTCATGACCGGGGAAGGGATAGAAAAAGCATATCACAATTTAAGCGCTTATGGTATTGATGCGCTTGTTGCCATTGGAGGTGACGGGACTGCAAGAGGGGCCGAAAGCCTGTCAAATCGTTTCAATATTCCTATTATGTGTATTCCCGGAACCATTGATAATGACCTGTTCGGTTCAGATTTTACGATCGGATTTGATACAGCCACCAATACTGTTATAGATGCCATAGATAAGATCCGGGATACCGCCGCATCGCATAACCGCCTCTTTTTTATAGAGGTAATGGGACGCGATTCTGGCTGCATTGCCTTACGCTCAGGAATTGCAGGCGGTGCCGAAGCTGTACTCCTTCCAGAGCGGATTACCGCAATAGATGAATTGATCGGGAAGTTATCCGGGGATGCCCGAAATAAAAAAACATCCAGTATTGTGATCGTAGCCGAGGGCGATAAAAGCGGCGGGGTCTATAAGCTGGCGCAGCGTGTAACAGAAAAATTTGATTTTTACGATGTCAAAGTCACTATATTAGGGCATTTACAACGAGGCGGAAGTCCGAGCAGCTTTGACAGGGTTCTGGCTAGCCGCTTAGGGTTCGCTGCAGTTAAAGAATTATTGAACGGAAAATCAAGCCATATGGTTGGATTGCGAGGTAATTCTGTGATCCTGACCCCTCTTGATGAAGCTTTAAATGCTTCCCATTTTAAACTTGAGGATGATTTAATGGAAATGATAAGTGTTTTATCTATTTAAAATATGATTGCGGTAGTATATAGTGGCTCTCGGTTTGCTGACTGGAAACTGGCAGAAAAAGGGAAGATCATTTCTGAATTTAAAACCCCTGGCATCAACCCGTTTTTTAATGATGAAAATCATATCACTCAGTTCCTGAATAAAAATGTTCAGTTAATTAATAACGCCGAAAAAATCAACTGGGTTTATTTTTTCGGAGCCGGAGCATCCTCACAAGAGCGCCAGGCAATTATTACCAATGCAATGAAAAGCTTTTTCAGATTCAGCAAAGTAGTTGTAGATCATGATCTTAAAGCAGCGGCCCTTGCTGCCTGCGGCGATGAACCGGGTATTCTGGGCATTATGGGAAGCGGGTCAAATGCAGCTTATTTCGATGGTAAAAAGGTTATAGAGAATAATTTCGGTCTCGGATATATTCTGGGTGATGAGGGTTCAGCCAACTGGCTCGGAAGACGCCTTCTCAAGTCATATTTAAATGATCTGATGCCTGAAGAATTCGTCGAAAAATACAAAAAAAAATACGATCTCGACAGAGCCCAAATATTGGATAAAGTGTACAGGCAGCCGCAGCCCGCCTTATTTCTGAGTTCATTTGCAGATTTTCTGATGGAGAATAAAAATGACGTCTTTGTAAAAAAGCTGGTAACAGAAGGCTTTGACATCTATTTTAAAACCTATATCCTTCCGCTTAAAAAGCAGTACCCGGATGTACCGGTACATATGGTCGGAACGGTTGCGGCAGGATTTCAGGACTATCTGAACGAAACTGCAAAAAATAACAATCTGACTATCAGCTCTGTAATAAAAGAGCCTATTTATAACTTGTTAAAATATTACTCTAACAAAAATTAATGTAAAAATGAAAATTGGAATAAATGGATTTGGCCGTATCGGCCGTTTGGCTTTCAGGGCCGCAATTGAACGGGAAGGCATTGAAGTAGTTGGTATCAACGACCTTGTTGAACCTGATTATATGGCTTATATGTTAAAATATGATTCAACGCACGGAAAGTTTAACGGAACTGTAGAAGTTGAAGACGGCCACCTGGTTGTAAACGGTAAAACCATCCGGGTTACTGCAGAAAAAGATCCCTCAAACTTAAAATGGGATGAGGTGGGTGCCGAAGTGATCATTGAATCAACAGGATTATTTCTGACCCAGGCTGATGCCCTGAAACATATACAGGCCGGTGCAAAAAAAGTGGTTCTTTCTGCTCCTGCAAAAGATGATACTCCAACCTTTGTGATGGGAGTAAATCATAAGGATCTCAAGGCAAGCCAGAACATTGTATCCAATGCCTCATGTACCACAAACTGTCTTGCCCCGCTCGCAAAAGTATTAAATGATAATTTCGGTATCCTGGAAGGTTTAATGACCACAGTCCATGCTGCTACAGCCACTCAGAAAACGGTTGACGGCCCTTCGGCAAAAGACTGGAGAGGCGGAAGAGGTGCCTATCAGAATATCATTCCATCATCAACCGGAGCAGCTAAAGCAGTGACCCTGGTTATCCCGCAATTAAAAGGGAAGCTTACAGGAATGTCTTTCCGCGTCCCTGTAGCTGATGTTTCAGTAGTTGACCTTACAGTCCGTCTTGAGAAATCAGCGAGCTATGAAGAAATCAAAAAAGCAATGAAAGATGCCTCTGAAGGTGAACTGAGGGGAATTTTAGGATATACTGAAGATGACGTTGTTTCAACCGATTTTCTTGGAGATCCACGCACTTCCATCTTTGACGCAAAAGCCGGTATTGCTCTGAACGGCAATTTCGTAAAAGTTGTTGCCTGGTATGATAACGAATGGGGTTACTCTAATAAACTGATCGACCTGGTTCAGCATATCGGAACAGTAAAATAAGAAAAGCTTAAAAATTTTCATTACTAACCTGAACCCTGCTTAAATTTTTGAGCAGGGTTTTTTCCTATCCATAATTCCTTATCAAGCCTTTTTCAGATTGATGAGGATCACATTCAGAATTGTTGAGTTTTAATATTTATTTTCGTAACGCTGACAGGGTTTAAAACCCTGTCAGCGTTGTAGAAAAATAAAAAAATGGATCAGATAACCTGGGGTATTATTGGCTGCGGCAATGTAACTGAATTTAAAAGCGGACCGGCTTTTAACCTGGTTCCAAATTCAGAATTAATTGCTGTCATGAGGCGCGACGCAGAAAAGGCTGAAGATTATGCCCGAAGGCATCATGTCAAAAAATGGTATTCCAATGCGGATGAACTGATCCATGATCAGGAGATCAATGCGATTTACATCGCCACACCTCCTGATTCACACGAAGCATATACCCTGGCAGCTTTTAAGGCAGGCAAACCGGTCTATGTTGAAAAACCTATGGCCCTGGACTCAGCCGAAGCCCGGAGGATGCTGGATGCCTCGGAAAAATATTCCTGCAAACTCAGCATTGCTCATTACCGCAGGGCACAGCCCAGATTTATTGAGATACGAAGGCTGATCCGTGAAAATATAATCGGTGATATTTTATCCGCAGAGATCAGCTTATCACAGGCCCCAGGCCCTGGCGTAGCAGATACATGGAGGGTAAATCCTTCCATCTCGGGCGGGGGACTTTTTCATGATCTGGCTCCTCATCAGCTGGATCTTATGCTCTATTTTTTTGGTGAACCTACATCAGTGAAAGGAAGTTCATCGAACCGGGGAAAAATCTACCAGGCCGATGATCATGTGACAGCAGCTATTGTTTTTGGAAACGATGTACCCTTCCATGGGACCTGGGATTATACGGTCAAACAGGAAAATGAGCTGGATCTGTGCGAGATCAAAGGTACGAAGGGAGAGATCCGTTTCCCGATATTCAGCGAGGGCTGCCAGCTTATTCTTGATGGACTAACCAGGGACCTACATTTTGATCCGATCCCGCACGTACAGCAGCCGATGATCGGACAGGTGGTGAATTACTTTCTGGGTAAAGGGCCAAATCCCTGCTCAGCATCCGAGGCTGTTATCGTGATGGAAATGATGGATAAGATCACGGGGAAGATAAATGAATAAATGAGCAAATTAGTAAATTGATGGACGTTTAAAATTAATCCAGGATCCATTTGCTAATTTGCTAATTTGCTAATCACTGTTGTCCGGTTAAAATTTACTATTAGAAAAAATCCTGTACAGGAACCTGCTATGCTATTCTATTTTCTTGATTTAAAAAGTAAGCCCCCTATTGGTCAAACAATAATGGAGTAGCA
>JAKFBV010000020.1:0-121314 GCA_036677005.1 Pedobacter sp.
CCTTCAGGGTCGGGATTTCCGTGTTCTATAAACATTTGACCCCTTCAGGGTCGCTAGAAAAAATTCCAACCTTGAGTCAAATCATTAGAATTGAAAATCCTTAAATCATGACATTGTACCTTGGGGATTAAGCTTACCTGTCTTTGTAGAGGGGGGCTTTTGAAAATCGCCCAATAAATATTCAATATAAAACATACAAGCATATTTTAATAAAAAATTAAATTTAACCGGACACTAGTGATTGACAATTGACGATGAAAGATACTGATCCGATGAATTAAGTCACCGGATCAGTACCGCAAATTTTACCTTAGCAGTTCAAATACAGGAGTGGCTTTTTGTTTTGATTTGAAGGTATATTGTACGCCAACATTCAGTGCATAATCTGCAAAGGCGGCATCACCCATTCTATAGACCCCTGTTGTTCTCTGGTAATCCAGATCAGTATAACTCTGGGGGCGTTCTCTTCTGACAGCTATTGGTAATCCAAAGCTAAGCGAAAGGTTATTTTTCATGTAGGAATAAACAGGTTCAACAGATAAAATATTACCCGGACGCCTGAATCCGGCACTTCCTCCGATCAGATCATTAACCGGAACACCCTCATAACGGGCTCCAAGAGAAAGATTGGAGCTTTGGTTCAGCGAGAAATTGGCGGCAATCCTTGATGAAAACTGATCTGGAACCGACATGATCGCCTCATTGGCAAGCGTCGGACTTAGTTTTTCCCTGAATGTTCTGATGCCGTTTTTCTCCCTGGGATTTATTAGGTAAAAAGCTCCGGTTGAGAGATAAACCTTTTCGCTAAGCTTAAAATACAGCAGGGACTCTAAAATTAAACCAAAACCGCCATCACCCGGCTGAATGGATTGATCAACAGGTCTTACTTCCGGTGTGCCATTCGCTCCAACATTATAAAAAATATCTGAAGCATTAAAATTTCCTGTCGGCAGTTTGACAGATGACCCTAACTGGATGTTCCAGGATTTTGAGCCCGGCTGAATCAACCATTGCTGAACCCCAAACCTGATATCGCCTAAGCCTCTGGAGAAGGAGCTATGCCGTTCGGTCCTGCCATGTTCGTATAAAGATGATCTGGAATTTATTTGGGTAGGTACCCCCAGAATTAAATTGGTTTTGCCTGATAACCAATAATTTACATTGTATTCCCAATTGTGCGAATGATTAATGACCTCTGTGCCGTTGGTCACCCGGTCTGGCTCCTCATGAGTTCCCCTAAAGTGTCTGAATGACTTAAAATAACGGTAGTTCAGGCCTGCCTGAATATCGCCTTTTCCAAAGGTATTATGGGTCATGCCGGCAGAACATACACCAAAATGCCTTACTGCAACACAACCCTGTCCAAAACTTAGCTGAGCTAAAAGAAGAAGACTAAAGGCAAGTAAAATTTTTTTCATAGAATTTATAATTTTTAGATTGATGGTAAAAAAATCCGGTCATTCAGCCCGAAAATCCTGGGCGCTAATAACATGATTCTGAATGAAACTACAAACTAAAAATCACGATTATCTCTTAATATGATGTAAAAAGCTAATTGACAGGGCCTTATGTCAATTAGCTTTTCAATCAGAGCCGATGGATCATTTCCCTTTGCTCAACGCAATCTTGTATAATGACAGACCCATGATCACAAAGAATACAAATCCCATGATCTGGTAGCCGGCTTCACCAAGCATTTGGCTAAGGTTTTCTTCTATATTCAGGCTGCCTACGGGACCGGAGGTGCTTTCAAAAGCCATCAGGAAGGCATAAATAACACCCATAAGGGCGCCCCCGGCAACGAGGCCGGTTGCAAATAAATTACCTCTTCCAAGGTCTTCATCCTCCATTTTTTCCTGTTTCTCCTTTGATTTGCGGTCAACAAGGCCTTTTATGGCCCCGCCGGCAAAAATTGGCAGTGTAGTGGAAAGCGGCAAATAGGCACCAACAGCAAATGAAAGCGATTTAACTCCGCAAAGTTCCACCGTAATGGAAAGAAATACACCTACCAGAACAAACTGCCAGTCGAGATTGAATGAAAGCAGTCCCTTAATAAGTGTTGCCATCAGGGTTCCCTGCGGTGCAGGATAGGTCTCCGTTCCAATTGCATGGGTAATTCCCTGAGCCGTCATTTCGGCAGTAGGCCTGTCGAGGATCGATAAGGTGGCGCCGATCACCACGGCCGACACAATAGCACCAACAAACAGGGCCAGCTGCTAATATTTGGGAGTGGCGCCCACAATATAACCGGTCTTCAGATCCTGTGAAGTGGCGCCCGCATTTGCTGCCGCGATGCAGATCATACTACCCACCACCAATGCCATCGGTTCAAATAATTGTCCTGTCCAGCCAATGCTGATAAAGATCAGACAGGTTCCCATTAAAGTGGCGATGGTCATGCCCGAAACAGGGTTGGATGAGGTACCGATCAATCCAACGATACGGCTGGAGACGGTCACAAAGAAAAATCCGAATATGATGACCAAAACCCCGATCAGTAATTTGTTAAGGATCGAATCACCAGGTATTTGCGGCAGAATAGCCATCAGAACGATCAGGGCAAGGCTTCCAAAGATCACTACATTGAATGAAAGATCGCTGTCTGTACGCTTGACAGCCTTTTTCTCAGCAGCACTTTTATTGATCGAGGCGAGGCTGGATTTGAAGGAGGAAATAATGGTGGGAATAGTTTTTAGCAGGGTGATAAATCCTCCGGCAGCTACAGCTCCGGCTCCGATCTGCTTGACATATGCCTGGTAGATCGCAGTAGCAGTATTTGCAAAAACCATGTTTAAAGGATCCCAGGATCCCGGACCTCCGGGGCTATAAACATCTTTCAGGTAACCCAGTTTAACCAGCTGGTATGCAATGGTTTCAGCAGGCACCAGTGTTGCCAATAGAGGGATAAGTCCGAGCCAGGCAAGTACACCCCCTGCTACAAGAACCCCGGCTATTTTTGGACCGATAATATAACCTACACCCATGTATTCAGGAGTGATCTCACCATTTAAGGTTGCTGAAGGAAAATATTTATTGGTCTGTGAGGTGGCCCAGGCAGGAGCCTCTGCGATCAGGTGAAATACTTTTTGCAGGATCGCGTAGCCGAAAGCAAAGGCAAGTCCGTAGTAGGCTGTTTTTGCGAAATCTCCTCCTTTTTCTCCTGCGATCAGAACGGAAGCACAGGCCGTACCCTCGGGATAGGGCAGGCTGTCATGTTCCTCAACAATGAGCGAGCGCCTTAAGGGGATCATCATTAATGTTCCTAATATTCCGCCTAATGCGGCAAGAAAGAAGATAGGCCAGTATGAAAAGAACGATTCACTGTTACTCCCTGCCGATAAAAACAGAAATCCCGGCAGGGTGAACACCACTCCGGCCGCTATGGATTCACCCGCAGAACCGGTGGTCTGGATAATATTATTCTCAAGGATGGTCGTTTTAAAGAACTTTCTGCCGATTGAGATAGCCAGCACAGCTATTGGAATGGATGCAGATACAGTTAATCCGGCTTTCAGTGCAAGATAGACTGTTGCCGCACCAAAAATCACCCCGAAAATGGCGCCTAAAAGCACCGATTTAATGGTAAACTCGGCCATTTTGCTGCTGGCCGGAACATAAGGCTTAAATTCTTTTTTTTGGTTAGTTTCTGACATATTGGTTTAGTTTTGGTTTTTAAATTATTGGTGGAGATTGCTTCAATCTTTTATAATGACATCGTTCTATAGAATTATGTCATTGCGCGGAGGAACGACATAGCAATCCATCATAGTTTAAAGATAATATTTTTAAACTTTTTATGTTATCAATCAACAATATGAAAAAAGCTGTTTTTTTAGACAGAGACGGAGTTTTAAACAAAGAGCTGGGAGATTATGTCTGCCGCTTTGAAGATTTTAAAATTCTGGAACATAATTTCCCTGCCCTGAAAGAATTACAGTCCAGGGGCTATTTATTGATCGTGATCACCAACCAGGGGGGCCTGGCAAAGGGATGGTATTCTGAAGAAACCCTTGCGCAGATGCATGATCATTTGAAAAAGACCTATTCGGAGCAGGGTATAAATTTGAGTGAAATATACTATTGTCATCATCATCCGGAGTATAACGGAAAATGTCTTTGCCGGAAACCAGGCTACCTGATGCTTGAAAAAGCCATGGCCAGATTTGGTATAGATGCCTCCTTATCTTATTTTATCGGCGACAGGGAAAGGGATGTGATAGCCGGTGAAGCAGCAGGGGTGACAGGGATTTTGATCGATAGTGATCAACCGATAGGGGAGATTTTGAATATGATCAGTTAATTGGAAGGATTTTTCTAAAATCTCCTCAGTTGAGAGTTGAAAATTGAGAGTGGAGAATTTTCATTCTCCATTCTCCACTCTCCACTCTCAATTCTCCATTATATGCTTAACTATTCTCTCCGCATGTACCCTCGAGTTCTCAATGAACCAAACATGTGTATCCATACCGCCGCAGATCACTCCCGCCAGGTAAATGCCTTTCATGTTAGTTTCCATCGTGTAGGGATCATGCTCAGGACTTTGTTTTTCATCATCGGAAAGACGAATTCCAAGCTTTCTGAGAAATGAAAAATCAGGCTGATAGCCTGTCATAGCCAGCACGAAATCGTTAGGGATGGTTATCATACCATCCGGGCCCTGAATATCAACTTCATTCTCTCTGATCGCGCTTAGGCTGGAATTAAAATAGGCTTTGATACTGCCTTCTTTGATACGGTTAATCATATCAGGCCTGACCCAGTATTTAACCCTTTCTCCGATATTTGATTCGCGGATCACCATACTTACACGGGCTCCTTTACGATAGGTTTCAAGAGCAGCATCTACTGATGAATTATTTGCACCAACGACTACAACTTGTTGTTTCGCATAGAAATGTGGGTCTTTATAATAGTGTTTCACTTTCGGGAGATCTTCTCCGGGAATATGGAGGAGATTGGGGATATCATAGAATCCTGTAGAAATAATGATGCTGGCAGCTTCATATTCTGATTTGCTGCTTTGAATCCGATATCCATTACTGTTTTTGATTACAGATATTACTTCCTCAAACAGGTGCAGGTTTAATTCAAAATGCGCTGCAACCCGCCTGTAGTATTCCAAAGCTTCGCTGCGGGTAGGCTTGATATTATTGCTGACAAAAGGTATTCCGCCAATCTCCAGTTTGTCTGAAGTAGAAAAGAAAGTCATATTCGCCGGATAGTTATACAGCGAATTGACAAGACATCCCCTTTCGATAATGATGTAGGAAAGCCCTGCCTTTTGAGCCTCTATCCCGCAGGCAAGGCCGATCGGTCCGCCGCCAATGATCAGTATATCGTATTTATTTTCCATTATGCTTTTAAAAAGTGGTCTGGAAACAATTATGGACATTCATGTCCTCCAAATACCTCAGCTGTTTTCCAATTTAATCCCGGGAACAGGCTGTTGATAGTTAGGCCGTCCATTGTGTTTAAACCCGGGCGGCAGTGGTAGCTTTTTGCTGCAAGGGAAGGGGGGCAAAAACTACTGCAGAGCACGGGACTATCCTAAGCAAAGAACCACTGGCATTTGCTTTCCCAAAAATAAATCCTATCCCTTGCTAAATCAAGAAACTTATCAACTCTAATCCAAAATCACTTCCCTGCCGCTTTTGCATGATCGGCAAGGAACTGGGCAAGCCCGCTATCTGTTAATGGATGTTTCGATAAGGCGATCATAGCTGCCAGCGGACCAGTGATCACATCAGCACCTATTTTAGCACAATTGATAATATGCATAGGATGGCGGACTGATGCCGCTAATATTTGCGTTTCGAAGCCGTAATTATCATAGATCAGGCGGATATCTTCAATCAGGGCCAATCCATCGGTGGAAACATCATCCAGGCGGCCAATGAATGGAGAAACATAAGTAGCCCCCACTTTTGCGGCTAAAAGAGCCTGGCCCGAAGAAAATACCAGAGTACAATTGGTTTTAATGCCTTTTGAACTGAAGTATTTAATGGCTTTTAAACCTTCAGTGATCATGGGCACCTTAACCACAATTTTCGGATCCAGAGCAGCCAGTATTTCACCTTCTTTCACCATGTTCTCAAAGTCGGTTGCTATTACTTCTGCGCTTACATCACCATCCACCAAAGCACATATGGCTTTATAATGATTGATCACATTTTGATCACCTGTGATGCCTTCCTTGGCCATCAGGCTTGGGTTTGTAGTTACACCGTCTAAAATTCCGAGTGCCTGGGCTTCTTTGATCTGAGCGAGGTTTGCAGTGTCTATAAAGAATTTCATGTCAATTGAATTAGCAAATTAGTGAATGAGCAAATTAGCAAATTATGCTTTCTTGCTCGTGGAAATTATTTTATTAATGATTTTTTGTATTTCGATTAACTGCTCATAGGTTGAAGCAATTTGCTAATTAGCTCATTTGCTAATTAACTCAATTAAGAAAAAAAAATGGGCAAGCACCTTTTATCGCACCGCTCAACCTTCTACCCTTGCTGCGTTCCCACCCTGGGGGAGTTCGAAGGGAGCTGGTCGTAAAAGACTTGCCCGCCACAAAAGTAGAAAAAAAAAGGAATTATAGCCCGCAGGGCTTCATTTTGGTGTATGAAATAGTAAAATATCAACAAAAAGTATGAAAAATTAATAAAATGTTAATTTGTTAGCTTAAAAATGTTATTTTTTGATTAAATTGTAAAAAGCATTGTAAATTAAGTAATGACAGCGCTTTTTATTAATTTAGGCAGCTTATAAATTTTAGATTTTTGATGACAAATACTGACAACCAACAACAGGGTTTATACAATTCTTCATTTGAACATGACGCCTGCGGAGTTGGTTTTATTGCTAATATTAAGGGCCGGAAATCACATCAGATTGTGAGTGATGCCCTTACTATTTTAGAGAACATGGAACACCGCGGTGCATGCGGTTGTGACCCGGATTCGGGTGATGGTGCGGGAATATTAATTCAGATACCGCATGAATTTTTTAAACGGGAAGCTCTGAAATTGAATATCAGCCTGGATAAGGCCGGAAGTTACGGAGTAGGGATGATCTTCTTTCCGAAGAAGGCTACTGTGAAGGAAGCTTGCCGTGCGGTCATCGCAAAGGCGGCAGAAAAGCTTGGTTTAAAGATATTGGGCTATCGTAAAGTACCCGTAAATGCGGGTATAATAGGAGAGGCTGCATTTTCATCCGAACCGGATATTGAACAACTGTTCGTTGCAAAGCCGGGTTATATTCACAGATCCGAAGATTTTGAGCGGAAACTATATGTTCTGAAAAACTACATTACTAAATTGGTCAGGGAATCGGTTGTAGGGGCAGATCAGCAGTTTTATATTGTATCTCTTTCTCAAAATGTCATTATCTATAAAGGTGAATTCACCAGCAGCCAGGTTAGGACCTATTTTCCTGATCTGAACGAATCTATGCTGACATCTGCCTTTGGGATGATCCATTCACGCTTTTCGACCAATACATTTCCTTCATGGAGGCTGGCACAGCCATTCCGGTTTATAGCTCATAATGGGGAGATCAATACCTTAAAAGGAAATTTAAACTGGTTCTATTCGGGAATACGATCTTTCGCATCGCCTTTTTTCAGTAAGGACGAAATGGATATGCTGTTACCGGTTATCGATAATAATCAATCCGATTCGGCATGTCTTGATAATGTGATCGAATTACTGTTCCATTGCGGACGATCATTGCCACATGTGATGATGATGCTGATCCCGGAAGCCTGGGATGGAAATGAGCAGATGGATCCTGCAACCAAAGCCTTTTACGAGTATCACGCTACGCTGATCGAGCCATGGGACGGACCGGCAGCGATCGCTTTTACAGACGGACATATGATCGGTGCGACTCTCGATCGTAATGGCCTTCGCCCTCAGCGGTACGTGATCACCAATGATAACCGCATTATCGTTGCTTCCGAAGCAGGGGTCTTACCTGTGGATGAATCGAAAGTTATTAAAAAAGGCCGTTTACAACCGGGAAAAATGCTTGTTGTTGACACCGCAAAAGGAACAATAATCGGTGATGAAGAGATCAAGAAAGCTATCACCAACCAGCAGCCTTATGGTACCTGGCTTGAGAACTATAAGATCAGGCTCGAAGATCTTGCAGAACCAAGAGTAGCTTTCACCCAGTTATCAAACGAATCAACCTTTAAATATCAGCAGGTCTTTGGTTATTCCCGCGAAGATATTGAAACCCTGATCATGCCGATGGCCCTTTCGGGGAAGGAAGCGATTGGTTCTATGGGAACCGACACGCCGCTGGCCGTATTTTCTGATCGCCCGCAGCACCTGGCAAATTACTTTAAGCAGCTATTTGCCCAGGTGACCAACCCGCCGATAGATCCTATCCGCGAGCGACTGGTGATGAGTCTGGCCGGTTTTATGGGTAATAACGGAAATATTCTTGATGAGGATAAGATGCATTGCCATTGTGTGGCCTTGCCTCATCCGGTTTTAAGCAATACCGAGCTCGAAAAAATACGGAGTATTGATACCGGTTCATTTCAGGCCAAGACCCTGCAAACTTATTTTAAAGCCGACGGACAGGCTGGTTCTTTACAATGGGGACTTGACCGCTTATGCAGATATGCAGAAGATGCCGTTCATGATGGTTTTGAGGTTTTAATACTTTCAGACCGGGCTATCGATTCAGAACATGCCCCGATCCCTTCCTTGCTTGCGGTATCGGCTGTTCATCACCATCTGATCAAAAAAGGTTTACGCGGCGCAGTTGGAATTATGCTGGAGGCCGGGGATGTTTGGGAAGTGCATCATTTTGCCTGCCTGATCGCTTTTGGTGCAACCGCGGTCAATCCATACCTGGCGCTTGCAACTATACGTAAACTAAAGACTGATGAAAAACTGGATAGTTCATTGGATCTGAAGGCGTTAAATAAGAATTACACTAAATCGGTTAACGACGGATTGCTGAAGATCTTCTCTAAAATGGGGATCTCAACCTTACAGTCATACCATGGCGCCCAGATATTTGAGATCATAGGTCTGAACCAGGATGTGATCGATAAATACTTCACCGGTGCAGTATCCCGCATTGGAGGATTAGGTCTTGATGACATTGCACATGAAGCCTTGCGTAAGCATTATTCAGGATTTAAACGCTCTGGTGTTGAAGTAAAATTACTTCCGGAAGGAGGGGCTTATCAGTGGAAACGAAAGGGAGAAGCCCATCTTTTCAATCCGGAAACAGTGCATTTACTCCAGCATTCTACCCGTACGAATAATTACGAGGTCTATAAAAAGTATGCCCGGCATATCAATAAACAAACGGATAGTTTATATACTATCCGCGGATTGCTTGATTTTGCTCATCACAGGCAGCCGGTACCTTTGGAGGAAGTGGAGCCTGTTGAAGCTATCCTGAAGCGTTTTGCAACAGGAGCCATGTCGTTTGGTTCGATATCACACGAGGCTCACAGTACGCTTGCTATCGCTATGAACAGCATCGGTGCAAAAAGTAATACAGGGGAAGGCGGAGAGGATGAGTTGAGATATGAGCCTTTAGCCGATGGCGGATCGATGCGTTCAGCAATTAAACAGATCGCTTCCGGTCGGTTTGGTGTTACCGCCAACTATCTGACCAATGCAGATGAATTACAGATCAAAATGGCCCAGGGTGCTAAACCTGGTGAGGGCGGACAGCTTCCGGGAGATAAGGTGGATGAATGGATCGCGAAAGTAAGACATGCTACACCGGGTGTAGGATTGATCTCACCGCCGCCGCATCATGATATTTATTCGATCGAGGATCTTGCCCAGCTAATATTTGACCTTAAAAATGCCAACAGGGCTGCCAGGATCAGTGTAAAGCTGGTTTCCAAGGCAGGAGTTGGAACTATCGCAGCCGGTGTGGCAAAAGCCCATGCGGATGTGATCCTCATTGCCGGTCATGATGGAGGAACCGGTGCTTCGCCGCTTACTTCCATCAAACATGCAGGTTTGCCATGGGAACTCGGACTTGCTGAAGCCCAGCAAACCCTCGTAAAAAATAAACTGAGAAGCAGAGTAGTGCTGCAGACCGACGGACAACTGAAAACAGGAAAGGATATCGCCATAGCAACTTTGCTTGGAGCAGAAGAATGGGGAGTTGCCACTGCCGCTTTGGTTGCAGGAGGTTGTGTCATGATGCGTAAATGCCATCTGAATACCTGCCCTGTAGGTGTCGCGACCCAGGATCCTGAATTAAGGAAATTATTTTCCGGTAAACCGGAACATATAGTAAACCTGTTCAGGTTCATCGCCGAAGAATTAAGGGAGATCATGGCTGAACTTGGCTTCAGGACCATCAATGATATGGTTGGAAGGGTTCAGTTCCTGAAAATGCGGGATGATGTGGATCACTGGAAAGTGAAGAATATCGACCTTTCCGGTATTTTGTATGCTATGGATAATCCTTCTGGCATGACCCTGTATAATAGTGAGAAGCAGGATCATAACCTGAATGATGTCCTCGACTGGAAACTGCTGCAGCATGCTAAGAATGCCATTGAAACGAAAATTCCTGTCTTCGGTTCCTTTAATATTAAGAATACCGACCGTACAACAGGCACGATCATGTCAAACGAGATCACCAAGCTGTATCAGTCGGCCGGACTTCCACAGAACACGATCAATTATAAGTTCACTGGTTCAGCCGGACAGAGTTTCGGAGCATTCTGCACCAGGGGTATTTCCTTTGAACTTAGCGGTGAGGCAAATGATTATGTAGGAAAAGGGCTTTCAGGAGCACAACTGGTTATCTATCCTTCAAAGAAAAGTAAGGTTTTACCGCAGGAGAATATCATTATTGGGAATGTGGCGCTCTACGGGGCTACCTCAGGCGAGTTATTTGTCAGGGGCCAGGCAGGAGAGCGCTTTGCCGTCCGGAATTCGGGTGCCGTGGCTGTTGTGGAAGGGGTTGGTGACCATGGATGTGAATACATGACTGGCGGCAGGGCTTTGATTTTGGGTAAAACAGGCCGGAATTTTGCGGCAGGAATGAGCGGGGGTATTGCCTGGATTTACGATCCTGATAATTCCTTTGTGGAAAATTGCAATACGGAGATGGTTGATCTGGATCCTCTGTCGCCCAATGATGAGGAAGAAATAATCAACCTGCTGAACAGACATGTACAGCTTACTCAAAGTCAGGTAGCTAAATATATACTTAATGACTGGGAGCAGCAATCTTCATCATTTATCAAAGTGTTCCCTAAGGAATACAAAAGGGTTTTAATACAAAAAGAATTACAGCAATCAGCAGGATAATGGGAAAAGTAACAGGATTTAAAGAATATGACAGGGAGCTTCCTAAAAAAATTGCCCCTGCCGAGCGTTTGGAAAATTATAATGAATTTGTTCAGGAATACCCGCCTGAAAAACTGAATGAGCAGGCTGCCAGATGTATGAATTGCGGGATTCCATTCTGTCACTCAGGCTGTCCTCTTGGAAATGTTATTCCGGAATTTAATGATGCGGTTTATCAGGGCAGGTGGGAGGAAGCTTATCTTATCCTTGCTTCCACCAATAATTTCCCGGAGTTTACAGGAAGAATTTGTCCGGCACCCTGCGAAGCAGCCTGTGTATTAGGTATTAACAAACCGCCTGTAACCATCGAAGAAATTGAAAAGCATATCATTGAGATCGCCTTTAAAAAGGGTTTTGTCAAAGCGAATACGCCGATCTTACGTTCTGGGAAGAATGTGGCTGTGATTGGTTCAGGTCCGGCAGGTTTAGCCGCCGCGGCCCAGCTGAATAAAGCAGGTCATTCGGTTACCGTTTATGAAAGGGATGACCGTCCGGGAGGTTTATTACGTTATGGTATTCCTGATTTTAAGCTTGAAAAATCGGTCATTGACCGCCGCTTAGCAGTCATGGAGGAAGAAGGGATCAAATTCGTTTGTAATGTTGAGGTGGGTATGAAGGGTGATATGAAACAATTTATCGATGAGCATGATGCGGTCATCATGGCTGCCGGATCAACAATCCCCCGAAATCTGAATATCCCCGGAAGGGACTTCAAGGGCATTCATTTCGCGATGGATTTTCTGAAACAGCAAAATAAAATTGTAAGTAATATACCCTTTACGGGTGAACGAATTAGCGCAACCGAAAAGGATGTGATCGTGATCGGGGGAGGTGATACAGGTTCGGATTGCGTGGGTACCTCTAACAGGCAGCATGCCAATACGGTTAAGCAGTTTGAGCTGATGGTTCAGCCTCCTGCAGATCGTAATATCAATATGCCCTGGCCTACCTATCCCATGCTGCTCAAAACAACCAGTTCGCATGAAGAAGGCTGCGAGCGTTTCTGGGGGATCAATACCAAAGCCTTTTTGGGGGATGAGAATGGAGATTTAAGGGCTATTCTGGTTTCTGACGTGAGCTGGGAACTCGATCCGATGGGCCGCCCGGTAAAGTTCATTGAGCTTGAAGGATCTGAAAGAGAGATCCCCTGCCAGCTGATTTTACTGGCGATGGGCTTTCTTCATCCTCAGCATCATGGCCTGGTGGATAACACCGGACTGGAGCTTGATGCCAGAGGCAATGTAAAAGCAGAGGAAGGCCAATACCAAACCAGTGTTCATAAAGTTTTTGCTGCCGGTGATATGCGCCGCGGTCAGTCATTGGTAGTCTGGGCTATCTCCGAAGGGAGGGAAGCCGCCAGAAAAGCGGATGAGTTTCTAATGGGCAGAACCTATTTGCCAAGTAAGGACAGGGTGAATGAATATGTGATCTGATACCGGATAATTCTTAATAATCTTTTTTGCATGTTAAAAACCACCCTTTAATTTCTCTTTATCAGGGACTTTAAGGGGTTTTTTCATTTGTGGGTACCAGGGACCTGTTATGAGTTGTGAGGTATGAGTTGTGAGTTATGTGTTATGAGTTGTGTGTTATGAGTTGTGCATGCCTGAATAAGGTTGACCGATTTTAGTTAACTGTTTCCTATTTCCCATTTCCTATTTCCTGTTTCCTGTTTCCTGTTTGTCAGTTTGTCAGTTGCCAGTAATTATTAAATGTCAAATGTACAGGTAATAGTCTTTATTCTTTGATCCGTGTTCTTTGCTCCTAAATTTAAATCTCCATTGAATCAGAATTTGGCCTTGATAATTGACAATGTTTTTTCAATTGACAGTTGACAATTGACAATGGAGATAGTTATTACAATAACAAGGTCAATACTATTTGGCCTATAACGGCATGACATTCTGTTCTATCAGGGTAATATTATCTTTACCGGATTTGTCAACTGTCAATTGTCAACTGTCAATTGTAAAAGTAATTGATCGAAATTCATCCTAATCCTCCGCTGATCCTGTTAAAATTATTCTCCGGCTTCCATTCGCGTTTAGTACCCAGGACCATTCTTCTGGAGGTTCTTACTTCTTTGTAGCCGTTTTGCAATAAGAAATTTACACCGGTTTGATTGGCAATAGGGAACCTGGCCGTATTTTTTGCGCGCATTCGGATTTTCATGAGTTCTGTTCCAGCTTCAGGCAGATCTGCTATGATATTACGATCAAAAAATCCGGGAAAATAAGCTCCTCTGACCTTTCCTTCTGAAAGGTACAATAGCGAGGATTTCAGATGATCAATGAAAATCAGTTCCCTGTTCTCCCCCGAACTTGCATGGTCGAGCTGGAGTACCTCAGCCCTGTATTTTTCCTGGTATGGAACTACCGAGGCCGGATCACTGAGATGCAGTTCTCTGAGTTCTCCATCAAGGTGGATATATTCGGTTTCAATTTCAAAACCGATCTTTTTATAGACCGGAAAGCCCATATCGGTGGCGTCCAGATAGACTGTTTTAAAGATCCCGGGATCCAGCCGGTCAAGCAGTGCACTTGTCAGTTGTTTTCCCAGGCCCTGGTTTCTGAATTCGGGATGAACGATCACATGTGCCAGCCAGGCGGTATCCGGATGCCGGATACTTGTTCCAATGGCCGCGATTTTATTTCCATCGCTGATTTTTATTGGCTCACAGGAATCTGAACAGGAATAATAATAAAAATAAGGCCTTATATCTTCCCAGCCGGCAGGCTGCAGTTCATCTAAATGATCGATATCCTTATTTTCTATGGCATTTATTTTCATGGAGACTTATTTTTTGCGAGCGGGCTAATCGTCATTTTTAAGGAAAGGCTTTAGTTTAGCGAAAAAATCCCATAAAACAATCCCCGCAGAAACCACAATATTGAAGGAATGTTTGGTGCCGAATTGAGGGATCTCTATGCAGGTATCGATCAGTTTCATGGCCTCATCACTCACCCCGTTCACTTCGTTTCCAAAAATAAGGGCATATTTTTCAGAATTTGCCGGCTGATACTCGTTGAGCATGATACTGTTCTCTGCCTGTTCGATGGCTATGATCGTATAACCAGCAGATTTTAATTCGTGGATAGTATCCGAAACACTGGGAGCATAGGCCCAGTTTATGGATTGGGTTGCCCCCAGCGCTGTTTTTTCTATTTCACGATGCGGAGGTTGAGCTGTAATTCCACATAAATAGATCTTCTCAATAGCAAATCCATCCGAAGTGCGAAAAACAGAGCCTATATTGTGCATGCTTCTCACATTATCAAGAATCACAACCAGGGGCAGTTTATCCTGCTTTTTAAAATCTTCAATACCTACACGCCTGAGTTCATCGGTTTTTAATTTTCGCATACGATCAAAAATAGTGTCTTCAATTTGAAACAGCTTTATTTTTTCAATTAATTTGAAGATTTTCCCTTAATTTCAGCTGCCCGAAAGCGCAACGCTTAATTTTCATTTAAAGATCTAAATATGTCTCTGTTTCAATCTCCGGTTCTGTTTCAGCACAATAAGGAAGATATCTACCTGTTTACACTGAAAAATAACAGGGGAGTTGAAATTTCAATCAGTAACCTGGGAGCTATTATCCAGTCATTTATTGTTCCCGACAGGTCGGGAATAGCAACAGATATCGTATTAGGCTTCGATTCGATAGCACAATATCTTGAAAAGGATTATCTAGATAGCATGACCTATCTGGGTGCCATTGTCGGAAGGTATGCCAACCGGATAGGAAATGCCTGTTTTGAAATTGACGGAGAACTTTTTACTGTCTCTGAAAATCTTCCGCCCCACCAGATTCATGGCGGCCATGAGGGTTTTGACAGAAAGGCCTGGAAACCTGAGATCCTATCAGGATCAACACGTCCAAAACTAAAATTATCTTATCTGAGTAAAGATGGGGAAGAAGGCTTTCCGGGTAATTTGCAGGTGACGGTCAGTTTTGAGCTGAATGAGGAAAACGAGCTGATTCTGATTACCGAAGCAATTACAGATAAAGCAACGCCTGTAAACCTGACCCATCATGATTATTTTAACCTGAACGGGGCTGGTCTGATTGAGGATCATTGGGTCGAATTACCCTCAGCCCTCTATTTGGGTCAGCATGAGGATTATGTATCCAACGGAGAGTTCCATCCGGTAGCAGGCACAAAATATGATTTTACAAAGGCAAAACAGATCGGCCAGGATTGGGAGGCAGGGGAAGGCTATGACCAGTCTTTTGTTTTGGATAAAAAATACGGATCATGGGGCAGGGCAGCCATGGCATTTTCTGACAGGAACGGACTGAAACTGGAAGTTTATACAGACGAACCCACAGTTCAATTTTATACCGGAAAACATCTGAACCTAGGGCAGGGTAAAATGGGGCAGACGTATTTGCCTTTTACAGGTTTTTGTTTTGAAACCCAACACCATACGAATGCACTAAACATTAAGGGCTTTCCGGAAACAATTCTCCGCCCCGGACAAGTGTATAAACATAAAACGATCTATCAGGTCAGTACTGTTCAGGATCCTGGCTGAAGATCACCTTTTGTTTTTTCCAGCCTTTGATCTTGTTTATATTTTGAATGGCGATATATCCTGCCGACGTTAGAACACAAATACCGCAAATAAACCACCAGAATAATGAATAACCGCCATATTCTATTAATATGGCTCCGTAAACAGGTCCGATTATCTGTGCAACAGACCAGGCAATAGTATAAAGTCCCGCATATTCACCGCGATTATTTTCTGTTGATCTGCTGATCCAGAACGTATTCATAAATGGCATGGCAAACATTTCGCCGATGGTAACCAGAACTATTGAAATGACAGCCACCCATGCGGCTGCGGGCAATATATTCAGCAAGGCATAGCTGATCGCGGCGATCATCACTCCAATCGAAATAAAGTACAGGGGAGGTTTGCGCCCCTCTATGCTGTTGATCAGAACCATTTCTGTACCAACTATTAACAGGCCGTTCAGGGCCATTAAGCCCCCGATAAATTGTTCCGTTAAATGCCACTCTGATTTGAAGAATAAAGGCTGCAAAGTAAACATCTGGAAGAAACAGGAAGCAAATAAAATGGTAAGCAGGATGAAGGCAAGATAGGGCTTATCGCGGTAAGCAGAGCGTATGGCAGGTTTGTTATGTTCTGTTTCAATTTTTTTGATCTTTTTTACTGCAGGAAGTAATTTCATGAGTAATAATGCTGCCAGGATATTGGAAAGGCCATCGACGTAAAAAAGCAAGTGGTAATCAAGGGAAGCAATGAAGCCGCCCAATGCCCCGCCAAAGGACCAGCCAAGGTTGATTGCCAGGCGGTTTAAAGAATAAGAACGGGTCCGGTTTTTTTCTGAACTGTAATAAGCCACTGCCGTTGAATTAGCCGGACGGAAGCTTTCATTGCACATGCTCAGTATAAAAGTGCCTATGCCTAAACTTAAAAAGGTTTCAAGGAAGCTGAGGCAAATAAACATCAGTCCGCCGCTTAAAAGAGCTCCAATCTGCAGATAATGAAATCCGATCTTATCGGTTATCTTCCCGCCAATGAATGCGCCAAGTACAGAGCCAAGGCCAAATAGTGCCATGATCATGCCTGCCTGTACAATGCTGAAATTTAATTTTTGAGTGCAGTAAATGGTGAGAAAGGGAACCACCATGGTACCGCTGCGGTTAATGAACATCACCAGCGAGAGGTACCAGTTCTCTTTACTTAATCCTGAATAAGCTTTCTTGTATAAATTGACAGGGCTGGTTATCACATGGCAAATATAAACTAATCGCATAAAAAGTCCCCGCGAAGTAGCGGGGACTTTTTATGAGGGATCTTAAAAATCAGTACCGTTTTATAGTATCCGTTTTATATTTCTGCAATTCCTGAACCTTTTGTTTCCATTCGGGGCTATCGAATTTTTTCTTCATCTGTTCGGCCTGGATCTTCATGCTTTCCATTTGTTTTTTCCATTCGGGGCTGTCAAACTTTTTCTTTATTTCATCAGCATTGGCCTTCATCTCTTCCATTTGCTTTTTCCATTCGGGGCTGTTGAATTTACTTTTAAGTTTATTCGTATCTAAAGGAGCCGGAGGGATCGGACTAAGAGGTGCCAAAGGAACAGCAAGAGCAGGTAGAACCGGAGGAGCCGGAGGTTCAGGTATTGCCGGTAATTCGGAGAGTTCAGGTAAAGCTGCTGATGCTTTTAAAACTAGCCGGGCAGGTGGAACCGGAGCTTCCGGCAATTCAGTGACTTTTGTTCCCGAGGTTTTTTTAAGGATGGTAGTATCCCGGGAGGGAACAGCCCATGCAATGGAAAGGCAAACTGCCGCTATTCCCAATAGCGTAAAAAGATGATTTTTCGGATTAGGATTTAGATTTTTCATAGCTGTTATTCGTTTAATTCGTTTTAATAGAGGGTATTTCCCTTCACCTGAAGCTGAGAGTGAAAGGCTGAGGGTATTCAGTTTGATCTCGGCTATCTGAAGCAGCGCATGGGCATATATTCCTGGATTGGCCGAATAATCAAGGACCAGGTCATCACAACAGAATTCCCTTTCTCTTCGGATGTCTTTAGCCAGCAGCCAAACCATCGGATTGAAGAAAAGAACGATCTCCATGATCCGCTGGAGGATATTGAACAGGTAATCATGGCGTTTGATATGGGCCAGTTCATGGAGCAGGATGGCTTCAACCTGTTCTTCGCTCAACCTGTTTAAGAGTGCTATGGGAAACAGGATCATTGGTTTGATGAAACCTGCGGTGAGGGGGATCAGCATTTTTTCGGACAGGAAAAGCGTTAGCTCCTTCTCTATTTTCATTTTATTTCTAAGCTGTTCGATGCGTACATTCCAGAAATGATCTGATGCCAGGGTATAATCTTTACTGATCTTTTGAATACGGTATAATCCACTGAGCAGGGATATTGACTGAATAAATAAGCCCAGAAAGTACAGCCCTGCTATCCAAACGGAATAATTTGCTGATATCAGCCCGGTATTTAAAAGTATGGCGCCAGTATTTCCCTTCATGGATGTGAAATCCTCAGGCAGAGATATACCTGTCTTTTCTATTCCTTCCAGGTATGACCTGCCAAGCGCGATTATAAAGCCTGTAAAGATCAATATCAATGCGGCATAAAAAATTTTATATCGCTTTTCGGCTGGCATAGCGGGGTAAATATTCAATAAATACCTGATAATCAAATAAATGATCATTCCCTGTGCCAGGGAAGTAAGAATTGCTTTGCTTAAGGCAAGAAACAGGATGTTGTGTTCCATAACTTATTTTTTATCTAATTGTTCCAGGTATTTTTTGATCATCTCAATTTCCTCTTTGGATGATTTTTTATTGCTCAGGGCCTGCATAACGAGCTGGGAAGCTGATCCGTTAAATACGGTTTCAATTAATGTATCGAGTATATTCTGTTTTGTTTTTGACTGAGATATTAAGGCCTTGTAGATATGGGTCCGGCTTCCGGTTTCCCTCTCGAGAAGTCCTTTTTCATGCATGATCTGCATCAGTTTCAGGGTGGTGGTATAACCGATCTCTGTTCCTTTCAAACCTGAAAGCTCTTCATTCACTTCGCGTACAGTGCAGGATCCTTTCTTCCAGATAATCTGCAAAATTTCAAGTTCACTGTTGGTAGGTTTGACTTTCATATCGTATTACGAAATATTTCGTACACAATAATACGAATAGATTCGTATGATCAAAATTATTTCACATATTTTAACACTTAAGGGAATGGGAAACAGGGAATAGGAAATTAATTTTTATCCTTTTTTCCACATCTCTTATAAAACCTGAACAATCCATTAACTTTATAGCCTTACAAATTGAGTCTTGTCTAAGAAGAACGAACAGAAGGAAACACCCTTAATGCTGCAGTATAATACCATCAAGGCGAAATATCCTGGTGCCTTATTATTGTTTCGGGTGGGTGATTTTTATGAAACCTTCGGGCAGGATGCAGTAAAAGCATCAGGTATCTTAGGGATAGTTCTTACCAGGCGGGGCAATGGCTCAGGCACTCATACCGAACTGGCCGGTTTCCCGCATCATTCACTGGAGACCTACCTGCCCAAACTGGTCAGGGCCGGGCAGCGGGTGGCTATATGCGACCAGCTGGAAGATCCTAAAGCAACAAAAACTATCGTTAAGAGGGGAGTAACTGAACTGATCACTCCCGGGGTATCTTATAGCGACAATATCATCCAGCAGAATACTAATAATTATCTGGCATCCCTGTATTTTGAGAAGAATTCATTCGGCATCGCCTTCATTGATATTTCAACCGGCGAATTCCTGGTGGCCCAGGGAAATGCGGATTATATCGATAAATTGCTGCAAAGCTTTAAACCCAGCGAGGTTATATTTCAGAAAAGCAGGCAGCGTGATTTTACGGAAACGTTTGGTGACAGGTTTTATACCTATCATCTGGATGACTGGGCTTACAGTGTTGACTATGCTTCAGAATGTCTGTTAAAACATTTTGACGTTATATCATTAAAGGGTTTTGGCATTGAAAAGTTTCCATTAGCGATCACTGCTGCCGGTGTTGCTTTACATTACCTCAACGAGACCGAGCATCGCAACCTTCAGCATATATCTTCTGTTTCAAGAATTGAAGAAGACCGCTATATGTGGCTTGACCGCTTTACCATACGAAACCTTGAACTGATCGGTTCATCAAATGAAAATGCTGTCAGCCTGGTCGATGTTCTGGATAAAACATGTTCACCGATGGGTGCCCGATTGCTTCGCCGCTGGATCATTATGCCGCTCAAGGAGTTAAAACCAATACAGGAGCGTCTGGATGTGGTTGAATTCCTGGTCAGCAATGATGAATTAAGAGAGAAACTGGTCCATGAACTAAAACAGATCGGCGATCTGGAAAGGCTGATCTCCAAGATAGGTCTCCAAAAGGCCAACCCGCGTGAGGTAATGCAGTTAAAGCGGGCATTATATGCCATTTCCAATCTCAGGGAGCTCTGCCAGAATTCGGAGAGCTATCCTTTAAAGACCATCGCTGAGCAATTGAACCCCTGCCTGCTCATCCGCGATAAGATCGAAAGAGAGTTAAGCCCTGATCCGCCCGTCATGCTTGCTAAGGGGGGAGTTATTGCCGGGGGGGTTGATGAGGAACTTGACCGTTTACGGAAGATCGCATTCGGAGGAAAGGGTTACCTGCTGGAGATACAAAAGCGGGAGGCCGAAATTACAGGTATTCCATCGCTGAAAGTGGCCTTTAATAATGTATTCGGATATTATCTGGAAGTTACCCATACCCATAAGGATAAAGTTCCGGCCGAATGGCTCAGGAAACAAACACTGGTCAATGCCGAACGGTATATTACCCCCGAATTAAAGGAATATGAAGAGCAGATCCTGGGTGCGGAAGAAAAAATTCAGGTTTTGGAGACCCGTTTATATAATGAGCTCACCTATGCGCTTTCTGAATTCATCAAGCCTATTCAACTGAATGCGCAATTGGTTGCTCAGCTGGATGTTTTACTGAATTTCGCCAATCTGGCCATTAAAAATTATTACGTCAAGCCCTGGATCGATGAAAGCAGCATCATTGATATCAAAGGAGGCAGGCATCCTGTCATTGAGAAAAATCTGCCTCCTGGAGAAGAATATATCACCAATGATGTATTTCTCGATAGTGAAAGTCAGCAGATCATCATTATTACCGGACCGAACATGTCTGGTAAATCGGCTTTGCTGCGCCAGACAGGGCTTATCGTGCTGATGGCACAGATGGGCTGCTTTGTTCCGGCTAAGGAAGCACAGATCGGTTTGGTTGACAAGATATTTACCAGGGTTGGAGCCTCAGATAATATAACCTCAGGGGAGTCAACCTTTATGGTTGAAATGAATGAAACGGCAAGTATTCTGAATAATCTGTCTCCCGGAAGTCTTATTCTGATGGATGAGATCGGAAGGGGAACAAGTACCTACGACGGAATCTCCATTGCCTGGTCTATTGCAGAGTACCTCCATAATCATCCCATAGCGAAAGCGAAAACCCTTTTTGCCACCCATTATCATGAATTGAATGAGCTTACGAATTCATTCAGCCGAATTAAGAACTTTAATGTCTCTGTAAAGGAAGTCGGGA
Source organism: Pedobacter sp. (assembly GCA_036677005.1). Classification (GTDB taxonomy): domain Bacteria; phylum Bacteroidota; class Bacteroidia; order Sphingobacteriales; family Sphingobacteriaceae; genus Daejeonella. The sequence continues at coordinate 21,463 of JAKFBV010000020.1, forward strand.
ATAAGGTGATCTTCCTGCGCAAGCTGGTGCCGGGGGGCAGTGAGCATAGTTTTGGTATTCATGTAGCTAAAATGGCCGGAATGCCTCCAAAACTGGTCAGCCGCGCCAATGAGATCCTCAGGCGGCTTGAACAGGAGCGGACAGGGGGTGAGGATATTAAAGACAGTATCAAGAAGGTTCAAAAACAAGCTTACCAGTTGCAGATGTTTTCAATTGACGATCCTGTATTGGTAAAAATAAGGGATATGCTGAATAACCTGGAGGTTAACACCCTCACACCCGTAGAAGCGCTGATGAAGCTGGATGAGATACAGCGTGTTCTGAAATCTTAGGGAGGAATTTTCAGACAAAAAAAATCCCGGACCAAAGCCCGGGATCTCCTCAAATATTCAACTTATTGGTTAACGCGTCCTGTTTTTTTATCTCTTTGGCGGCCTATCACATACCCGGTTCCGGCACCTACAACCCCGCCGATCGCAGCTCCTCTGCCATCTTTCTTATCCACAAGGATACCTGTACCTGCACCTACAACCCCACCAATAACTGCTCCTTTAGCAGCTGAACTCCAGCCCTTTTTCTGAGCAGGTTGTGATGCTACAGATGTTTGATTAGAACTACCTGAGGATACGTATTGGGTCCTTGTATGAGTTCTGGTGCTGGCTTTTTCCTTAGCAATTGCAAGGGCGACGGCTGCATCAGCAGCTTCTGCTCTCTCAAAGCTATCCAGCTTAAGTTTATCCTGAACCATTCTGATAGAGTCCTGATTTATTTTGGCATTCTCTTTTGCGTTACTGTTGCATCCTGCAACTATTGCAGCGAATGCAAACATGATTAGTATATTTCTCATATCATCTTATTTATAGCTCCACCTTTATATGTGATTGCTACACCTCTTAAGAAAAAATGGTGCCAAAGATTTTTTTAATAGCGAAATATAATATCCACTTTAGTTCAGCTACTTTCCTGCCTTAAAATTTCTATCTTAGAATAGAGTATAAGGGTATCATCAGGTTGAATTATTAAAATGATATCCAGGTTCAAAATTTGAAAAATTAAATTATGTACAAGAAATCGATTTTATTCCTGCTGATGCTATTGAATGCGGTTTATGCAAATGCCCAGGGGATTGGTTCAAGTCCTGAATATGTAAAGGAAATGACCGCTTTATGGAAGGGTGAACGTTTCCCTGACGGTCGTCCGAAGGTTTCAGATCTGATGCTGGAGCGTCTGGAATATAATACTCTTGAGCAGATATGGGGTTATCTGATGGGTAAGGGCTATCGTAATCAGGTAGAGAAGAATTGGGTAATCCTAAAAACCGGACAAACCATGGTAGGACGGGTTGTAACAGCTCAGTTTATGCCTTCAAGGCCTGATCTTGATACATTGATAAAGGCACAGGGAAGAAAAGAAGGCCGTTCTCAGCGTGGAGGGTATAATATCTGGCCAATTGACATCCTTACAAAGGGGGATATCTATGTAGCCGATGGTTTTGGTAAAGTTAAGGACGGAACACTTATAGGCTCCAGTCTTGGGAATGCTATTCATAGCAAAACCGGTAAAGGAGTAATTTTTAATGGTTCTATCAGAGATATGCAGGAGCTGAAGGATACAGAAGGTTTCAATGCATGGGTTAAGGGGCATGATCCGTCTTATATTAAAGATATGACCCCAACATCGATCAATGCTCCAATTCGTATTGGAGAGGTGACTGTGTTTCCCGGGGATGTTGTATTTGCCAATGAATATGGAGTGGTATTTATACCTGCTCATTTGGTTGAAGACCTGGTTAAGGCCAATGAGTTAACTGGTCTTCGTGATGAATTTGAACGGGTATTGCTGAATCAGGGAAAATACCCTTCAGGTGAGATCCATGGCGACTGGACTGATGGTATAAAAAATGAATTCAGGGCATGGTTGGCCAAATATCCTAAAAAGACCATGTACACTCCTGAACAACTGGACAAGTACCTGGGACAGAAACATTGATTTTTTTTAATTAGATATCTATTAACATGAAAAGTACTTTACAAAAATTGATCACAAAGAGTAAGGAAGAAGAAAAAGCCTATACTATTTCCAGACAGGCTGAGATCGAAAATCCTGCAACAGGTACTAACCGAAGAGATTTTCTTAAAAAATCTGCATTGGGCGGTATCACTTTGGGCGGATTAATGAGCCTTTCAATTGAGGATACAATAGCGCATACCACTCAAAATGTGAAACGATCTTCAAATCCTTCGGATCTGAAGATCACGGATATGCGTTATTGCCTCACCAATGTGATGGGAGGAACTGCTATTATCCGGATAGATACCAATCAGGGTATTTATGGCTTGGGTGAGGTGAGGGATGCTGCTGATGCACGATATGCCCTGATGTTAAAAAGCCGTATTCTGGGCCGTAATCCTTGTAATGTGGAGATGATCTTTAAGACTCTAAAGCAATTTGGCGGACCCGCTCGTCAGGCTGGTGGTGTATGTGCTGTAGAAATGGCTCTATGGGATCTATGCGGTAAAGCTTATGGAGTACCTGCATGGCAATTACTGGGTGGAAGGTATCGCGATAAGGTGAGGCTTTATGCTGATACACCTGAGGCCAAAACTCCTGCAGAGCAGGAAAAATTGATCAAATACCGTATCCAGGATCAGGGCTATACCTGGCTGAAGATGGATATTTCTATCAATGAACTCAAAGGAAAACCCGGTACCACCGTCAATTCAAAATTCTGGCAGAATACTGCCGGTGATTTGGCTCAATGGGGTGATATAAACAATCCAATGTCCTATGCCAATACTGCCCATCCCTTTACGCAGGTTCAGATCACTGAAAAAGGATTGGAAGAATTAGGACAGATCGTTGAAAATGTACGTAATATGGTAGGTTATGATACTCCGATCTCTACGGATCATTACGGACATTTCGATTTGAATAACAGTATCCGATTAGGTAAATATCTGGATAAATACAGATTGGCCTGGTTTGAGGACATGGTGCCATGGACCTATACAGAGCAGTGGAAAACAATCACTGATGCTTTGGAAACTCCAACCACAACCGGAGAAGATATGTATTTATTGAAAGATTTCAAACCATTGATTCATGCAAGGGCGGTTGATATTATTCATCCGGACCTTGCTTCATCAGGTGGTTTGCTTGAAACTAAAAGGATTGGAGATTATGCGGAAGAGTATGGCATTGCCATGGCCATGCACCAGGCCGGAACACCGGTCTCTTTTATGGCAAGTGTGCATTGTGCTGCTGCAACACAGAATTTTCTGGCCCTGGAGCACCATTCTGTAGATATCCCATGGTGGGAAGACCTGGTAAAAACAACAGATGGTAAGAAAATGATTGAAAAGGGTTTTGCTATTGTTCCTCTTAATTCTCCGGGATTAGGTATTGAACTGAATGAAGATGTGCTGAAACAACACTTAAAATCAACTGATAAGAGTTATTTCGCTCCAACAAATGAATGGAATGAATTACGTTCACATGATAGAACGTATAGTTAATAATCTAATTTCTATAAACTGTGAAGGGATGAATGGGGGTATAAAACCAATATTTATCCCTTTTTGATATCAGGTTAGATGTCCTGCAGATTGAGTAGGTTTAACTAATTCGTTTCACTATTTTCAGATTTGATGACAAGATCCATTCGATTAATACTTACTTTTTATAATTCCTATAATATTCCAAGTATTTTCATATCTGCACTTTCTGCAGGTATTTTCAGGATGAGTGGAATGTCTTTTTTTGTTATTATTTTCTGGTTTAAACTTATTTCAATGGGCTTTATCATAACATACATTGATAATTACAGGAAGAAGGAATATTTCTACTATCAGAATCTGGGCTTATCAAAAACTGCTCTATGGACAGTTAGTCTTGTGTTTGATCTCGTTCTGTTTGTCGTCTTAATTTTTGGCGCCTGGCAATTGAGATGAAACATATACTGGAAGTTGATGGAGTTTGTTTGAATCTTTCAGGCAGAGTAATCCTTTCAGATATCTATTTGAAGTCTGAAACAGGCAGGATCACTGGTCTTTTAGGCAGAAATGGACAGGGGAAATCTTGTCTGATGAAAATTATTTATGGGACTATAAAAGCGGATAGCAGATCCATTCGGTTTGACGGGAAAACTATTTTTGAACCGGCAGGAAGATCAGATCTTTTAGTTTATCTGCCTCAATTTAATTTTATTCCTTCATTCCTTACAATAGAAAGAATTTTCAAAGATTTCTGTCTGGATATTTCTGAGTTTGAAACACACTTTCCTGAATTTATTACAAAAACTAAGTTAAAGATTTCAGCATTTTCCGGCGGAGAAAGGCGCCTGGTAGAGCTTTATGTACTTATCAGATCTAAAGCCCAATTTGCCCTGCTTGATGAGCCTTTTACCCATATTAGCCCCTTACAGATTGAAAGAATTAAAAAATTGCTCATCCTGGAAAAGGCGAATAAGGGTTTTATAATTTCAGATCATATGTTCAGACATATAGCTGAGGTAGCCGATAGTATTTACTTATTGAATGAGGGAAAGCTCCATTTAACTGATTCTTTGGAAGATCTCGAGACACTGGGATATGCCAGGCTCTAAGCCCGAATAACCTTACTTATTCACAGCTGTGCAAAAACTATGGTTTGAAATCAATCTAAATACATTCAATTTCGGTTTATGCTCAGATCAAGAAGTATTTTATTCTCCCTTGGATTACTGATTTTATCTTGTTTTTACACATCCTGTAAAAGCAAAAAGATCATTACAGATGCATCCAAAGCCAGACCTGTTCTTTCAGGAAGTATAAAAGAACGTTATGCCTCCTTGCTGAATGTAAAAGAAAAGGACCTCGGGAATGAAAATCTATACCGATTTATTGACAGCTGGATAGGTGTGCCGCATCGCACAGGCGGGATGGATAAAAAGGGAGTGGATTGTTCAGGTTTTACAACATTGCTTGAAAAGGAGGTCTATGACCGGGCTCTGCCGCGGACAGCCAGATCAATGGCTGAGGATGTCAAACGTAAATATGAGCAGGATCTGCAGGAGGGTGATCTGGTTTTTTTTGATTTTGACGGTCAGAAATTCAGCCATGTTGGGGTTTACCTGCACAATAGTAAATTTGTTCATGCATCCAGTACTAAGGGTGTTATAATCAGTGATTTAAAAGATCCATGGTATTATAAATATTTTTCAAGGGCAGGCAGTGTCAAGCCCTGATGATTCCAGGTACAAATCAATCCCTTGATTTTATAAGCTTTATCTGTTTAAATTCGTAATTTTGCATAATTAACCCCGGATATTTATGAGCAAAAGAAAAGGCGATTATTCTTTCTGGATGAAATATAAACGCTTTGCCAGCACTGAAATAATCATGTATCTTATCATGGTACTTGGTATTTTGGCAGGCATAATAATCTTTAGTTAAACACATGAAATTAAATCTTAAACGCCCCCTTGCCTTTTTTGATCTTGAAACCACCGGTGTCAATGTAGCCTCCGACCGGATCGTTGAAATATCTATTCTGAAGGCCATGCCAGATGGTTCAGAAGATGTTAAAACGATGCGTATTAATCCCGGAATTCCGATACCCTTGGAATCATCCCTCATTCATGGAATTTATGATGAGGATATCAGGCATTCTCCTTCATTTAAACAGGCCGGAGAAGAGCTGGCGAGATTTTTAGATGATTGCGACCTGGCAGGATATAATTCCAACCGTTTTGATATTCCTGTTCTAATGGAAGAATTTCTGCGTGCGGGAATTGACTTTGATATTGAGAACAGACATTTTATAGATGTACAGAATATTTTCCACCAGATGGAACAGCGTACATTAAAAGCTGCCTACCAGTTTTATTGCGGAAAGGATATTGAGAATGCGCATTCGGCCGAAGCTGATATTAAAGCCACCTATGAAGTTCTAAAAGCTCAGATCGAACGATACGAAAATCAGGACTGGGAAGATAAAAAAGGCCTGACCACCAAACCGGTTCAAAATAATATTGAAGCACTGCATCAATTCACCAACCTGAATAAGCCGGTAGATTTTGCGGCAAGGATGGTCTATAATGAAGATGGCATTGAGGTCATAAATTTTGGGAAGCATAAAGGGAAATCAGTTGAAGATGTGTTTCAGGCTGAACCAAGTTATTATAACTGGATGCAGAACGGTGATTTTCCGCTCTATACCAAGCGTGTCCTGGAAAAAATATGGAAGCGCTGGAATGCGAAAAAGGAACAGCTGCGCCATGTGAAGCAGGTGGAAGCTCCTGCCAGTCAAAAACCGGCGCAGCCAGTCCAGCAAAAGCCTAAAGATGAAGCTAAACCGATCAATGCGGATCATCTGGAGCAGTTGAAGATGAAATTTGGTAAATAGTTGAGAGTTGAGAGTTGAGGGTTGAGGGTTGAGGGTTGAGGGTTGAGGGTTGACAAATAAAATGTCAAATTTAAGAAAATTGGTACAAACAGATAACCGGCAACAGATAACCGGCAACAGATAACTTACAACTCCACTGGGTAGTATGGCTTCTCAATTACACCTTCATCACTTAAGAGCGGATGCAAGGTTTCTGATCCAAGTATGGTCTGTATTGTGGTCTTTTTTCCGTCAAGCCAAACCTTATTCTGAACCAAACGGATCCCGTGACTGTAATCTGCATGGATTGTGGAATGCCCGTTATATAAAGGCTGTATTGCCTTGCCACCGGGTTTATGCCAGCCATAGATCACCACCCTGAGCATTCCTTTCTCATTAAAGATCTTATTGGAGATCAGCACATCCTTCTTGTTTCCGGCAACCAGGCTTCCCGGGGGAAATTGCGCTATTGTGTGTTCCCTTTGCCGATGAACCAGTGAATTATGTTTCTCAAATACCGGAACAGTGACCATTTCTCTGGAAGGAGGGATGGGCTCCGGGATCATTTTCACCACAGCGTTCTGATAGATGCGGTCGGATATTTTTCGGGTGGGAAGACTGCATTTTAAAAGATCTGCTATCTTTTGTGCCAGCTGGGGTCTCATCGGGCAATAGAAATAATCAGAATCTGAACCAATTGCCAGAAAGTCGGGAAGGACAAAATACCGGATAGAATGATTTTCCCCCTTAATGATCGCTGTATCCCTGATCTCAACCAGTCTGCGATAGAACCCGGGGATATTGCCCCGGCGGATCTCATTAAAAATGATCATTTCCCGTTCATCCAGGCTTATGGAACTGTCACTGATACTTTTGGAAAACTCAGATCCGCTGAGCGCTGCGGAAGCCCGGGTTTTTAGCTTTAACCGCTGTGAATAGCCGTTTAACATGCAAAGCGAAAAAAATATCAGAAAAAAATATCTCATTTGATGAATTAAATAAATGCTATCTTTTATCAAAATCAGCCAGGTTTTGCATAAAAGACTCGCTTACAGGGATCTGCTGAGCCCCGATATGGACCTGATGCCTTTCGATCTTATCAATTGCGCTTACTGCAGCCATATAGGAGCGGTGCGTCCTGATAAATTTATCCCTCGGGAGTATCACTTCAAGTTCTGCAAAAGTCATGCGGGAAAGCAAACTTTTATTTTTTAAAACAAAATTGACATAATTCCCGGCCGCTTCCAGGTACAGGATATCTCCGAACTGAACTTTTTCCTGTTCATAACCTGTTTTCAGGAAGATGAAATCAGAGTTTCCGTTTTTATTCCTCAGCTGAAAGAGCTCATAGGCTTTATTACATCCCTTGATAAAGCGGCTGAGTGAGAATGGTTTAAGCAGGTAATCGATCGCATCCATTTCAAAGCTGGTGACAGCATGTTCCGAATAGGCGGTGGTGAAGATCACCATGGGTTTTTTATTCAGGCTGTTCAGGAAGTCAATTCCTGAAATATCAGGCATTTTTATATCCAGGAATATCAGGTCAATATTTTCTTTCTGAATATATTCCATGGCCTGAAACGCATCGGTAAATTCTGCTTTCAGGTCAAGGAATGGCACTTTTGAAGCATGGCTGCGCACAACTTCCAGAGCTAAAGGCTCATCATCCAGGGCAATAGCTATCATCTTATAAAAGTATCATTAAAATGAATCTTATCCAATGAATCTGGAATAATCAATCCAGTTGAATGGTCAGGTGAATAAAAAACTCTTTACCGTTTTCACGGATAGATAATTCATGTTTCATTGGATATAAAAGCCTCAGCCTTTGCTGCACATTATTTAAACCGATCCCATTATTATCTTTTTCGGGATCAGAGCCGGACTTTGGATGGATCGTATTGGAGACGTCAAAGTAGAGGCTGTTTTCTTTACTGAGCAGGCTTATCCTGATGTTTGAAGGTTCTTTAAGGCTGATACCGTGCTTAAATGCATTTTCAACAAAAGGTATCAGGAGCATAGGTGCGATCTGCAGGTTACCCAGCTGTTCTTCAATTTCGGTATGTATCAGTATGTCAGGAGAAGACTGTGTGCGCAAGGTCTGAAGCGCAATATAATTGTTAAGATATTCCACTTCACGTGCGAGGGAGATCTTTTCCTGCATGTTTTCACGAAGCATGAAGCGCATCATATCTCCAAGTCTCTGGATTCCTTCTGAGGTTCGTTCCGCTTTTTCCTGCAAGGCTGTTCCGTAAAGGGTATTCAGAATATTGAAAAGAAAATGCGGATTGATCTGGGAACGAAGAAAGTTCAGATCGGCAGTTGATCGCCCAAGGGCAGTTTTGAGGCCGATGATCTCATAATTAACTGATATGCGCTGTTTGTAAAGGTACCAGGTTAGTGGTGCAGTGAAAAGTAATTGAAATGCGATATTGAAAAAAAATACAGCCGCTGCGATATCCGGCCCGTTCCTGTGATTAAATATCAGTGTAATGAGCGCCACAGGAATGGAACTGATCACAGCAATTCCTGCAAGTTTCCAGAAATAGGCTTTAAATGCTTTTCCCTTTTTATAAACCGCCGGAATTAAGGAATAGATAGAATAGCAGTACAAACATATTCCTAAAAGGGTTCCAAGGGCGATTATTGTGACTGCATTTTCATCGGTATTGGCTATCAGTAACAGAAATATACCGATCATCCAGAAAATAAAGGCATAAATGCCATCCCTGGTTATCACCCTGTATTTGGATTGGATCAGGTCTGAGTTTTCCAGCAGGTAAATGGCAAGCTGTTTAATTGCTGTATATAGCACGAACATCAGAAGCAGCCAGAATGAGTACATGATGCTCTCCTGAAAAAGCTTTGCATATAATTCATTCTCCCCATAGTCAGAAAATAAGTATCCCCGCAACCATGTATCTGTCGTGCCAAGCACTATACTGAGAAAATAGAAAATACCCAGTGTCAAAATGATGTTGAGTGCAACATTCTGCTTTTTGCTGACAGGAGGTACGATAAGGAATGTCAAGAGCAAATAACTGCCAAAGAAAACCGAATAACGTACCAGTGAAGGAAGGAAATAATTATAGAAATAAGAATATTCCTGATGTGCTTCAGTGAATTCATATTTATCAGGTACCCAGTTCTGATTGATGGACCCCGAGACCAGGAAAAAGATCGAGAAAACGAACATGGTCGCCGCCGCCCAGAATTCAATTTTATTAATGTCTGCAGGTTTATTTATGATTTCCTTCATTATGATAACTATTTACAGCACAATGTTAAGCTGAGCAAAGCTGATGCTATAATAAATGTGATGAAAGCCCCGGAAAAAGTGATGAATTTCAATTTTTGATGATTTTTCTAATGATCCGGCTTTAAAAACTCAATATTCCGCTTCAATCCCTTGTATTTTGTCCTCTTAACTGCTGAGTTCTTAAACACCTTTTTAAAAGTATCTTCGGTGATCTCCTGCCAGTCGCTTAAGGTTAAGCTTAATAATTCTTCATGTGGTTTAAATGCCGGCTCCTTATGGAGAACAGAAAATTTATTCCAGGGACAAACATCCTGGCAGATATCGCAGCCAAACATCCAGTTATCCATTTTCCCTTTGAATTCAGATGGCAGTTCATTCTTCAGCTCGATGCTCAGGTAGGAGATACAGCGGCTGCCGTCAACAACATAAGGCGCAATAATGGCATCGGTAGGGCAGGCCTCTATACATCGGGTACAGGTACCGCAATGATCTTTGGAGGGTGCAATATCGTATTCCAGGTCCAGATCGGTGATCAGTTCAGCCAGGAAAAAAAATGAGCCCGAATGTTTATTGATCAGGTTGGTATGCTTGCCTATCCAGCCTATACCTGCTTTTTTTGCCCAGGCTTTATCAAGTACCGGTGCCGAATCGACAAAAGCACGCCCATTTACTTCACCGATCTCTGTGCTGATAAACTCCAGCAGTTGTTTTAGTTTATCCTTAATCACAAAATGATAATCCTCTCCGAAAGCATACTGGCTTATCTTTGGTGCGGAGGGGTCCTCCTGTTTTTGATCTGTATAATAATTGAGCGCCAGAGAGATGACCGATCTCGCTCCTTCAACCAGCTTACGGGGATCAAGACGTTTATCGAAATGGTTCTCCATATAGCTCATTTCTCCATTGAAGCCATTATTTAACCAGTTTTCCAAACGGGGGGCCTCTTCCTCTAAAAATACAGCTTTAGAAAAGCCGCAAAAACGGAAGCCCAGTTTATAAGCTTCCGTTTTAATCAAAGTTGTGTAATGTGTTCTGCTGATCATTATTTGTCTCAAAGATAAAAAATATGCCAGTGCGGGTTAGCTTAAATACGTTCATTATAAAGTTTATATAATATTATTAAGCAGCTTTTTAGAGGCAATATGTCTTTATGGTATAGCTTTTGTTATTTAAGACTAAATAAATATTCAAACTATGAAAACACATTTTCTTAAATTTTCAGTATTAGCAGTGAGTTTAATTGTTTCTGCTGGAGCAAGCGCTCAGGATATTCCTGAAACACCAAAATTATTTTCCCCCCCATCTGCTTTTAATACCTGGTCTGTTGGTATCAATGCAGGATTGCTGGCGCCAACAATTCCTTTCGGCAAAAACGATTTTACAAACTGGAAACTTGACCTGGGTTATGGTGGCTATATTAAAAAGCAGATCTTACCGGCATTAGGTATTCAGGCAAATTTCTTAGCCGGAAAACTTAGAGCAGATAACAGTGAAGCATGGGGCAATGATATGCCGCCAATCAGTCAATATGACTCCTATGAAACAAAACTGAGTTATTCAGGAAGCTTAAGCGCTAATTTAACTTTAGCAAATATCTACTGGATGAACCGTAAAAACCTTGTTCAGCCTTATGCAACTGCTGGGGCAGGTTTAATGGGTTACAGTATTGTCCTTAAAGATAAAGCCGGAATTGAAACTAACTTTAATGCTGGTGAGCGTGTCAGAGAAGTTTATTTCCCTGTAGGAGTTGGTATGAAATTCAGCTTATCAAACAGCGTTAATCTTGATCTTGGTTATACCATGAATTTTGTTGACGGTGATAATATGGATGGTTACCGTTCTGGTCCGCAGGGTGATAAGTTCTCCTATTCACATATAGGCCTTGAATTTGCATTGGGAAGTAAATCAAAAACCCAGCTAGCGACCTATAACCCGGTTGCTGCATTACAGGATGATTATATTACACGTAATGCTGCCCTTCAGGCTACTCTGGATGCTGAGCAGGCCAAACACGCCGCACATATGGCTCAGATGGATATTGATATGAAGCGTTTCCTGAGCGATTCTGATAAGGATGGTGTTTCAGATTACTTTGATAAATGCCCGAATACCCCGGCAGGAATTCAGGTTGACGGTGCAGGCTGCGAAATTAAAGTAAGCACCACTGTTGTTAATCCGGTTCGTGTAGTTGTAACTGAGGAAGATAGAAAAGTAGTAGCTGAAGCCATTCGTAATCTTGAATTTGATTTTGCAAAATCAACCATTCGTCCTTCATCTTATCCAAGTTTGAACAGAGTGGCTGACCTGTTAAAAGCTAAAGATTTCAGCTTAAAATTAGCCGGACATACTGATAATGTTGGCAGCGATGCAGCGAATTTAAGACTATCTAAAGATCGTGCAGAATCAGTAAAATCATATCTGGTGAGCCAGGGAGCTAATCCTTCACGTATTGAGGCGACAGGTTATGGTGAAAGCCAGCCGATCTCCAGCAATAAAACAGCTGCCGGACGTCAGAATAACAGAAGAGTAGAATTTACCTTATACTAGTGTTATTAAGCGTTAAGTGATCATAAATGGCATACTATAACCTCCCCCTGCCGCAGCACGAAGCTCAACGCGCCCCCCTCCCGAGGGGGACAGCAGAACGCCTAAGTGAATTTGATCTATTTATGCCTAAATAACAATAGAACTGACCTTTCTTAAATATAAAAAGGGCTATCCGTTTGGATCAGCCCTTTTTTAATGAATTTTATTTCAGGCTGCTGTTAAAAAGATCAATTGTTCTTGCCCAGGCGAGTTTAGCTGCTTCAGCATTATAACGTTCTCCACCGGTATCATTATTAAAGGCATGCTGCACACCTTCATAAATATAAATCTGGTGATCAATCCCTGCTGCTTTTAATGCGGCTTCATATTCGGGTATGCCTGCATTGACCCTGGTGTCCAATCCGGCATAATGAAGGAGCATTTTTGCCTTAATCTTTGGAACATCGGCTGCAGGCGGCTGTCCGCCGTAATAAGCTACTGCAGCCAGGATAGATGGGGAATTAACAGCCAGGCGATTTACCAGAGCTCCTCCCCAGCAAAAACCGACACAGCCTGTTTTTCCATTACTTTCAGGCCTTGATTTAAGATAATCGAAGGCATTCAGAAAATTATTAAGATTTTTCGGAGCTTCAATTTTACTGAATAAGGCCCTGGCTTCATCTACATTTTCGGGAGTTCCTCCAAAAGGAGAAAGTGCATCCGGCGCCAGTGCAATAAAGCCGGCTTTTGCTATTCGCCGTGTTATATCTCTGATATGGGGGTTCAATCCGCGGTTTTCGTGAATAACCACGACACTTCCATATTTACCCGGGGCTTTTGGCCTTGCCAGATAAGCTCTCATGCTGCTGCCATCTCCGGGATAGTTAATATCTTCCGAAATGAGATCTTCATCCTGCTCGGAAACTGTCACCGCATGGGCATAATTTACTTCTAAAAGAGAAAGCACAGACATAGCCATAGCTGCACTGCCGGTAAGTTTTACCAGCCTGCCCATAAATTGTTGGCGGCTTAGGGGTTTATGTGTGTATTCGTCGTAAAGATTGATGATTTTCTGATCCATTACTTTATATTTTTAATTAAATATAAATTAATTACAGGATCAGAACAAGGTGCCGCCTCCTGATTTTATACGTCCTAAATGTTTATAGGCGATCTCTGTGCATTCCCTTCCCCTGGAGGTACGCATGATATACCCTTCCTGGATCAGAAATGGTTCGTAAACTTCTTCAATGGTTCCTTCCTCCTCACCAACGGCTGTAGCGATGGTTTTTAGACCCACAGGGCCGCCTTTAAATTTGTCAATAATGGTGATCAGGATCTTATTATCCATTTCGTCAAGACCATGCTCATCCACGTTCAGTGCATTCAGTGCATATTTGGCGATTTCCGTATCGATGATACCAGTTCCCTTGATCTGTGCAAAATCACGGGTACGGCGTAATAAGGCGTTCGCAATCCGGGGAGTTCCCCGGCTTCTTCTGGCAATTTCAAAAGCCCCTTCATCAGATATCTCCGTTTTAAGGATCTGTGCGGAGCGCAGTACGATGGTTGTCAGCAGTTTGGCGTCATAATACTCCAGTCGGCTGTTAATTCCAAAACGTGCTCTAAGAGGGGCTGTAAGCAGGCCTGATCGGGTTGTAGCTCCTACAAGGGTGAATGGATTTAATGATATCTGAACAGAACGGGCGTTTGGCCCCGTTTCGAGCATGATATCGATCTTGAAATCTTCCATCGCAGAATATAAATATTCTTCAACCAGCGGACTTAAACGATGGATCTCATCAATGAACAGGATATCGCCTTCTTCCAGATTGGTCAGCAATCCGGCCAGATCTCCGGGTTTGTCAAGTACGGGACCCGAAGTGATCCGGATATTAACGCCCATTTCATTCGCTATAATATTCGAAAGGGTGGTCTTTCCTAATCCCGGTGGGCCATGCAGTAATACATGGTCTAATGCTTCCCCGCGTTGTTTGGCAGCCTGAACGAATATACGGAGGTTTGAAAGTATCTTATACTGCCCCGTAAAATCCTCAAAGACCTGCGGACGCAGAACTTTCTCTAACTCCCGTTCAACAGGTGAAAGGTTCTCTTCGCCGGGGTCAAGATTTTCGTTCATTTGATATTAATTTTGTGCTTAATCAGCCAGGGGGGATTGCAATTACAGCTGTAAATATAAACTTTCAGTTTCTAAATCTCTCCATTTCATGCATCAATCCGGTCTCTTGAATACTTTTTAAAAAAACTGCCTAATTTGATCTGGATCACGCCTAAAAAAGCTTCCCTGAATATCCTTGTACTCATTTTGGAAGTTCCTTCGGTACGGTCAGTAAATATGATCGGCACCTCAACTACCTTAAAGCCATACTGAATGGTCGTGAATTTCATTTCGATCTGGAAAGCATAACCTATAAATTTGATCTTATCAAGCGGGATGGTTTCCAGAACAATGCGCCGGTAGCATTTAAATCCTGCCGTTGCATCCTGAATATCTATCCGGGTGACCATCCTGACATAAACCGAAGCGAAATAGGACATAAGTACCCTGCTCATCGGCCAGTTAACGACATTCACCCCCTTGATGTATCTGGAACCAATGGCGAGGTCTGCGCCTTCAATGCAGGCAAACTTTAACCGGACAAGGTCGGATGGATTATGGGAGAAATCGGCATCCATTTCAAAAATATATTCATACGGCCGCTTCAGGGCCCATTTAAAGCCATGAATATAGGCCGTACCCAGTCCGAGTTTATCCCTGCGTTCTTCAATATGAAGCATACCCTCGTATTCTTCCTGAAGGCTTTTTACGATCTCTGCAGTACCATCCGGGGAGCCATCATCTACAACCAGAATATGAAATACATCCGGGAGAGAGAAAACCATACGAATGATGTTTTCGATATTTTCCTTCTCATTATAGGTAGGAATGATGACAATGCTGTCTGATAACACGAATTAAAATTTGGTTTGCGAATATACGGCTTTCAAATAAAATGAGATGCTAAAGGCATCTCATTCATTCGATTTTCATGAACTTATATTTATGCCTGTGCGGGCTTCTCCATAGCCATGGTTTCTTCCGAAAAATCTTCAGCGCCATGTGCAAGCCTTTTTAAAGGTTTCAGGATTGCAATAACGAGTCCCCCGATAATTGTGCAGAAAATGGCTATACCCAGGAATATCTGCAGTTCACCGGCGGTCTGTGACCATACGCCAACCCAGCCGGCCACGTAATTGCCAAGGCCTGTTGCTGCAAAAAATATTCCCATCATGATGGAGGCATACTTTAATGGAGCCAGCTTGGTAATGTATGACAGAGCAACAGGAGAGGCAGACAGTTCGCCAACAGTATGGAACATATAGGCCAGGATCAGCCAATACATAGCTGAAGAGCCATCATTCTGATATTGAATTGATGCTGCTGTCATGAACAAGAATCCCCAGCCCATGATGATCACTCCAAGAGCGATCTTGAATATAGATGATGCTTCTTTTCCTTTACGTTTCCGGTTATACCAGAAAGCGGCAATAGGAATTCCGAGGGTAATAATAAAGAAGGAGTTAACAGACTGAAACCAGGTGGCTGGAACGGTCCAGTTTAGGAAACCGATCAGCCGGTTTGTTTTTTCTGATGCATACAGGTTCATTAAACCACCGGCCTGCTCAAAAGCTCCCCAGAATACGATGATCATCAGAAAGGAAATCAGCATCACCAGAATGCGGTCTTTTTCGATCTTAGTAAGAGGCTTCGCTTTAATGGCCTGATCGGCAACTGATAATGCCGCAGTAGCTTCACCAACACCTTTAAGATACTTATGACCGGTAATAAAAACGATCAGTCCGATCGCCATGCCAATCCCTGCAAGGCCAAAACCATAGTGCCAGCCCATTGTTTCGCCAACATAACCGATAATGATCCCGGCTAAAAATGCTCCTACATTTATTCCTATGTAAAAAATGGTAAATCCTTTGTCACGGCGGTCATCACCTTTAGGATATAAGCCCCCAACCATGGTTGAAATATTTGGTTTCAGGCATCCGACACCGGCAATGATCAGGCCCAGGCCGATATAAAAGGCATATAATGATTGTAAGGCCAGAATACTATGACCTGCAACAAGCAGGATGCCACCCAGTATGACCGCTTTCTTTTGTCCGATCAGCTTATCGGCCAAAATACCTCCGGGAATAGAGGATAAATAAACCAGAAAGGTATATATCCCATACAACTTTAAGGCCTCGCTGCTGGTCCATCCAAAGCCCGGATTCTCGCCGTTGACCGAGGAGACCAGAAAAAGAACGAGTAATGCCCGCATCCCGTAGAAACTGAACCTTTCCCACATCTCTGTAAGAAAAAGCACGTACAATCCTCTTGGATGTCCGAAAAGTTGTTTTTGCTGTAATTCCATATTTTTTTCTTGTATAATGATTTATTGATTGGTTTAGTTTTAAAAAGATTGTTTTTTCTTCTGATTGGCGCTTTAAAAAGAAGTAAAAAGTTCAATTATAATTAAATTTTACTAAAATTGAGGCTTTATATAAATCCGATAAAATTTTAATTGCTTTCATGGTTGAAAATACTGCTTTAATTACAAATGATGCTGTTGTTTTAGGATTGTTAATGGCAATTCTGGGACTAGTATTCTGGACCTCACAAAGCGAATTAAATTTCTTTAAAAAAATGTATTCGGTCGTTCCGCCGATACTCCTTTGTTACTTTCTGCCGGGTGTGTTAAATTCCGCAGGCATTATATCCGGAGCTTCTTCCTCATTATATACCATTGCCTCACGATACCTTTTGCCCGCAAGTCTGGTTTTGTTCACATTGAGCCTTGATCTGAAGGAAATATGGAAGCTAAGAAAGAAGGCCGGGTTAATGTTTATAACTGCTTCTATCAGTATATTACTGGGAGGGCCAATAGCCGTATTTTTAGTTTCCCTTTTTGCCCCCGAAGTGGTAGGAGGTGAGGGTCCGGATGCAGTCTGGAGAGGATTAAGCACCGTAGCAGGCACCTGGATAGGCGGCGGTGCTAATCAGGCCGCTATGTATGAGATCTTTAAACCCAGTGCCGATCTTTTTTCGGCCATGGTAGCGCTGGATGTGTTCATTGCCTATATCTGGATGGCCCTTTTATTATATGCAGCTACCAAAACCAACAAGATCAATGCATTTTTGAAAGCTGATGATCAGTCTGTTACCGACTTAAAACAAAAGATCGAAGCTTATCAGTTAAGTATCATGCGTATCCCTAAAATGGAGGATATTATTATGATACTTGCTGTGGCCTTCGGAGTTACCGGGATAGCCCATTTCGGAGCAGATAATATCGCACCATGGATCCAGGCCAATGCCCCTTATCTCAGTAATTTCAGCCTTACTTCGGGATTCTTCTGGCTTGTCATCATCGCAACAACGATCGGTATGTTCTTGTCATTTACTCCCCTTAGGAAACTGGAAGGGGCTGGGGCATCGCGTATAGGAAGTGTTTTGCTCTATATATTGATTGTCACTATTGGCATGCAAATGAATATCATGGCGATCTTCAATAACCCCGGATTACTGATCGTGGGTCTGATCTGGATATTAATTCATGCTATCGCTTTAATTATAGTTGCCATTCTAACCAAAACGCCTTTCTTCTTTATGGCTGTAGGAAGTATGGCCAATATCGGCGGACCGGCATCGGCTCCGGTAGTAGCCAGCGCTTTCCATCCTTCATTAGCCCCTGTCGGAGTTTTACTCGCTGTATTCGGCTATGTGATCGGAACCTATGGAGCGTATCTGTGCGGATTGCTGATGCAGGCGGTGGCGCCGGGAGGGTAGGAGTCAGTTACCTGTTACCTGTTGCCTGTTACCTGTTACCTGTGAGTTAGAAAAATCTCCAAATTAAGCATTTAGGCCCTGAAAGCTGTCCGAAATACTGATTTCAGCCTTATTCTGAACCATTTTAGCTAATTTCAATCATTTTCCGGACTCATTCAGATGCCGCAGACCGGCCTTATTTGGAATGCTGGTTTGTTCTTTATACGTTTAGTTAATTGTACGAGGTTTTACAGGAAACGGTGAGAGGGAACGGTAAAGTACAGATTTAACAAAACCAAAGTATTAGAATGGAGAGTTAGCGGTAATTTATGACGAACAAGGGAAACATAATTTTTATACTCATACTGACAATTAGTTTGGCAGTCTTCTTACCTATAATTTTCATAGAAAAAACAAAAGGCTTTAACCAAACCCTAAATATTTTTGGGACATTGATTAGTTCAATAGCTGGGTTATTGACTTTGCTAATTGCAATTATTCTGTTCAATAAATTTGGAATTGAAACCCCTTTATTACAAAAGAATACAGAAGTGTTTTTTTTATTTCTGGAGGAATTTAAAAAGACAAGTTTTCTAATTCAAGGGAAAAGTTTCGGGTTGTTTATAAGAATACAAGACCAACATCATAAACATTTTGAAGATTGGTACGGTCAGAAATTACTTTTCTCAACTGAATATTCTTCGGGACTTGACAGATTTATGAAAATATCGGAAAGTCCTTTTATGCCGAAAAGTATTTATGAAAAAACGGCTTCAAGCTATAGCGGCCACTGCTATTTGAAACTCCCTGCTTTCTAACTACTTTAGTGCTTAAGACCGGGCGAAGTGCGGTTAAGCGCTACAGCTTGAAGCCTTGAACGTTATGAGCAATTTTAGGACAACCCTTCAAACCGACAATTCCGACTGACTTTTTTGACTTCTTGAAAAAATTTTGAAAAAAAAATGCGAAACCAAAAAGTTGCACATATATTTGCAACCGATTAGTTTCGCAAATATAACGACAGACAAATGAGAAGAGACATTTTTCAAGCAATTGCAGACCCGACAAGACGAGCTATAATCGTCTTAATTGCATTACAGGCAATGACACCAAATGCCATTGCCGAACACTTTGACAGAGCAAGACAAGCTGTTTCAAAACACCTTCGCATTTTGAAAGAGTGCGAACTTGTAAAAACAAGAACATCAAGGTGGAGAAATTTACTACTCACTTGAAATTGACAAAATGAAAGAAATAGAAAAATGGCTAGAACAATTCAAAAAGATTTGGGAAACCCGATTTAATCAACTTGACAAAGTATTTATCAACAATTAAAAAACAGAAAAAATGAAAAACAATTTGCTATTTGACTTTACCGTTGAGAAAACAAATAACACGGTATTAGTAAACAGAGAATTTGCAGCCGAACTTTCATTGGTTTGGGACGCATTTACAAAACAAGAAATCCTTGACCAATGGTGGGCTCCTAAACCTTGGGTTTCAAAAACCAAACATATGGACTTCAAAGTTGGTGGACGTAGATTTTATGCAATGGTAAGCCCCGAAGGACAAGAACATTGGAGTATTCAAGACTTTACTTCCATAAGCCCAAAAACCAATTTCAAATACTTTGACGCATTTGCCGACAAGGACGAAAAAATAAATTCTGAACTCCCAAGTGCAAATTGGGATTTGCATTTTAACGAACACAATGGAACAACTACTGTGAAAATTATAGTGCAACATAAAACACTTGCAGACATTGAGCAAATAATTCAAATGGGCTTCAAGGAAGGTTTCACTATGACATTAAATGACTTAGAAATATTATTACAACACTTAAAAAAATAAATTATGAGAACAATATCAATATTAGCAAACAGCACAATTACTTTTGGTATCATATCCATTTTGTGCCTTATCACTTTACATTTTGTAAGTTCAGAATTTAAGCCGAATTTCCGAATGGTCAGCGAGTATGCACTTGGAAATCACAAATGGTTAATAACGCTGTTTTTCATTTGTTGGGGCTTATGCTCTATTACATCAGCCCTTATGCTTTGGAATATTGTTACATCAGGCTGGTCTAAATTTGGAGTATTACTTGTTTTCATTACAGGCATAGGTGCAATAATGGGCGGATTATTTGATGTTCAACATAAACTACATGGATTATCATTTGGTATCGGTGTGCCTTTTTTGCCAATAGGGGCATTGATAATTACCTATCACCTGCTAAAAAATCCATACTGGCAAAACAACAGCTTCGCATTATTACTGTCCTCACATTCAATTTGGATTAGTTTGCTACTAATGGCAGGCAGTATGTTTCTACTCTTTTCGGGACTTAAATCTGCTGGCATTGTTTACGGACCAGACTCACCACCCCTAACAGAATTGCCAAAAAGTGTAATAGGCATAAGTGGATGGGCGAATAGGTTATTAGTGTTTTGCTATTTGGGCTTTCCTATTTTGACAGCAAAAATTGTATTAAGCATTTTGGAACTAAAAAAATAAAATGCAATGACAACCTAAACAACATTGATGACAAAAAACTGCCCATAACAGCTACTACAACGGATTTGGGCAATAGGCTTAATGGGAAGTTGGTTTTGTATTTGGGATGATTTGGCAAATCCGAAAATAGGGCTTAATTTAGTCCCAAACCCGCTGTAGTAACAGAACGTTATGATCGTTGTATTTTACCTGCCGTTCATCCAAAAAAGAAACTGGTTTGGCACGAGGAGAGATCTTTAATAATTGGCTTAGCGAAATGCGATTCTGTACTTATATGTTGCAGATCCCTCATCGCGACAGAATTCGTCTAAACGATAGGATTTAACGCCTGCTCATCGGGATGACGCGCTGTGGCGGATCCTGTGCTTCCAGACTTGATTGGTGATCGCTTTGATCCTAATTCTTCATTTTCTTCGGATCATTGAAATTATCGTCCTGGTCTGTAGGCAGGTTCTTTAATTCCAGATCCTCAACAAAGCGCCATCTTCCGTTTACCAGCTTATAGCCATCATAGGAGAAATCCGGGCCGTAGAGGTTAAATCTTCCCTTAAGTTTTGGATCGGGAGGGGCGAGGTGGTCAAAAACTATCGTGGAGATGGAAGGCTCATAATTCAGTACCATGGATGCTTTTCTGTCATATTCAAAAATAATACGCTTACTGCCGGGATTATCTTTGTCCCCGTCGAATACAGGCATGCCGAAAAAGGCTTTTCCGCCTTTAAAATAAAGGATCTCGATCACCTTCTTAGTAGATCTTACCGTGTTTCCTTTCCATCCAAGCAGGACATAATAGGGCATTTTGACATTATTGAGAACAGAAATGATCCGGTAATACTGCGCACCGTACCATCTTTCATTCGTTGTAATGCTGTCGGCGGGCTTTTTAAAGGATGGGGTATAATCAACCAGGGGGAACATTTCCAGCTTTCCCTGGGGGTTATTCATCTGTACAGTGCCATAATACCTGTAGCTACCGTCATCATTCATGATATGCCAGCTGAATATCCTGAAACGCTTATCGGGGGAAGACTGAACGGATATAGCTTTCAGGGAATCAAATGGAAAATTAAATGAATAGGGAGTTTTTAAGGCATTGACCAGTGTTTTGATGAATTGATAACCCGCATTATATCGCTCAGGTTCAATACTCTCGTTCACCATTTTAAAACTAAGTTCTTTCAGACTGTCCTGCATTGCAATCAGCTGTAAACGGTTTTTATTACTGTCTGAATGTTGTGCTACAGCCTCCGGCAGAAACAGGATCAGGAAACCAATAAGAAATGCAAGATGCCTCATTGCGATTTTACTGAATGTTTTCAATTACCATTGCGCTGGCTCCGCCGCCGCCGTTACAAATGCCGGCAACACCTATCTTTCCACCGTTTTGTTTAAGGACGTTCAGCAGGGTTACGATGATCCTGGCGCCAGAGGCACCCAGAGGATGTCCCATTGAAACTGCTCCTCCGTTTACATTCACCTTTGCCGGATCCAGGTCAAGGATCTGGTTGTTTGCCAGTGCTACTACGGAGAATGCTTCATTGATCTCATAATAGTCAACATCTGCAGCCTTGATCCCGGCACGCTCCAGTGCTCTCGGAATGGCTTTTGATGGGGCGGTAGTAAACCATTCGGGTGCCTGCTGGGCATCTGCATAAGACAGGATCTTTGCCAGGGGTTTCAGCCCTAATTCATCGGCCTTTGCCTTACTCATTAATACCAGGGCGGCTGCTCCATCGTTAAGGGTAGAAGCGTTCGCCGCAGTTACCGTTCCGTCTTTTTTGAATACCGCTTTCAGAGATGGAATTTTCTCGAATTTAACCGCATTGACCTCTTCATCATTTTCGATGAGAGTTATTTCACCCTTTCTGTCTTTTATTTCAACCGGGATGATCTCATTCTTAAATTTTCCGTCTTTCTGAGCGTTCTGAGATCTTTTATAGGACTCTATGGCATAGGCATCCTGATCCTCCCGGCTGATATGGCATTCTGCTGCACATAATTCGGCGGCAGCACCCATATGGTAATTATTGTAAACATCCCACAGACCGTCCTTTACCAGGCCGTCAATGATCTGTCCGTCGCCAAGCCGGTAACCGTTACGTGCTTTGTCCAGGTAATAGGGGACATTGCTCATACTTTCCATACCGCCGGCAATAACGATATCGTTTTCTCCCAAAGCGATACTTTGAGCGGCAAACATAAGTGCTTTTGTACCCGAGGCACATACTTTATTGATGGTTGTGGATGGAACATCAGGTAATCCGGCAAATTTAGCAGCCTGTGTGGCTGGTGCCTGTCCGACATTTGCTGTTAAGACATTGCCCATAAATACTTCCTGTACCTGGCCCGGATCAATTCCTGCACGTTCTACAGCCGCTTTAATGGCGCTTGCACCCAGCTGACTTGCTGATAGAGATGAAAGTGATCCTCCAAAGCTCCCGATAGGTGTTCTGACCGCGGATATGATATATACTTCGTTCATTTTTTAATGTATTGGTTAGCGGGTGCAAGTTAAGAATTTGGCTTAACACATTGATTTATTAACGATTTTTAACAGGATTTATTTCCGGTTTCGGGGAATAAGGGATGGAATGATCAGTCTGATTTTATTCTTTTTCACTAGTGTGTGGATAAAAATGTAAATGATCAAATAATATTAAAATTATTCCGCTCATTCAGCCTGGAACCTCCTTTTCCCTGAGGCTTCCCCTTGTTGGTATTTGCCAATTTCCCCTTGTTGGTGTCTGCACCAACAAGATATGGGGTTTTAATTTAATCGTTGGTGGAGACACCAACGAGGGGGAGAAAATCTCTGTTCATTAATGAATGGATAAATTAGGTGGTGTATATTAATAACCTGTTTCGATTATGGTTATCCAGCTATATCTTGTACAGGCAGATATTTATTGCATGGGCAGCGTTAACGATGGTAGCGGCATCCTTTTTGGCTTTTTGAGGCCAAAAAGATATAGCGGACAGCGTGTTTAAACGCCAAAAAACCTATTTTTAATAAAGGGTGCATTTTTAATTTCGAACTCAGGTTAATATGCTTATTATCAATGAATAATCAATTCCCTTCCCGTCTGGAAATACCATTGAAGCCAATTATTGAATCCGCTAAGCTATTAAGATCTATTTCAGTATTGCTTTGCGGCATATATGTTTTATAACTGAAATAATAAGATCACGCATTTTTTTTGTTATAATCATATGTGTTGAGGATATTTAGCGAATGATAAAGACTTTTTTAAAACCTATAAGCGGGGTTCTTTTTGTATTCATTCTGTTTTCAGGATGCTCCTCCATGGGTCCCCGGAATAATTTCTCGTTTTTCCAGATGGCTGATACGCAATTCGGATTTTTCAATGCGAATAAGGAATTCAGCAGGGAAACGCTTAATTATGAGAAGGCCATTGCAGCAACTAACCGTTTAAAGCCGGCCTTTGTGGTGATTTGCGGAGATCTGGTTAACAAACCCGGAGATCTGGCACAGATCAGTGAATATAAAAGGATATCGGCTAAATTAGATCCATCTGTTAAATTATACAGTGTTTCGGGGAATCATGATGTTGAGAATATACCCACAACCGCCAGTTTAGCGCTGTATAAACAACATTTTGGTGATGACCGTTATACTTTCCGTTCCGGAAATATCTATGGTATTGTGCTGAATTCCTCACTGATCAAAGACCCTTCTCTGGCACCTGCTGAGGCTTCCTTGCAGTTCGACTGGCTGAATAAGGTACTGGAAGACGCAAAGAGATCAAATGCAAAAAATATCATGGTTTTTATGCACCATTCTTTATTTCTTAAAGATGCCGGTGAGCCTGA
This sequence comes from Pedobacter sp., assembly GCA_036677005.1. GTDB lineage: Bacteria > Bacteroidota > Bacteroidia > Sphingobacteriales > Sphingobacteriaceae > Daejeonella. The sequence continues at coordinate 45,783 of JAKFBV010000020.1, forward strand.
TGAGTATTTCAATATCAGCACGGAGCAACGTAAAATTTACCTCGAACTTTTCAATAAATACGGGGTGCGGCAGGTATTCGCGGGACATTATCATCGTAATTCATATGGCCGTTCAGGGGATCTGGAGATGATCACTACCGGACCTGTCGGAAGGCCTCTTGGCTCAGACAGCTCCGGTTTCCGGATCGTCAATGTTAAAGGCAAAATTGTTGAACATAAATATTACAGTCTAGATTCCCTTCCGGACCGTCTTATAATAAACAAATAGTACAATATATGTCTTTAGGTATTCTATAAATAAAGCTCAGATGATACCCGATACCTACCATATTTTAATTGCTTTATGTATTATCACGATTATTTCTTACCTGTTTAATATTATAGCAGATCGTATAAAAGTTCCTTCTGTTATTCTTTTAATAGGCTGCGGAATAATACTGCAGCAGATTACCAATTATTACGGGATGAGCGTTCTGATACCCAGAACTGTTCTGGAATTGCTTGGGGTTATCGGTCTTATCATGATCGTACTGGAAGGCGCCCTGGACCTTAAAATCACTCCCGACAAGAAAAGGCTGATCACTAAATCCTTGTTGGTTGCTGCATCAGTATTGTTTATCACCACAATTGCAGTTGCAGATATCCTGTATTTCGCATTTGAAATATCATTTAAAAAGGCCCTTGTTTATGCGGTACCAATGGGGGTAATCAGCAGCGCCATTGCGATACCCAGCGTTAACAAACTGGATGCTGAAAAGAAGGAATTCATTATTTATGAATCCACATTCTCTGATATTCTTGGTATCATGCTCTTCAATTACGTGCTATCGGATAAACTTTTATCATTAGCTACGGGGGTAACGTTTTTATGGAACCTGGTGCTGATCAGTTTTATTTCGATAGTATGTACCATTCTAATACTGTTACTTTTTAAATACCTTAAAGGACATATTAAGGTATTTCTCATCCTGTCTATATTGATACTGGTGTATTCTTTTTCAAAGCAAATGCATCTTCCTTCCCTGTTTTTTATCCTGGTATTTGGTCTGGTACTGAATAATGCTGAACCCTATCTGAAAGGAAGGCTCAAAGAATATCTGCATCCCGAAAAGCTGCTGAGTGTGAACGTTGAATTAAAATCAATGACGGCTGAGCTGGCCTTCCTTATACGGACCTTCTTTTTCTTATTGTTTGGTTACAGCATTGATATTTCTCTGATCTTTTCTGTTCCGGTGATCCTGACCGGATCCCTTATCATACTGGTTATCTTAATTATACGTTATGTCTTTTTGCGTTATATTTCGAAAACCAATATTTTCCCCGAGTTGTTCATCGCACCCCGGGGATTAATCACCATTATTCTGTTTTACAGCATTCCGGCTCATTTAACCACTGAAAAATTCAATGATGGAGTATTATCCTTTGTTATCATTGTATCCGGCTTGATCATGATGACAGGTATTTTGTTCTCAAAGAAAAAATTCAATGTGGAGAATGAACTGGCACCCTGAGTATTGAGTATTGAGTATTGAGTATTGAGTATTGAGTATTGAGTATTGAGTATTGAGTATTGAGTATTGAGTATTGAGTACGAGGTGCTCAATCTACCTAAAACTTACAACTTATAACCTACAACTTATAACTTAAAATCTACAACTTAGACAAGCATCCTCTTATAGGTCAGCATAGCTCCCAGATGAAGGCCTTCGTGGAAGGGTAAAAAGCTCAGGGCGTCAGTTATCGAATTAATATCAAAACCATAATGCGCTGTCCAGTTTTTATAATCACGGAATGCATCTCTTTGCAGGTCTGCTTCCGCCAGATCCAGAGTTGAGAAAAGCATGCTCTTGATTTTTTCGATCTCTCCGGCTTCAAGGTTATTTTCCGGCCTGGATCCCGGCTTGTAGGCATCAAAAAAATCCTGTTCGACATTTAAAGACAGTCCGCTCCGGCGGTATAATACACTCTCCTGAGCGGCGATCAAATGCCCCATATTCCAGATGATATTGTTGTTAAAACCTTCCGGTATCTGATTCATTTGTTGGGCATTCAGGTCGCCGAGGAGCTCCAGCATTTTCAATCTTGATTTTCTGATGATATCTATTTTTTTGTTCATTGGATTATGTGATTATGGCTTGGATGTGAAATTAAAAATAGTTCGGGCAATAATTATAATTTCTTAATTAGATTAATGATATTCAGGCTTAAATAAACAATGAGTAAATCAGATTTTGATGCAGTGGTAACAGGCTCAGGCCCGAATGGTTTGTCGGCGGCTATTGCTTTACAGCAGGCCGGATTATCTGTTCTGATCCTTGAAGCTAAGGATTCAATAGGTGGGGGATTACGATCGGCAGAACTCACTTTACCCGGATTTGTGCATGATATCTGTTCAGCGATCCATCCCCTTGCAGCAGGTTCCCCATTTTTTAATACGCTGCCTTTAGAGCAGCACGGACTGGAATATATTTATCCTGAGATCGCTGCCGCACATCCCTATGATGACGGAACTGCCGCCGCTCTTCAGGGAAGTGTTGAGAAAACTGCTGCCAGCCTTGGAATTGACCGGGAAGCTTATATCAGACTGCTTAAGCCCCTGGTCAGGAGCTGGCCTGGCATGGCTCCTGATGTTCTTGCCCCTTTGCATTTCCCTGAACATCCCATAGATATGGCTGCATTCGGACTGAATGCATTGCGCTCAGCATCTTCACTGGTCGGAAAATTTAAAACCAAAGCAGCCAGGGGCCTCTGGGCAGGTATGGCAGCTCATTCATTGCAGCCATTGACTAACCGTAGTACCTCTGCGATTGGCCTTGTTCTGATGGCTGCAGGGCATCTAAAAGGATGGCCTGTACCATTAGGCGGATCGAAGGAGATTGCCAATGCGCTGGCTTCTTACTTTCTTTCCCTTGGAGGGAAAATAGAAACCGGAATAAATGTGCGGTCCATGTCGGATATTCCTCCATCCCGGGCTGTACTTTTTGATCTGACACCCAGGCAGATCCTGAAGATCGCCGGAGAGCGCTTCTCATCGATCTATAAATGGCAGTTACAGCGATACCGTTATGGAATGGGGGTGTTTAAAATAGACTGGGCTCTGGATGGACCTGTTCCTTTCACTGCTTCCGAATGCCGCAAGGCAGGGACTGTACATCTGGGTAATACCTTTGAGGAGATAGAAAAAGGCGAAGAGCTGACCTCAAAAGGCAGGCATCCTGAAAAGCCTTTCGTTCTGCTGGCGCAGCAAAGTCTGTTTGACCCATCGCGCGCACCTGAAGGCAAACATACCGCATGGGCTTATTGCCATGTGCCGAACGGATCTGAAGTGGATATGACTGATGCCATAGAGAAACAGGTTGAACGTTTTGCTCCCGGATTCAGAGCTCTCATTCTGGCAAAACATACTATGAATACCCGGGAAATGGAAGCCTATAACCCTAATTATATTGGAGGGGATATCAATGGTGGTGTGATCGATATAGGTCAGTTATTTACCAGACCGGCTCTCAGATCCTCTCCTTACCGTACATCTGCCAGAGGAATTTACATCTGCTCTTCATCAACTCCTCCGGGCGGCGGAGTACATGGGATGTGTGGTTATCATGCTGCTAATCAAGTACTTAAAGACATTTTTAATATCAAAATCACTTTATAAAGTTTATGTCAGAACAGAAGAAATTCGTAATACACGAAGACTGGACGGTCTTGATCCTCGGAGCCCTGATCATTATCCTTTCGGTTGCAGGCCTTATTTTACAAGTACCGGTATTTAACTGGAGCAATTCAACCGGGCTCTTTCAAACTGTATTTACATCCGGCAATCTGAGCCTCATTTTCATTCAGTTTATATTCGTATTGCTGATAGCTGTTCTGGGAGCATTTTTAACCGGGAAATCGCTTAAACATTTCCTGTATGGCTTCCCGGTAGTCTATTTAATAACAATCATAGCCCTGATACTGGCCGGAAACAGTCAGGTGAAAGCGATCAACCTGGAAGCAGTTATTTTTAGCCTTGGCCTGGGACTGATCATCAGTAATTTCTTTAAACTGCCTGAATGGCTGCGTTCATCACTTTCAACCGAGCTGTTTGTTAAAATCGGGCTGGTACTGCTTGGAACAAGTGTGATCTTTTCGGATGTTTTAAAAGCCGGATCGCTAGGACTTATTCAGGCACTTTTGGTTGTTGTATCAGTCTGGTATTTTGCCTTTTGGTTATGTAAAAGGCTGAAAATAGACGATGAACTCACCATGATGATTTCCAGCGCAGTTTCTATCTGCGGTGTATCGGCTGCGATCGCGACTTCGGGTGCAATTAAGGGCGATTCGAAAAAGCTTTCTTACGTGATATCCATGGTTTTGATCACGGCCATTCCTATGATGATCTTTATGCCTGTGATCGCCAACTATTTTGGCTTGTCGCAGGAAGTTACCGGCGCATGGCTTGGTGGAAGTATAGACACTACCGGGGCAGTTGTTGCATCCGGTTCACTGGTCGGCGAAACGGCACTGAAGATCAGTACCATTGTTAAGTTTTCACAAAATGTGCTGCTGGGTTTGGCTGCATTTGCAATTTCTGTTTACTGGACCTACACGAAGCATCCAAAAGCGGGTGAGCCTGAGGGGAAACCAACTCTGAAAGTTATCTGGGAGCGTTTTCCAAAATTCGTTCTGGGCTTTATGGCAGCTTCACTGTTGTTTTCATTTGTGCTTAACCCGGAAGTTACCACTTTGGTAAAAGGCAGTCTTAAAAATTTGCAGGGTTTATGGTTTGCTCTTGCCTTTACCAGTATCGGACTGGAAACCAATTTTGCTGATCTTTTTAATAAACAAAGTAAAAGGCCTTTTTATGCTTTTCTTATAGCTCAGGGCTTTAATGTAATAATTACTTTGGTGATTTCACTGATCCTGTTCGGGTAAGGAATATTGATTATGAAGATCTCTTTATCCTAAGATGGATTTTCTGATGGTGCTCTTAAACAATAAAACCTTTTGACTTGAAAAGTCAAAAGGTTTATATTAGGTTATGTAGGGTCATTATTACCCTAAGCATAATACAACAAGCATGCCTCTTTTAAAAAATCGCCTTGAATGGCTTAAAACAAACGATCAGGGCAATAAATTGCTGCTGATCACAACAGGATTGCTTAGTATTTTATGCAGCGGGCATTGGTCAGCGATTTCCATCATCCTTTGACGCTGTTCAACGCTGAGTTCACCTTCAATTGAAATATGGCGTTTTATATAGGATGTTTGCTGCTGTTCACTTTTAACTACATCAAGAGTCAGATCGACACAAATTTTTTCAACCGCCCAACTTTTCCGATCGGCATACATACGCAGGGTCATAACAGTACATGTTCCAGGGCTGGCTAAGAGAAATTCATTCGGGTTCATACCCAGATTTTTACCGCCCGTTTCTATCGGTTCATCGGCAATTACCAGGTGGCCTCCGGCCTTTACCTCTGTGCGGTACAGATCTTTTCCTATTTCAACGGAGGTACAGCTTGTACCAAGGCAGTGTTCCATATATAATGTTAAATTTAAAATGTAAAAGAACAATAAAAAACCATTGGAAATATGACAGATTTAAATAAACCATTAATTTCCATGCAGCAGTCCATAGATAAAGAATTTTCCGGCAGTCCTTCACCTTTTATGCACTGGCTGAAACCAATACCCGTATCATTAAAAGAGGTCAGCAGATAATCAACATTCAATGTGAAATATGGCTTCCATCAAAAAAAAAAACTTATTGCACGCGGATATTCAAATATGATCCGGCTGGAAACTCTTTAGTACCGCTCAGCGGATCTAACCAGCAAGCTCATCTATTTGATTTAATGGCATACTGATCACATTCCCCATATGGGCACTTTCATTGGACCAGAAACTGCCTGAAAGCTTGAAAATGGTATAAAAATGTTTGGATTCATGCAGCAAAAAGAATTCCAGCCATTGACAAATATTCATACGGCCTAAAACAGCATGGGTGCCCATCCTGGAATATTCTTCCGGACGGATGGTATGAAGCATATGTTTCATATCATCCCGTACCCGGTAGATCTCATGAAGCAGAGCACCGGTGGTCCTGGCAAGTGTAAATTGGTATTGCGGGTCATTTTCGGGCTTATATACCTCGAAAAAGGGGTTAATCTCCGTGGTGATTGCCTTTAGCCTGCCCATAAATACGTACTGGTATCTGCACAGATAGGCTATAGTCTCATGAATGGATAGTTTATCGGGCATTAACCTGGTGTGGATGGCTTGTGAGGGCAGATCCCCGATATAATGCTGAATAATCTTATACTGGTTACAAAATCGGTTTAATGTCTGAGCATGAAGTTCCATAGCTATTCATTTTGGTAGTATCATAACACCATGAGATGTAGCCTTGTTTGATTTAAGTTCATTAAAATCTAACTATTTTTCAAAAAAAATTTTTAAAGCATTTTTTGAGAGTAATAATTAAAATTATTGCTCTCAAAAACAATAATAACTCACTGTTCTCCGGTTTAAATAAAACTGCTGATAAATTCTCCATTTGTACTCTGCATTGAATGTTTTTATCCGTCAATTAAAAAGCAAGCCCCCTTTCTGTTTGAATCAAAGAAGTATTACTTATTATGTTTTCAAACCATTAATCCTGCAATACTTACCCCTGGTCAGACAGGATTGTTGATTAGCTTTGGCCCCAGCACTATATCTCCGTTACCGTTTTTTCCGCCTCAGCTGGTGCGGCACGCATTATACAGGCCCTGGCTATGACTTTAACAGCATCAGGTGCAGCGGCGGCATTTTGTTTCTTTTCTGCTGCAGGAAAAGAAAGGAGAAATAATTAAGAGCTATGAATGTTATTAGTATAGTCAGAAATTAAATTTTTCCCGGAAACTAGTGATATTAAATTTTAGGAAGGCTGATCCTCCCGGGAAATATTAAATGGTATGCCCAAAAAAGATGTATGCCAGGATGATCGCCGCGATAAGTCCGACGAGGTCGGCAATTAATCCGCATACCAGGGCATAACGTGGCTTTTTGATGTCCACTGAACCGAAATAAACGGCCAGTACATAGAAGGTGGTTTCTGTTGAGCCCTGTATAATACTTGCTAATCTTCCCTGAAAGGAATCTGCCCCGTACGTTGTCATTACATCCACCATTAATCCTCTTGCCCCGCCACCGCTCAGGGTTTTCATCAGTCCCACCGGCAATGCCGGAACAAAGGAGGTATCCAGTCCGAAAGCACCTACAGCAGAACCGATAGCATTGACCACATAATCCATGCAGCCGGTTGTCCGAAAGGCGCTGATGGCAACCAGTATGGCTATCAGGAAAGGAATGATCATGACCGAGGTACTGAAACCTTCTTTGGCGCCGTCAATAAATGCCTCGTAAACATTGATCTTTTTTGCTGCGCCATAAACAATAAAGAGGGTGATGATTGAAAATATGATTATTCCGCCCAATAATCCGGCAAAAACCTGGATCTGCTCAGGGGGAAGGCCGCCCAGCCAGAAATAGGGGCCTGCCATCAGGGCAATGAAAAGTCCGAAGAACGCCAGGATCGGAAGTTGTAAAAGATTGATCTTCTGGTAGATGGATACTGCGATCATACCGGCCAGGAATGAAATAAAAGTGCCGATCAGACAGGGAATAAAGACATCGGCAGGGTTGGCGGCGCCGTTAGCCATTCTCAAAGCGATAACTCCTGTAGGGATCAGGGTGATACCGGCAGTATTGAGCACCAGAAACATGATCTGGGCATTACTGGCTGTATCTTTTTCAGGATTGAGCTCCTGTAATTCCTTCATAGCTTTTAATCCCACCGGTGTTGCGGCATTATCCAGCCCCAGCATATTGGCAGAAAAATTCATGATGATTGAACCGTTAGCCGGGTGATTTTTTGGAACTTCCGGAAATAATCTGCTGAAAAACGGGCTCACCCCCCGGGCAAATATGGATATCATCCCAGCCCGTTCCCCGATCTTCATAATACCCAGCCAGAAGGTCATGATCCCTATAAGTCCGATCGAGATCTCGGCCCCGGTTTTAGCACTGTCAAACATCCCGTTTATGACATTATTGAATATGGTCGTATCTCCAAAAAAAATGAGCTTGACCAAGGCCACAACAAATGCGATTACAAAAAATCCGATCCAGACGTAGTTTAATGCCATGTTTTTGGTTAGTTGTTAGTTGTCTGTTGTTAGTTGTCAGGGCCAGACAACAGGTAACAGATAGCAGTTATTATTCAATATTATCATTCGTCAATACCCCGTTCTCAATCGCCAGCAGGATATTCAGTCCATCGTGGACAATGAAATCTGCAGGTTCATCGGGCTTTATTTTTTTTGTTTCTGTCAATGTAAAAAATTCGCAATTAAATTCTTCATAGCCATAATATTGAGACAGGTCGCCGATTTCACTTACCAGGTAGGTATAGCTTACTGACCGCAAATCTTCATTAATTTTCTCCTCGGCGATCAAACCAATATCAAGCGAATATGGAATTTCGTTTTTCTGCATCCTGCAATTCCTCAATAATACATGAAAATGCAATTTTTTGTTCTCTGGAATGGAAAAATAATCCACTGTCTTTGCTTTCAGATAGGATTGACCGGCAATGCTGATCAGTCCGGAAAGGATCGCTATGAAATATAGTTTCCGGATATATTGTTTCTCCGGGTCATTGTAAAAACCTCCTGCTTCAATCAGTATAGTGCTTGTTCCGGAAGCTTGAAAGTTATCTCCGAATGCCCTGGGCTCATAGTCATCATTAAAGCGTCCTACCTGTGACGGAATGCTTTGCTGGAGTGCTGAATTTATCTCAGAGATCACCTGCATGGCCTTTTTCCTTATGGGGTCAATACTGAGTTCATCATCATAAGCTGGTGCAAGCAGAGAGATTGTTGCCGGATTTCCGCTTGTACCCGCCGACCATAAAGTACTCTGATCGTGAAGGTTAAAGCCGAAATCAGGATTGATCTCATCCCTTAAAGCCCGAAGAATTTTCCCCTCCGGACTCTGCTGTGCCCGGAAATCCCTGTTAATGTCTATATCCATCGCATTGCGCCGCGTAAACACTTCGGCTCCATCCGGATTCAGCATGGGTAAAATATAAAGGGTACAGTTTTCAGCGATCAGTTTCCGGATCTCACTTGTATGATCATCCAGCGACAAAAAATTCAGCAGATCGGCAAGGGCCATGGTTGCGGTAGCTTCATCTCCGTGCATTTGGCTCCAGAGAAAAACCCGGCAGGGTCCGCTGCCCCAGCTAATCAGGTTAATTGAAAGCCCGTTGCAGGAAAGCCCCGCCTGTTTTATACTGAAAGCTGGTTTTTCTTTAATTGAATACAGTATTTTCAGAAGATCAGCATGTTTGAAAAAGCGGTTTGTGATTTCTTTTGCAATAAAAGAAGGGTATTGCTGCAGGAGGGTGATGATCGGGAGCATGAGGGTAAATTTAATAATTATTTGGTTTGGCAGGCAGATTAAATCAGAGAAGGAGAGGCATTGAGCATAAACGAATCATCCCACTGCCATTATCCTGGCACAACCTGCATATTTCACCGGATTAATAACCGAATCGCTTAAAGGCATTCCCATTTGTAAGCCCAGAGATAAAATCAGGGTTTTATTATCTTTCAAAGTTGTACTGTCCTTCAATTGAACTATAAGTTCCATTGCATTGAACAATTGACTTGAATGGTACCAATTGGTATATATATGACTGCTCTCAGGTTCCTGTATAAAATAGCCCTTCAACCCGAAAGCAGGATCAGCAACACAAGCCAGATTTACAATAAATCTGAAAAGCGGATATTGTTTTCCGGTAATCAGGTTGACTCCTGGCATTAATTCTGGAAGCTGTATTATTGCTTTCACTGAATTACGGTCTATCTGACAGGTAACAGGATGCCTGACTATACTTTCAAAAGAAGTTTTTTTATTCAAACTAAAGCCGGTTAGAAGATTCCGGTGTTTGGATAAAAGAATTTTTCGCTCACCTCTTTTGCTTTCAAGGTCCAGAGTTTGTATGGTTTTAGCCAGGGAACTGAGGAAAGGGGTATAGTTATAATCCGCCAATGGAGCCATGACGAGCATTGACCTGCGAATACATCCGGCTAGTTTTGCACAACCGCTGAACTCGGTAAAGTTCTCCCGAGTAAGCTTGAAGGAAGGAGATTTCAGAATTTTTTTCTTGTCGGCACCACCCTTGGTGCGAAGTATGGTCTTTTCAGACCCCCGCATTTTATAAGCAGATAAGTTCCCAATACTACCGGTGAACTCAATATTACCTTTTAATATAGCCATATTAACTATTATTTCATATATTAAATTTAATAAATATATTATATTAATAATAATAATTTATATTTATAAAGTATGCCTTAATTATATCTTATATATACTTTATCTATACCTTAGATATATTTTAAATCTGATTAAATAGTAAATAATAATACTATAATTCAGAATTTAAATACATTTATCGGCTTCAGATTTTCTTAAACAAAAAATCCTCTCCACCAGGGAAAGGATTTTTTAAAGGGTTCTTATTGGTTTTCAGGCATCCAGAAAGGAGTATCAGGTATCAGGTAGCAAGTATCAGGTAGCAAGTATCAGGTAGCAAGATCCAACCCATAACCCGCAACTCCTAACCCATAACTCCTAACCTACTAGTGTCCGGTTAAAATATACCTGCAGATAAAGTAGCCATTTATAAGCTATATCGTATGTTTTTAGGTATTTGTTAAAAAGCAAGCCCCCCTTTATTTTAAATCAGTGAAGTATCAGTTTTATTATACTTTCACTGACATTAATATTGCAATATTTATACCTATACGCACAGGATTGTTCGTAAGCTTTGGCCTCAGTACTAAATCTCCGTTAACGTTTTTTTCCGCCTCAGCTGGTGCGGTAGGCACTGACAAAGCCCTGGCATTAACTTGAATAGCATCAGGTGCAGCGGCGGCATTTTGTTACTTTTCTGCTGCAGGAAAAGTAAAGAGAAAAATTAAGAGCTATGAATATGATCATTATAGCTATGAATTAAATTTTAACCAGACAACAGTGCCTCCTAACCCATAACCCGCAACTCCTAACCCTTAACTAGATAAGGCTCACACTGCGATTAACGAACTCCGTCAATTCTGCACCGGTAAGCATCCCCTGTGATAGCAAGGCCAGGTCAAAAGCCTGTTTTGCAAGCTGCATCTGTTCCGTTTCGTCCTCCGTTTGCAGGATCTTGCCGATCAATTTATGATTTCCGTTGACTGCTACATTATAATTATCAGGCAGATTGCCATAGAAACCCATTCCGCCACCCATCTGTGACATATCCTTCATGCGGCGCATGAATTCATCCATGGTCACAATAACAGGAAGCTCTTCGGGATTCAGGCTTTCCACTTCAACCCGCATATTCGGCTTGATAATGGCTTTTTCAAAGATCGCTTTCACCTTTGCTTTTTCCTCGTCATTAAGAACATGAACCGAGGTATCTTCTTTACTGATGATCTTGTCGGAAACATCCGCATCAACCCGTTTTAGCGAAGTTTTTTCAAGTTTTTGCTCTAACTGACTGATAAAATGCGGGTCGATAGGGGAGTTCATCAGGAGAACATCATAACCCTTCTTATTCGCCGACTGAATGAAAGTATCCTGTTTGGCTGTATCAGTCGCGTAGAGATAAACGAGGCTTTCGTTCTTATCAGTCTGAACTGACTTAACTTTTTCCTTATATTCCTCCAAAGTATAGAACTCGCCTTTGGTGTTGTTTAACAATACGAAATCTTTTCCTTTATCATAAAACTTCTCCTCACTGATCATTCCGTATTTGACAAATAAACCGATGTCAGCCCATTTTTCTTCATAGGATTTACGATCCGTTTTAAACAGGGAGGCCAGTTTGTCGGCTACTTTTTTAGTGATATAACTGTTGATCTTTTTGACGGCGCTGTCTGCCTGAAGGAAACTCCTGGAAACGTTCAAAGGGATATCCGGAGAATCGATCACTCCATGAAGCAGCATTAAAAATTCAGGAACAACATCCTTTACTTCATCGGTAATAAATACCTGGCGCGAAAACAATTTGATCTTGTTGCGCTGCATTTCAAAATCATTCTTCACTTTAGGGAAGTACAGGACCCCGGTCAGATTGAAAGGGTAATCAACATTCAGATGTATCCAGAATAAAGGATCTTCAGAGAAAGGGTAAAGTTCTTTATAAAATGCCAGGTAATCCTCGTCTTTTAATTCTGAAGGGGATTTTGTCCAAATCGGACTGGTATTATTGATGATATTGTCAACTTCCGCCGATTTATACTGAGGTTTTCCATCCTTATCTTCACCATCGGGAAGCCGTTCTGTCCGGGTTCCGAATTGTACAGGGATGGGCAAAAATTTACAGTATTTATCCAGTATTTCCTGAAGTTTTGACTTATTCAGAAATTCTTTTGATTCTTTATTGACGTGCAGAATAATATCAGTTCCCCTGGTACTGCGGGTTCCTTCGCTTATTTCAAATTCTGTACTTCCATCACAAACCCAGCGGGCAGCTTCAGCACCCTCCTGAAATGAAAGACTCTGGATCTCAACCAGGTCTGCAACCATAAATGCAGAGTAAAAACCGAGACCGAATTTACCAATGATCTCATTAGCATCTTTAGCGTCCTTAAATTTCTCTACAAATTCTTCGGCACCTGAAAACGCTATCTGGTTGATGTACTTTTTAATTTCCTCTGCGGTCATTCCCAAACCATTGTCAGAAATGGTGATCGTTTTTTTCTTTTCGTCTAAGGATACGACTACTTTAAGGTCACCCAGATCACCCTTGTATTCACCGAGAGAGGAGAGGCGCTTGATTTTTTGAGTGGCATCTACTGCGTTTGCAACCAGCTCCCTCAGGAAGATCTCGTTATCAGAGTATAAAAATTTCTTAATGATTGGAAAAATGTTCTCCGTGTGAATCGAAATGGTTCCTTTTTCTTGCATAATTTTTTTTATTTGGTTAACAGAGCTAAACATATCAATACTTATTCCAAAGAGAATTTATGTCAAGTTGGCACTACTTTATAGGATTCCACCTATCCACCCTCTTTGATTCTCCCGCTCCGAAGGACTCCTTTGGAGTTGGGGTAAGGGGTGAATCTGCTCAATCATCTTACTAATTCATAATTGAACTTCAGCCCTTTTTTGCTTCGGCACATTTGTTGCAATAATGGCAGAACATAATAATTCTAAAATACTCAGCGAGTATAATAGATTGGATATCAATTAATTAAAAATTAAAATAATTTATAATGGCCAGAAGAAGCTTACCTGATTTTATCCCTTCGTTTACTTTAGCAGTCAATCCGGACAGGCATGCATTAACAGAACAGAAGAATCGTTTATTAAATTACCTGTTCGTTTTTTCAGCCGCGTTTTTGCTGTTTTTTGCTTCATCCTGCCAGGGCTCGAAAACCGAAAGAGCAGTTGCTAATCAAGCTCAGCCCGTTCTCGACAGTACTTATTATATTAATTATATAAAATCTGAGCCTAAATTCAAGGATCAGCTAGACTGGGTTAAGTCATTTTACAGGGAGAGGGAGTTTCAGCTGGGCTGGTTCAAAAACAACAAAATTGTTCCTGAAGCAGATAAAATGCTGGGAATGATCAGCAAGGCAGGGGAAGAAGGATTGAATCCGAAAGATTATCAGTTAAAGGATTTCAATAAATTGTTTGCTGATCTGGAAGCTGCAAAAAGGGACTCAGCGAAATTTACAGCGCTGCAGAAAGAAATTGATGTAGCTCTTTCGGCCACTTATTTTGTTTGGGCTTCCGATTATTACAGGGGAGTAGTTATTCCCAGGGAAAATAAAGAAATTGAATGGGACGTAAAACGGAATAAAATAAAACTCCATAAAGCATTGATGACCGTACTGGGCGAACGGGAAAGCAAGTATTCTTATGCCAGCTTCAGTCCCCTTCACCCGGAATATTCAAGGCTCAAATCTGCCCTTGCTGCCTATAGAAAGATACAGGCAGAAGGCGGCTGGCCTAAGATAAGTGCTTCAGCAAAATTGAAACAAGGTGAGGCTTCGCCTCTTGTGCCTGCTTTAAGGAAGAGACTGGGGTTAAGCGGAGGCACTGATTCGGTCTATTCGGCGGATGTGTTTAATGCGGTAAAGCAATTTCAGAATGATCAGGGTTTGAAACCTGACGGAGCATTGGGAGCTGAAACAGTCAGGATAATGAACATTCCTGTTGAAAAAAGAGTCAGGCAGATCATTCTAAATATGGAACGCTGGAGGTGGATACCGAAAAGCTTTGAGCCTGATTACCTGCTGGTGAATATCCCCGAATATAAACTTCATGTTATAGAAAAGGGAAAAGAGAAATTAACTATGAATGTTATTGTAGGTAAAACGCTGAACAGCACACCGATCTTCAGCGATAAATTGGAAACGGTAGTACTTTCACCCTACTGGAATGTTCCGGTGAGCATCATCCAGAAGGAACTGGCGCCGAAACTTGCCGGGAATCCCTCATACCTTGACCATCTGGATATGGAGGTGGTAAACGCAAAAGGTGAACAGGTCAGTCCTTCCTCTATCAACTGGGGATCTGTCGATGAAAGCAACTGGAAATATATTTTACGCCGCCGACCCGGACCAAAAAATGATCTGGGTGATGTGAAATTTATTTTCCCTAACACCAATGATATCTACCTTCATGATACCCCTCATGATGAACTGTTCAGTCAGGCGAAACGGGGCTTCAGCCATGGATGTGTACGGGTTGAGAAACCAATAGACCTTGCCGAATATTTGCTGAGAAACTCAGGAGGCTGGAGCAGGTCCCAAATTCTGAGCACCATTGCTGAACGGAAAGAAAAGCATGTAAAATTAAAGGAGGTTTTACCGGTTTATCTGGTTTATTTTACCGCCTGGGCGGATGATAATGGCCAGGTGCATTTCCGTGATGATATTTACGGACACGATAAAACCCTGGCACAGCAATACTTTAATTAAGGGCAAAAGCCAAGAGTCAAAAGCTCAAAGCATTAAGCGTAAAGCTTCTTGCTTTGAGCTTTATGCTTTATGATTACCATTACCCTCTTTTAAACTCGGATGTAATATGGAATTCTACTTCCGGAAAGTCGCGTTTTGCCAGGTTTAAGGTCCAGTCATTATCTGCCAGAAAGACGGTGTTACCATCTTTATCGTAGGCGATATGATGATGACGCCGCTGAACTATTTCATTGATGTACTTCTTGTCTTTGGACGTTAACCAGCATGATTTGCGGAAGGTGAGCGGTCTGAAAGCACATTTTGCACCATATTCATGCTGCAGTCTGAATACGATCACTTCATATTGAAGTTCACCAACCGTTCCAATGATCTTCCGGTTTCCGGGTTGCTGTACAAAAAGCTGGGCAACACCTTCTTCTGTGAGCTGTTGTAAACCTTTTTCTAATTGTTTGGATTTTAATGGATCCCTGTTTTCTACCTCCTTGAAGATCTCGGGCGAGAAACTTGGAATGCCTTTGAATTGTAATTGTTCTCCTTCGGTCAGCGTATCGCCGATCTTAAAGTTTCCGCTGTCATACAGACCGACCACATCTCCCGGCCAGGCTTCTTCAACCAGACTTTTTTCATTGGCCATAAAATCAACCGGATTGGAGAACTTCAGCTTTTTATCCAGGCGGGTATGGTAGTAAAATTTATTCCTTTCGAATTTTCCTGAACAAATCCTTAAAAAGGCTATTCTATCCCGGTGATTGGGATCGAGGTTGGCATGGATCTTAAATACAAAACCGGTAAAATTCTTCTCGCTTGCCAGTACCATCCGTTCATTCGCTTCCCGGCTTTTGGGACTGGGGGCAATCGCAACAAAAGTATCCAGTAATTCACGGATGCCGAAATTATTGATCGCACTGCCAAAAAACACGGGGGCCAGCAGGCCTTCCAGGTAAAGATCATTATCCAGGGCTCCATAGATGCCCTCTACAAGTTCCAGGTCATCCTGAAGGGTTTTTAGCTCCCGGGCTTGAAGAAATTGACTTAATAGGCTGTCATTCAAATCATTAACCTGGATAACAGGCTCTGAGACCTTTGATTTGTCGGGTTTAAAAAGGTTGAGCTGTTTGTCGAATATATTATAAACACCTTTGAAATTATGACCCTGCCCGATTGGCCATGAAAGGGGACAAACACTGATGTTCAGATTGTTTTCCAGTTCATCAAGCAGGTCGAAAGTATCCTTACCTTCACGGTCAAGTTTATTGATAAAAATGATCACCGGGGTATTGCGCATCCGGCAGACATCCATCAGCTTTTGGGTCTGCTCTTCAACACCTTTTACGCTGTCAACCACCAGGATAACACTATCTACTGCAGATAATGTCCGGTAGGTATCTTCTGCAAAATCCTTATGGCCCGGGGTATCCAGAATATTGATACGTTTTCCCTTATATTCAAAACCCATCACAGAAGTGGCTACAGAAATACCTCTCTGTTTCTCGATTTCCATAAAATCGGAGGTGCTGCTTTGATTGGCCTTATTGCGTTTAACAGTACCCGCGGTATTGATAGCTCCTCCAAATAATAAAAATTTTTCGGTCAGCGTTGTCTTACCCGCATCCGGGTGACTTATTATTGCAAATGTTTTTCTTTTTTCAATTTCAGGATGAACCATAATACGTGTTACAACGCTGACAGGGTTTGAAACCCTGTCAGCGTTAAGATAAATTATTTTAGAATAATTTCGGTGGCACCGTAGCCAAATTTTTCTTTATAGGCATCCATAAAGGTTTTTACCTGAGGATGTTTGCTGATTATTTTATGCATCTCGTTTCGGAGTGTTCCATTCCCTGTGCCATGAATAAAAATGATGGACTGCAGTTTATGGACAATGGCAGCATCGAGGCACTTCCTGAAATGGTTCAGCTGGATTTCAAGGATCTCAGTGCTGCTCAAAAACTGAAAATCATCACGGAGCTTTTCAATATGCAGGTCAACTTCTTTACCTGGATTCTGAATATCAAGTTTATCGGCTGCAGGTTTATGAAAGCTTTCCTTTAATTTCTGTACATCGATTACTGGTTCATTGGCATCAATTTGAAATAACCAGGCAGGCTGTTTCAGGAGATCTGTATGCTTTTTTGTTCCTGAAAAATCTTTGGCTTTGAATTTTTCTGAAAACTGCAATGGTTTTTGCATCTCATGCCTGCCTGAACTATGTAAAAGTATCTGTAAATGAAATTTCGGCCATAGGTCAAGTTCATTCAATGATGCTGTAAAGATCTGAATGGATGAATTTGGCTGCAGGGTCCCTGCAATTTCACCATTAAATTGATTCAGCTTTTCAGTATTCAGGCTGAACAATAATTGCCATGAGCTCAAATTCAGTAAATAAAAATGAACGACAGAACCTATGCGTTTATCATCGGCAACAGCCAGAAAGATGCCGTTTGAAATGAATTGACCCGCAGTTTTAACAGGCACATTCTGCTCTGTATTCAAGTCATAATCAGCAGTTTTGCCATGTACACGAGTTACCTGGCTGGCAAGAACAGGAATTTCAAAGCCATCGTCATCAGTTACAGCGATGGTATTCTCATCGATGATCCTGGTAATAAATCCTTCTCTGCGTTCATTTACAAAGCGGACAAATTCACCTAATTTAAATTTCATCATGATGGGATTTTAAGACCGGAATTGGGTTTCGGCAGTTTGCAAATCTATAAAAATAATAAGGCATATAATCATATGACCAAATTTCAGCGCATAAAATCCGGGAGGTTTATACATTTGTATTAGTTCTATTCCTGGTATATTTATGAAAAATGAACAGTTAAATAATCCCCTTCATGGAAAAACTCTGGAAATGATTCTGGTTTACCTGCATGCTTATTACGGATGGGACAAACTAGGTTCATTGATACGGATCAATTGTTTTACCGATAATCCCGGTATCCAGTCAAGTTTAAAGTTTCTACGGAAAACAGCATGGGCACGTAAAAAGGTTGAAGATCTTTATATAAAGACAATACAACATTAATCGGGTTTCAGTACATGCCTATACGATTGTCAGTTTAAGTCCGGAACTTTCTTCAGTAAGGGAGGGTAAAAAGACCAGTATTAGCGCCAGACTATTACGGCCTTTCAAGGAAGATGTAATTATTACTGTGGAATATAGTGGTAAGGCATTAAGGGAAAAGGATTTCCTGGTGCTGGATAATTATCAAAGGCTGAGAATTCCTAAAGGCTCGCTTTCCACTACAGAGAAAATGACCTATGCTGCCCTCATAGATGCCGTTGAGGAGGGCGATGAAGCCATCATTGTGAAAATTAAGACCGTTTCAAATCCGGATGTTCATATCGGGAATGGAGCTGTAGTAATTATTAATGATATTTACCCTCCGCCTTCAAATACAGATGAGCCGCAGGGCGAAATTGTTAATAAGGATATTTCAATTGATCCGCTGTTTTCAGATTGGAACTATATTTGTACCCGGGTTCCAGGGAAAAGTATTTATTCCGGGTTTGAACCATGTATTTTGATTCATAATGCCTATAGGGCCTTGTGAATGGCCAAATCTGAAAAATTCTGTTCAGGCCGGTTTGTGGCTAGCTTTTGGCTGTGAACTGAATAAAGAATTGATTTTTCGAAAATACCCCTCAGAAAGCGGGACTTTCCTGTTTTTGACGGTTCATTCATCTAAAATACTCATATTTGTAAACCAAAATCCCCTAATTATGTATAAATTAAAATTTGTTATGTCAGTTTTTGCACTGATTGCTGTATTTGCAGCCTGTAATCAGGCATCCAAAACTGATGAGTCTGCTAAAACCGACACTATTTCTGCTCCGGCCACTGTTCCTGTCGAAATTAAAGATATCGATACGGATCAGGTATTCATTCATTATATTCATCTTAAAGATGTACTTGTAGCATCAAATGCAACTGAAGCTCAGGTAGCAGCCAAAGAGCTTGCAACTGCACTTCGTAAAATTGATGGTTGCGAAAATACCGCTACTATGGCTGCCGAAATTGCAGGTACAAATGACCTGACTAAGCAGCGTTTCCAATTTACTGCATTAAGTGCTGATATCATTGCAATGCTTAAACATACAGAGATCGAATCAGGAAGTTTATTTGTTCAGTATTGTCCGATGGCCAATGACGGTGAGGGAGGCTATTGGCTGGCTTCTGAGAAAGAGGTCAGGAACCCTTATTTCGGTGATGAAATGCTGAATTGCGGTGAAGTTAAGGAGACCATAACGAAGAAAAAATAACTATCACTGATTTAGAAGATCAGAAATATCATCCAATTCGGATGGGTTAACCCAAAATCAGGGTGATTGATTACATGAAATTGTAATTTATTTAATTTTTTTAAAAAAAATATTGCAAAACCTTTCATGAAAATTAGGTCATAAGTGAGCATATTTATTAGTTTTGTTTATTAAAATTTCAAATTAATATGTCAGAGTCAGCATCCTTAAAAATAGGAGAAAAAACGTACGAATTACCGATAATTACAGGTACTGAAGGTGAAAAGGCCATTGATATTTCAAAACTTAGGGATGAAAGCGGATTTATAACTCTCGATTCTGGTTTTAAAAATACAGGTTCAACTAAAAGTGCTATCACATTTCTGGACGGCGAGGAAGGAATCTTAAAATACAGGGGATACTCCATTGAAGAATTAGCAGAGAAATCAACTTTTATTGAAGTTGCTTACTTACTGATCTATGGTGAACTTCCAAACCAATCTCAACTCAACTCATTTCAGTCCGTGATCTCCAGGCATACGCTGGTTCATGAAGATATGAAGAAATTTTTCGACGGGTTTCCTTCGAAATCCCATCCTATGGGACAACTTTCTTCCCTGATATGTTCCCTATCTTCATTTTATCCCGAATCATTAAACTCAAAGCAAACAGCAGAGGAGCAAAAACTGACCATTATCAAGCTGTTTGCAAAAATGACCACAGTTGTTTCCTGGATTTATAAAAAATCTCTCGGCCATCCGATCATCTATCCGCAAAATAATCTGGATTATGTGAGTAATTTTCTGAACATGACTTTCGGTCAGAGAACAGAAAATAAAGAGATCGATCCTGTGGTAGTGAAGGCCATGAACGTATTATTTATACTCCATGCAGATCACGAGCAAAATTGCTCCACTTCCACGGTTCGGATGGTAGGTTCATCAGACTGTAATTTATATGCTTCAATTTCTGCAGGTATTTCAGCTTTATGGGGCCCGCTTCATGGAGGTGCCAATCAGGCGGTCATTGAAATGCTTGAGCAGATAAAAAATGACGGCGGCGATACTGATAAATGGATCAACAAAGCAAAAGATAAGGATGATAGTTTCCGTTTGATGGGATTTGGACATCGTGTTTATAAGAACTTTGACCCGAGGGCGAAGATCATCAAGAAAGCCTGCGACGACATTCTTGATAAACTTGGTATTGATGATCCTGTTCTGGAAATCGCGAAAAAACTGGAAACTGCGGCCCTGAACGACCCGTATTTTGTTGAGCGTAAGCTATATCCGAATGTCGATTTCTATTCTGGTATTATTTACCGTGCTTTAGGGTTCCCGACTGATATGTTTACCGTATTATTCGCTTTAGGCCGTTTACCGGGATGGATTGCTCAATGGAAAGAAATGCGCGAGAATAAAGAGCCTATTGGAAGACCAAGACAAATATTTGTAGGAGAAACCTATAGAGAATATGTCGATTTAAAAAAACGGTAAGGAGTTATCAGTTGTAGGTTATAAGCTATAGGTTATAAGCTATAGGTTATAACTTATAGATTGTACACGAAACTCGTAACAAACCACTAACCATCGAACAAACTAACAACTAACAACTAACAACAAACAACTAAAACTACATCAGGATGCCGGCAATAGTTGCCGATAAATAAGAGGCCAATGTACCGCAGATCAGAGCTCTCATTCCAAGCTTGGCCAGATCCGTCCTTCTTTCCGGCGATAATTCCCCAATTCCGCCTACCTGTATGGCAATGGAACTGAAATTGGCAAATCCGCAAAGTGCAAAGCTTGTGATCAAAATGGTTTTGGGGTCGAGCGTAGCTTTGATCTTCGCCAGGTCCAGATAGGCAACAAATTCATTGATCACCATTTTCGTGCCCATCAGTGAACCTGCAACCTGTATGTCCTTGCCGGGTACACCCATGGCAAATGCAAAAACCGAGAATAAGGATCCCAGGATCTGGTTCAGGCTAAGGGTTTTCAGATTGATCCCGATAAAGGAAAGTGACATTCCCAAACTGTCGAGGCCATAACCTATTTTCCCCAACACAAAGTCAATCAGTGCTATTATTGCTATAAATCCTATCAGCATGGCCACAACGTTCAGGCCTACCTTTAAACCGTCGCTGGCACCATGCGATATTGCATCAACCAGATTGGCATTGGTTTTCTTAATTTCTAAGGATACCACGCCCTTTGTTTCTGAGATCTCAGTTTCCGGCCACACGATCTTTGAAATGACCAGTGCGGCAGGAGCAGCCATCAGGCTTGCTGCTATAAGGTATTCGGCCGGCACACCTAATGCAATATAAACAGCCATCACACCTCCGGCAATACAAGCCATACTCCCCGTCATTGAAGCCAGCAGCTCTGACATGGTCATCCCTTTTAAATAAGGCTTGATCATGATCTGCGCTTCCACCTGCCCAACAAACGCGCTGGCAACATTTGAAAGGGCCTCAGAACCCGAAACTCCCATTAATTTATAAACGATATAGGCTATGAATTTTACTATTCGCTGCATGATACCCAGATAATAGGCTACACTAACCAAAACCGCAACAAAAATTATGGTAGGTATTATATTAAAAAAGAAGATAAACTCATTCCCGTTTCCAAATGCTTTGCTCATATTGACTGAGTTTACCAGAGGACCGAATACGAAGGCTGCACCTGCCTGGGAAAAATTCAATATTTTAGTGACCGCATCACCGAGCCAGGAGAAAATGGTCTTTCCCAGGGGGACCTTAAGGATGAAAACAGCCAGGGAGAGCTGAATAGCCAAACCTGAAAGAACCAGCCTGTAATTTATCGCTTTTCTATTATTGGACATTAAAAATGCGATAGCGAAAATTAGAACGACGCCAATCAGGCCGGTAAATCTCTCCATATAGAAATTGAATTCTGAATTAATCGTGAAATTTAGAAATAAGATTTAGATTAAATACTTTTTGGAGAATATTTAAGAGGATTTTCGTCTTGAGAGTTCATCCCGGATCTTCGCAGCCCTTTCATAGGCCTCTTCTGCCAGGGCCTCCTTGAGTTTGGCTTTCAGTTCTTCTTCGGTCTGTGAACTATAACTTATTGAAGTCGAAGCAGCCTTTTCTTCGGTTTGTGGTTCAATATTTTCAAGAAATACAAACTCATTCCCTTCAATAACAATACCTGCGGTAGCTAAAATGAATTCATAAGTATAAATGGGACAGTCAAACCGAACCGCCAGGGCAATGGCATCAGAGGTTCTTGCATCAATTTCAGAATTTTTTTTACCATCCGAACAGATTAGCTTGGCATAAAAGATCCCGTCAACCAAATTGTAAATAATAACCTCCTGAATATTGATATGATAGGTTCCGGCTAATGACTTGAATAGATCATGTGTAAGAGGCCGGCTGGGAGTCATTTTTTCGATCTCAATAGCAATAGCCTGAGCTTCAAATCCACCTATGATGATAGGCAATCTTCTGCGGCCGTTTACTTCACCCAATACAAGGGCGTATGCGCCTGACTGGGTCTGGCTATAGGATAAGCCTACTATATCTAATTTTATCTTCTTCATTAAATGAGCTTAATATGCGCGGAACTCAAATTCCCAAACATAAAACATATCAGGAATGTGCTTTATAAGCTTTAATAGCTTCAATTAATTTAGGTACTACTTCAAATGCATCTCCAACAATTCCATAATCTGCCACCTTGAAAAATGGAGCTTCCGGATCTTTATTTATAACAACAATTGTTTTAGAAGAACTAACTCCGGCCAGATGCTGGATCGCACCTGATATGCCAATTGCAATATACAGATTTGGACTGACAGCAATACCTGTCTGTCCGACATGTTCTTCATGCGGACGCCATCCGGCATCAGATACGGGTTTTGAACAGGCAGTGGCTGCTCCAAGAACTTCTGCTAATTCTTCGATCATTGGCCAGTTCTCAGGCCCTTTCATGCCGCGTCCTGCTGAAACAACAAGTTCGGCATCAGGCAAAGCGATCTTATCACTTGCCCTTACAATTTCAGTGACCATCGTGCGAAAATCGGTGTCCTTAAGCTCAGGTTGAAAATCTTCAACTTTTGTTGCTGACCCCTTTTCAATAAGTTGAAATGAATTGGGATTTAAAGCGATCACCTTTACCGCTGAATTTAGCTCAACGATAGCAAAAGCTTTCCCTGAAAAGGCTGTTTTTTTAACTCTGAATTTACCGTTTTCCATGTTAGGAAGTTCAACAGCCGCATCTGCAAGGCCTGCCTGCATTTTCACAGAAATACGGGGTGCCAGCCCTTTTCCGCTAAATGAGTTAGCCAGGATGATTACTGAAGAACTTTCTTTTTTTGCAGCTTCAGAAATTACTGAAGCATAGGCCTGGTTCACAAAGGCCTTTAATTTATCATTCGAAACATTCAGAACCTTTGAAGCTCCGTATTTGCCCAGGCTGGTCAGATCATTCTGACTAAGGTCACCGATCGAAATGGCTACCAATTCTGTTTTTAACTGTTCTGCAACTGCCGCGGCATATGAAACTACTTCGAAAGTAGATTTCTTGAATTTGCCTCCTGCATTCTCAACATATACTAAAACTGACATATTTTCTTTTTAAACCCTAAAAACGGGATTTTGAATTTATTATCTATCTCTGTTAAATAACTCTCGCCTCTGTATGTAACAGGCTCACGAGTTTTTCGGTATCATCCGGCGTCAGGAGAGTTACTGAACCCCTTGGAGCTGGAATGGTATAGGATGCAAAATCAACAAGTTTTTCAATTTCTGATGCCTCAATGACCTCGAGTGGTTTGGTCCTGGCCGACATAATCCCCCGCATATTCGGAATTTTTGGTTCTGCTGTCCCTTCAGCACAACTTGCGACAAAGGGGAAAGATACATTCAGCATCTCTTTACCACCTTCGATCTCACGTACAAGGTTTGCCTTATCACCATCAATTTCAAGTTTTTTAATGATCGAAATGGATGGGATATCAAGAAATTCACCAAGCATAGCAGCAACCTGAGAACCGTTATAATCGATTGATTCACGCCCGGTTAAGATCATATCAAATTCTTTACCCTTTGCATACCGGGCGATCTGATAAGATACAAAATAAGCATCACGCGGAGCTGCATTAATTCGTACAGCAGCATCAGCACCGATGGCCAGGGCTTTCCTGATGGTTGGTTCGGAACCTGCCTCGCCAATATGGATTACCGTAACTGATCCTTTTCCGCCTTCAGTTAACTCTATGGCACGTGCTAAAGCAATTTCATCATAAGGGTTTAATATATATTGAACACCTGCTGTATTGAATTGGGTATTATCACTGCTAAAAGTTATTTTTGTGGTCGTATCTGGTACATTACTGACACAAACTAATATTTTCATATAGATTTCTGTTTTTGCAAATCTACTCAAAAAAGCTAAATTATATGCATCAAATCCGATTACAAAAGCTTTTGAATTTTCTTAAAAATGAACCCAATGATCCATTTTTAAAATATGCACTGGCCACGGAATACTTCAACGCTAAGGATATGGATAAGGCGTTATTTTATTATGAAGACCTGGTTTCCAATCATCCTGATTATGTCGGGACTTATTATCACCTGGGCAGATTATATGAAATTCTGGGCCGGAAATCAGATGCAGTAATGATTTATCTGAAAGGAATGGATGTGGCCAGGGGGGCTGGTGATATGCATGCTTATTCTGAATTGCAGACCGTTTACAATTCAGCATCAGGATTAGACTATGACGATGATTAAATTATATGCTGAGTAAACGCCAATTCATTTTTCTTTCTGATGTCATATGGTTCACGCTTACTTCTTTTGGAGGTGCGCAGGCCCATATAGGAATGATGCTCAAAAACTTTGTTAATCGGAGACAGTACATTACTGAAAGTGAATTATTGGAATTGAATGCTTTAACGCAAATTTTACCTGGACCCTCATCGACGCAAACACTGGTAGGCATCGCCTATAAAGTAGGGGGCCTGCCCATTGCAATTACTACTTTTCTCATTTGGATACTTCCATCCACAGCACTCATGTGCATCGCGGTATTAAGTTATACCATGTTGGGTCAGAAAGAAAAATTTGAACATATTCTGACTTTTATTCAGCCCGTGGCGGTAGGGATAGTTGCATTTGCCGCTTATTCATTCGGGCGGTCAGTTCTGAAAACCAGGACCGCGATCTGGCTGGCAGGAGCTTCTTTATTTGCCACCCTTGTTTTGAGGAATGCCTATGCCTTCCCAATTCTTATCCTGTTAGGCGGAATTGTAACCTCAGCGATTGATACAGCAATGGAAGAAAATACGTTGAGGTTCAAATTGTTTTCTAAAATAAACCCCCGCAAAATCGCTTATTTCATAGGGGTACTATTATTATTTGCCGGTTTGGGAGCGCTCATCAACCGAACATCACCTTTTAGTTTACCCATACGTTTATTCGAGAATTTCTATCGTAATGGTATCATGATCTTCGGAGGAGGGCAGGTATTAGTGCCCTTTATGTACACTGAATTTGTTGAAATGAAGGGTTACCTGAGTTCCGACCAGTTTCTTTCAGGCTATGCTTTTCAGCAGGCATTACCTGGTCCAACCTTCTCTTTTACCTCCTTTATTGGAGGGATGACCTTGAAAAATGCCGGTTACAGCATCAACGGTCAAATACTCGGCAGTTTTATCGCCGTTTTAGGAATCAATCTGCCCGGCCTGATACTCATATTATTTATTGTTCCATTCTGGAACGATTTAAAGAAAATAACCAGGATTAAAAATTCCTTATCAGGGATCAATGCGGTTTCTGTTGGTTTTATCGGGGCGGCCTTTCTGCTTCTTTTACAGCCTATCGGGATCAATTACCTGTCGGTTAGCATCATTATCTGTACTTTTCTGCTTCTTGTATTTACCAGGATCAGAACTCCTTTTCTCATCCTGGCTGGGGTATTGCTGGGTTTATTCTTTTAGAGAATAATACGGATATCATTTTACTCATGGAACAGCGCCTGCCTAAAAGGGAGGTTCATCATCTATATCATCCATTCTTGAAGGCCGAATGATAAAATTACTTGGTTTTTCAAAATCCTGTGAGGGTGCGATCCCGGCAAAAGGATTCGGATTATTTCCGGATGGATTACTGAAATCCTCTTCCAGGTCAACGAATTTTACGAATTTGCCAACAAAACGAAGTGGAACCGTACCGGTTTCCCCATTCCTGTGCTTGGCAACAATCACTTCACCAATTCCTACTGTTGAACGTCCCTGCTCATCTTCTGTTAATCCATAATACTCCGGGCGGTAAAGAAAGAGTACCATATCGGCATCCTGTTCAATAGATCCCGATTCACGAAGATCTGATAGCATCGGCTTTTTACTTCCGCCAGGGCGGTTTTCTACGGCACGGCTTAATTGGGATAAGGCGATCACAGGTACATTTAATTCCTTGGCTACCGATTTCAAAGCTCTTGAAATACTACCAATCTCCTGTTCCCTGTTGCCGCTCTTGCCATCGCTTTTACCATGCATCAGTTGCAGATAATCAATGATGATCATTTGAATATCATACTGGGCTTTCAAACGCCTGCACTTTGCCCTGAACTCGAAGATATTAAGCGCAGGAGTATCATCAATGAATAATGGAGCCTCCGTCAGCTTACCGATCTTGGAGTGAAGCTGCTGCCATTCCCATTCTGCTAAATGGCCTTTCCGGATTTTTTCCTGTTCAATTTCTGTTTCCCCTGATATCAGACGATTGACCAGTTGTACTGATGACATCTCCAGCGAGAAGAATACAACAGGTTTGTTGAACTGTACTGCCGCATTCCGCGCACAACTTAATACAAAGGCAGTTTTACCCATTGCAGGTCTGGCCGCAATGATCACGAGGTCGGAGGGCTGCCAGCCAGAAGTGATCCTGTCCAGAGCTGTGAATCCGGAAGGTACCCCTGTAAGTCCGTCAACTTTATCCTTAATCTTTTCCAGGTTTTCAAGCGATTCACGGATGATATCATCCATCTTCCTGGAATCCCTTCGAAGGTTATTCTGCGCAATGTCAAACAGGTTTTTTTCTGCGTGATCCAGAAGGTCGAAGATATCAGTAGTATCCTCATAGGCATTACTGATTATTTCTGTGGAAATGCGGATGAGTTCACGCTGTATGAATTTTTGTGAAATGATCCTTGCATGATATTCGATGTTTGCCGCTGATGCAACACGGTTTGTGAGTTCTGTAATGTAATAAGCGCCGCCGATCATTTCCAGGTCGCCTTGCTGACGAAGCTGGGCGGTAACGGTTAAAATATCGATAGGGGAGGATTTCTGGAAGAGTACCTGGATGGCTTCAAATATCTTCTGATGACTGTCCTTGTAAAAAACATCTGGTTTTAATATATCAATAACTGCCGAAAGTGCATCCTTTTCAAGCATCAGGGCACCCAGAACAGCCTCTTCAAGATCTAATGCCTGGGGTGGTAATTTACCCAGGCCACTGGCTGCGGTACTTAGCCGGTTACGCCGCTCTGGCGAAAAAGTATTTTTGTTGCTTTTGTTAAATTCCTGGTCCTTTTCTAAACTCATAACAACAAAAGTATATAAAAAAGGCAGCAGAAAATTTTTAGTTTTTCACAGCGAATATTATTAGCAAAACACACTATTTGTATCCGGCCCCTTAATCGCTTTTTTATTAACATAAATTGTTAAAAAGTTATTAAAGTAAGAAAATTTATTGCCCATAGGTTATATAACAGGAGTGTTAATAACTTTTTTAGATGTTAATAAGCTTAATTTTTTTTGATAAAAAATCTTCTCATTTATATGAAAAGGGAAATTATATCTAACTTGGCGGCATAAATATTCAGTAGAAATGAACACTAACTCTTATAAAGGAAGACGCGATTCTGAAACGCATGAGTCAAATCAAATGGTATTTGGAATACGGGCAATTATAGAGGCTATAAAAAGCGGTAAGGAAATTGAAAGTCTTTATTTACAGAGAGGTCTCACAGGTGGCATTATTCTGGAGTTACGCAGTTTGCTTAAGGAAAATGAAATGGGTTTCCAGCTGGTGCCTGTTGAGAAATTAAATCGCTTAACTCCGAAGAATCACCAGGGTGCTGTTGCATTTATTTCTCCGATAAGTTATGATAAGATTGAGAATATCATACCATTGATCTATGAAAAAGGGGAGGTTCCGCTGATACTCATGCTGGATGGAATTACCGATGTGAGAAATTTCGGTGCCATTGCAAGGACAGCCGAATGTGCCGGGGTGCATGCATTGATAGTACCGTCCAAAGGCTCCGCCCAAATTAATCCCGATGCAATTAAAACATCGGCAGGGGCATTATACAAGATCCCTGTCTGCAGGCACGAAAGTTTATTCAGGACCGCAAAGTTTATTCAGGACTCTGGTTTGCAGCTGATAGCTTGTACTGAGAAAACAAATGATTACCTGTACCAGCCTGATTATACGGTTCCCACTGCAATCATTATGGGTTCTGAAGAAAGCGGGATATCTTCTGACATGATCCGGATTGCTGATCACCTGGCAAAAATACCCATGTTCGGAGAGATCGAATCCCTCAATGTTTCCGTTTCGGCAGGTATTCTGTTATATGAAGCAGTCAGGCAAAAACTAGCCGCTAAATAAACTCAGTTCCGAAGCGCTGTTTTACATCGCCTACGATTTGCTTGATTTCCTGTTCCTGATCTCTCGGACAAATCAATAGGGTATTATTTTCTTCTACCACAATAAAATCATGCAAACCCTGAAGTACAACCAGTTTTTCTTTGGGTACATTCACCATACAATTGGAAGAATCGTACATAATGACCTTTTCGGCGTGAATTACAGCGTTTCCAACATAATCCTTTTCCGCCAGATCATATACTGAAGCCCAGGTGCCCAGGTCTGACCATCCGAATTCCGAGGGCAGGACATAAACATTATCCGCTTTCTCCATGATCCCGTAATCGATAGAAAGATTGGTACACTGGGAAAATGCAGACTGTATGAATTCCTGCTCATTTTCAGTATTATAGGCCGGTTCGCCTTCATTGAAAATATCATTCATTTCAGGTAAATACTTTTCAAATGAGGTCAGGATATTCTTCACCGACCAGACGAAAATTCCTGCGTTCCATAAAAAATCACCGCTCTGAATAAAGGTTTTGGCTAATTCGGTATTTGGCTTTTCAGTAAAGGTTTTAACCTTGAAAAAATCTTCTTCGATCTTTTTTGTGTTGAACTGAATATAGCCATACCCTGTATCCGGCCTGGAGGGTTTGATCCCCAGGGTAATCAGGCAATCATTTTTTAACGCGGCCTCAAGTGATTTCTTGATGCATCTGGTAAATTTCTCCGAATCCATGATCAAATGGTCAGAGGGGGTAACCACAATGGCAGCTTCGGGATTGATCTTGCGAATTTTATGGCTGCCATAGGCAATGCAAGGGGCGGTATTCCGCATGATAGGCTCGGCCAGGATCTGTGATTCATCCATGTCCGGAATTTGCTCCTTAACCAGATGGATATAATTTTCATTGGTTAAAATAAAAATATTCTCCCTGGGTACGATTTTCAAAAAGCGATCATATGTTTGCTGAATAAGTGTTTTTCCGGTTCCAAGTATATCCTTAAAT
This sequence comes from Pedobacter sp., assembly GCA_036677005.1. GTDB lineage: Bacteria > Bacteroidota > Bacteroidia > Sphingobacteriales > Sphingobacteriaceae > Daejeonella. The sequence continues at coordinate 75,698 of JAKFBV010000020.1, forward strand.
TGCTTTGGATGGGCGGTACGGCTGATTGGCCAAAATCTGCTGCCAATTCCGCCTGCCATGATGAGAGCGTAATAATTTTTCATGCCTGTTTAAATACCTTAAATAATTCCTTCTTTCAGGAGATCGTGAAGATGGACAAACCCTTCAAATTTTGTATCTGTGCCAACCAGAATTTGGGTAATATTATTAACTCGCATAATTTCGAGTGCGTTAACGGCAAGTTCGTTCTTATTTATATATTTAGGTGATGTAGTCATAATGTTCCTGGCGCTTAATCCCTCAATGCTACTGTTTTTATTCAGCATTCGGCGTATATCACCATCAGTAATTATACCTGCAAGCTTTCCATCATCAACAACAGCAACAGCACCTAATCTGTTTTTTGTAATTTCAATAATAACTTCCCTCACTGAGGCTGAGGAACTTACCAGAGGTTTTTCGTTTTGTTCAGCCAGTTCTCCTACCTTTAAATATAAGCGTTTTCCCAAAGAACCACCGGGATGATATTTTGCGAAATCTGAACTGCTGAATTCGCGGCACTCAAGCAAACATACTGCCAATGCGTCACCCATAGCCAATTGGGCAGTAGTACTGCTGGTCGGGGCCAGATTATGCGGACAGGCCTCCGACTCAACCGAGGTGTCGAGTACCCAGTCTGCCTGTCTTGCCAGAAAGGATTGAAGGTCACCAACCATGGCAACCAGTTTATTATCACCCTGTTTCAATAATGGGATAAGTACTTTGATCTCAGGTGTATTCCCGCTTTTGGAAATACAAATGACCAGATCGTTATTCTGAATCATTCCAAGATCGCCATGAATGGCATCAGCGGCATGCATAAAAATAGCCGGAGTGCCGGTAGAATTAAACGTGGCAACGATCTTTTGAGCTATAATTGCACTCTTTCCAATGCCGGTTACAATTACCCGCGCATTTAGGTACAAAATTTGATGTACTATTTCTGAAAAATCATCGTTTAATCGGGTTGAAAGCATTTTAATGGCTTCAGCTTCTAACAGAAGCGTTTTCCTGGCAATTTCCAATATTTGAACTTTGTTTTTCAAGTAGATTTTTTTTAAATAAATCGATAATTTATCGCAAAAATATGTTATTTTGAATATTATTATGACCCATTTTCAATTTTTTCCAGTTAAGTAATGGAAATCAACAAATCGTTATTCGATAATTTACAGAATTTTTTCGGCTTTGATAACTTTAAGGGTGATCAGGAAGCGATAATAACCAGCATACTTCAGAAAAAAGATACATTTGTTATAATGCCAACAGGTGGCGGAAAATCAATTTGCTACCAGTTGCCGGCACTCATGAGCGAGGGAACCGCCATCGTAATTTCTCCATTAATAGCCCTGATGAAAAATCAGGTAGATCAGCTCAGGGCTTTCGGGGGTACTGAAAGTATTGCCCATTTTCTCAACTCTTCCTTAAATAAATCAGAAATTACCAAAGTGAAGGAGGATGTGAGCAGCGGAGAAACGAAATTACTTTATGTAGCTCCCGAGTCCTTAACCAAACCTGAGAATGTCGAGTTTTTACAGGGCATTTCCATTTCATTTGTGGCTGTCGATGAAGCACATTGTATTTCTGAGTGGGGTCATGATTTCAGGCCTGAGTATCGCAGGATTCGTCAGGTGATCGATAATATAGGAGATAATATTCCGATTATTGCCCTGACAGCTACCGCAACTCCGAAAGTTCAGCAGGATATACAAAAGAACCTGCAGATGAACAATGCATCGCTTTTTAAATCCTCCTTTAACCGGCCAAATTTATTTTATGAGGTTCGTGCCAAGCGGAACGTAATTAAAGAAATTGTCAGGTATGCTAAAATGAATGCCGGGAAGTCAGGTATTGTTTATTGCCTGAGCCGCAAAAAGGTGGAGGAGGTTGCTGAGGCTTTACAGCTTAATGGAATCAAGGCACTGCCTTACCATGCAGGCCTTGATCCGAAAACACGCGCCGAGACCCAGGATAATTTTCTGATGGAAGATGTTGACGTGATCGTTGCCACCATTGCCTTTGGGATGGGTATCGACAAGCCTGATGTTCGTTATGTGATCCATCATGATATTCCCAAGAGTATGGAGGGGTATTACCAGGAGACAGGCCGGTCAGGCCGTGATGGGGGAGAAGGAATCTGTGTCGCTTTTTATTCTCAGAAGGATATCGATAAGCTGACAAAATTTATGAAGGATAAACCTGTTTCTGAACGTGAAATAGGTACTCAGATATTAAAAGAGGTAATTGATTATGCCGAATCCTCTGTGTGCAGGCGTAAACAGATACTTCATTATTTCGGTGAAAATTTTAATGAGACCGGCTGTAATAATATGTGTGACAATTGCCGTCATCCCAAAAAATATTTTGACGCTGAAATCCCGCTGTTAAAGGTTTTGAGCCTCATCAGGGATTTCGGTGAAAAATTTGACGACCAGTATATTATTAATATTATGATGGGTGTTGAAAATGCCCAGATAGCCTCGTATGAACATAGTAAACTGCCCCTTTTCGGTTCAGGGAAGGAAGAAGGTGAAATACTCTGGAAATCCTTGATGCGTCAGGCGGTGCTGAATAATTTTGTACAGAAAGATATTGATAATTACGGACTCTTAAAGCTCACAAAATCAGGAAATTCATTTATTGAAAACCCGCATTCAATTAAGTTTATCCTTAATTATTTAATGGATACAGCTGAAGATGAAGTCGAAGAATCCCAGCAACAGGGCGGAGCACTTGATATCAGGTTATTACAGATGCTGAAAGATCTGCGTAAAAAGATTGCAAAACAGAAAAATCTTCCTCCCTTTGTTATTTTTCAGGATCCTTCATTGGATGAAATGTGTACCCATTACCCAATTTCGGTGGAGGAATTAAAGCAGATCCAGGGGGTTGGTTCAGGAAAGGCCTTGAAATTTGGCCCTCCATTTATTGAACTCATCAAAAAATATGTTGAGGAAAATGAAATTGACCGTCCGGTTGACCTGGTCATAAAAAGCGCCGCTAATAAATCGGCTCTCAAGGTTTCAATTATTCAGAATATTGACAGACAGATCGCATTGGAGGATATTGCATCGGCTAAAGGGATCACCTATGATGATATTTTAAAGGAACTGGAAACTATTGTCAACTCCGGTACTAAATTGAATCTTAATTACTACATCGATGAGATGATAGAAGAAGACAGGCAGGATGAAGTTTATGATTATTTCAGGGCTACAGAAACCGACTCAATTGACAATGCCCTGGCAGAACTGGGAACAGATGATTATACCCGCGAAGAGGTCCAACTGATGCGAATTAAATTTTTATCGGAATTAGGAAATTAATGATAGATAGTATTCCCCAAATAAAACATACCCGCTCCGGAAATTTTTTCCTGATGGCTGGTCCCTGTGTCATAGAAAGTGAAGAAATAGCCCTTAGAATTGCAGAACGTATAGTCAGCATCACAGATAAACTGGAGATACCTTTGATCTTCAAAGGTTCTTACCGGAAAGCAAACCGTTCTCGCCTGGATTCATTTACAGGAATCGGGGATGAGAAGGCGCTTAAAATACTGGCCAAAGTAAGTTCTGAGTTTGGCATTCCAACAGTAACCGACATCCATGAGAGCCATGAGGCCGCAATTGCCGCTGAATTTGTGGATGTCTTGCAGATACCGGCTTTTTTATGCCGCCAGACCGATCTTCTTACTGCGGCAGCAAAAACGGGTAAAACTGTGAATGTTAAGAAAGGACAGTTTCTTTCAGCAGGATCCATGAAATTCGCAGTTGAAAAAATTCAGGACTCAGGAAATCCGAATGTGATCCTTACCGACCGCGGAAATACCTTCGGGTACCAGGATATCATTGTGGATTTCAGAGGAATACCGGAAATGCGAAGCTTTGGTGTCCCGGTGGTGATGGATTGTACTCATTCCTTACAACAGCCGAACCAGGCAAGCGGTGTAACCGGTGGTAAACCAGCCCTGATCGAAACCATTGCCAAAGCAGCTATTGCAGTTGGTTCTGATGGCTTATTCATTGAAACCCATCCTGATCCGGCAAATGCTAAATCAGATGGAGCCAATATGCTTCATTTAGATCTGCTGGAGAATTTAATGATCAAACTGATCAGGATCAGGCAGGCAATAGCCTGATCTTTTAAAGTATAGAATATTGGTTAACAGATACTTAAATGGGACATGCCGAAATGGTACTATTCCTTTTTTCTGCCGTCCTGTTTGTATATATTAGATTTCAGCCATTCGACACTTGAAGCGGGATCCTCAATGGATTTTGATCCGTCCTGTTCAATAAATGCGTGTTTTACACCCGATAGTTGTGAGTTTTCATAGATATGCCTGAAATCAACTATCCCTTTTCCAACCGGACAAGGTTTGCCGCTCGTTTTATCAAGATCCTTGACATGCCATAAAGGGAATCGCCCGGGGTACTGTTTGAATAAAGCAACAGGATCCTTACCTGCAGCGGTTGCCCAAGCCAGATCCAGTTCCATGAAGACCTTGTTTTTGTCAGTATTGCCCAATACATACTCAAATGCTGATATTCCTTCGATCTGAGTAAATTCAGACTGGTGGTTGTGATAGGCAAATTTCATCTTGTTCTTCGCCGCAGCATCACCGGCCCTGATGAATATTTCAGTGGTTCTTTTTATTTCATCCAGATTATTGATAGATGAACTGGAACAAATGACCCAACTGCAACCGCCTTCTGCAGCATCATCTACGATTTGCTGCAGATTATCCCTCAAATTGCGGGAGCCTGCGGGAACCTGTGCGCTTCTTGGCAATCCTCCAACATGATTTCCGATCCATTTCAGCCCCAGATCCTTTGCCATCCCTGCAAATTCTTTTGCAGAATGCCTGTAATACAATCCGCCCGAGCCGGTGGCGGTTTCAATTTCCTTAATTCCCATCTCAGCGATCTGTTCCAGGATGGTTCTGGTATCAGCTCCCGGCGAGTTGATCATCGAATTCAAGGTATAGACCTGTAAGCCCATTGGCGGGTATTTGAATACAAATTTCCCGTGTAAACTCATACCTGCCCAGGCGGGTAAAGTACTTCCCAGTGCAATAATTCCAGTACTTTTCAGGAAGGATCTTCTGTTGATCATAAAAGCTGTTTTTTAAAATTATTCTGTTTTCTTATCAATGGTATAGAACCTGTAAGAGATAGCCCAGGTAAATTCCCTGCCCGGCATGGCCTCAATTTTTATAAATGGCTCCGGACTAAGGGTTGTAGGTACCGACCAGTACATGAAATGAGCCAGAGCTCTGTCGGATGTAATTCTAACCCCTGCGCCGGTTTTTTTGTTTTCAATTCTGAAATCGTAATCTTCAACCCTGTCGCCGCTAAATCCCAGCGGGTACTCCATGGTGCTTTCGCCCTTCTTCAGTTCCTTCAAATAACTCATTTTATTATTGCTGAAGCTCATCAGGTTTTTCCCTGCCGGATTTGATTCGATATTGAAGGGCAGGATCACTGAAAAATCGGGCCCGGTGTTTTGATTGTCGATTACGAAAAAATTATGATCGAATACCCTGGTATTGAGGGGCATCTTTCCTGTATTTTTCAGCCGGTGTTCCAGGATCAATTCGGATTTCCCTTTTAGCAATCGTACCGTCTTTTTGTAGGTGTATGCATAGCCCTGCTCATCCTTTAGTTTTTGAATAAATCCGATCCTGTCTTTTTTTCTGCGCACCTTCCATTTTCCGGCGTTTACTATTTCAAAGCGGGTACTGAATTTATAGGGAGTCTGGCTGACCTTACCTAGCATTCCGACACCAATTTTAAGGAATTTATCACCGGGGGCTGCACTGTCATAACCTATGGGATCAAAGGCCTCCACAGGGCCTGTAATGGCGTCATGTCTTAGTGGATCATGCTGCGGATACCATTCCCCGAAATATTCATGGTCTCTGAACTTCAGGCTGGATATCACACCGGCCCAGTCAAATCTGGTCCCCCGGTAAAAACCATTCTGCTGATCAGGTAAATATACCCTGGCTTCGATCTGGCCATTTGAAATAAGGGCCGCCGGATACTGGGCAAGCGCCTGGCTGCCCGCAATAATAAGAAAGGATGTAATGACCTGCTTTATCACTATTTATAAATAATTTGGATTAAAATTATCAAGGCCTGATCAGTGTACCGTCAGCTTTTCGTACCTGCCAGTTCGATTTGGTGCCGATGGGATATTTAGCTGCTTCTTTTTCATTGATATCTACCCCAAGTCCCGGTACTTCGTTAACCGACATGTATCCGTTCTTCATAGTCGGACAACCTGAAAAAACTTCCTGTATCTTCTCGGAAAAAAGAACCGACTCCTGAATTCCGAAATTCCATACCGCAAGATCGATATGGGCATTGGCCGCATGCCCGACGGGGGAAACATCACCAGGGCCATGCCAGGCAGTTTTAATATTGAACCATTCACCAAGGCGGGCCACTTTCATAGCAGGGCTGATGCCTCCGATCTGAGAGATATGGATCCTGATATAATCAAACCACTGGTTGACCATGGGCATTTTAAATTCGTTGATGTTATTGAAGAGCTCACCCATAGCGATTGGTACTGATGTGCTGGCCCTCAGTTGCTTAAACCATTCCATATTTTCAGGAGAAAAGGGATCTTCAATAAAAAACGGACGGTATTGTTCGAGCTGTTTGATCATGTTGATCGCATCCATCGGCTGAACTCTTTCATGAATATCGTGGAGCAGTTCCACATCCTCACCGCAAGTCTTCCTCACCGCCTCGAAAATTTTAGGGACCGATCTTAAATAGGTTCTTTCATCCATATAAGCATCTGTTTCGCCGCCGAAGCCTGCCTCCTTAAAATCAGGTTTTTTCGGATTCAGTCCAACCGCTCCATAACCTCCCTGCTGGATCCTGATATACTTATAGCCTTCATTCATGAATTTTTGCACACTTTCAGCCACTGCTTCCGGGCTGTTACCGCTGGCATGACCATAGCAGGGTACGGCAAACCTGACCTTTCCGCCCAGAAGCTGGTAAACAGGCATATTTGCTCTTTTACCCTTAATATCCCACAGGGCCTGGTCTAATCCGCTCAAAGCATTATTTAAAACAGGACCATTACGCCAGTAAGAACTGACATACAGCCCATGCCACATATCCTCAATATTATCCACATCTTTTCCAACACAAAAATCATGGAGATAGCTGTTTATTGCAGCGACTACAGCAACTGCTCTCTGGGTGAAGGTAGCACAGCCCAGGCCATATAATCCGGGCTCTGTGGTCTCTACCTTTACTACGATGAGGTTAGAGCCGCCCGGAGCACATGCAATGGCTTTAACGCTTTTGATTTTAACCGGTGCCAAACCCCGCACATAGGAGGGGCTGACCCTTTCTGAAGCTTTCGCAGAAGGCATTGCTCCGAGCATACCCATCAGACCGGCCGTCGATCCAATTCCAAGAATTTTTAGTGCCTCCCGGCGGTCAAGAGCATTCTGATCTTTTTCAGTACCCGTATCCATGTTGAATTGTTTAAAATTTTCTAAAAAACCTTCCTCTCAAATCCTCATTTAAGGTAATTATTTTTTACAAATTTTCCGGTTCCGGGATGGGCTCTGAAAATTAATTACTGCTGACCCTGCCTGAAACGTGCTGAGCAATTGATTAAATTACCCTTGATCCCTAAACTCTATAGTGATCTGCTCTCCATTTTCGTATAGCCTGCTTAATTGACTTTCCATCCAGGCTCTCAGTTACTGAACGATGAGCAAGTTCCGGGAACTCTTCATCGGAAGCAAAACGCAGGGCTACTATTTGTTGGGTTCTCAAACCTGGGGGCAATATTTTCCCCGTCAATAGGTAATGTCTGAAATTCTCCTCAGCCCGGATAGCCCTGTCCTGGGCTTTGAGCGGAAAAACCCGTACGTACCAGTACAAAAACAGGCTGCATATAAACAACAGTACAAGTAAACTGGCTGCATATAAATTGGCTGTATTCCATGATTCATAGAGGTTCACAAGCGAACCTGTTAATCCTGCCAGTAATAAAACTGCCAGTACCCGGTGATAGCCTGTTAGGATGCGAGCGTGGTTTTTGTAATTCTGATCCATGATTATTTTTTTATGATTTTAAATTCAGTTCTTCTGTTATTTTTCCGGCTCTCTTCTGTTGAATTATCGGATAGGGGCTGAGCCTCGCCATATCCCTTGAAACTTAAATTTTTTGCTGGTATCTTGTTGTTTATTAAATAATTATAAACTGTTTTAGCCCTGTTCTCAGAAAGTGTCAGATTTGAACCATCATCCCCGATATGATCGGTATGTCCGCCAATTTCAATCGATATAGCAGGATTTTCTTTCAGGAAGCCAATAAGTTGCTGTAATTCTGCTTTGGATTCTGGCAGCAGGTCGAATTTATTGCTTTCAAAAAATATATTGTTTAGTACAACCATACCGCCAATTTCAATTTTCTGCAGCGGGATCTCGATCATAAAGGGTTTGTTTACAAGTTTGAGATCGGGTGTGAAATTCTGGGAATAAAACAGATAGCCTTCTTTAGAGACATTCAGGCCATATGATTTTCCGCTCAGCATGGTGGCCAGAAATTCACCCGTTTCCGGGTCAGTTACATCATCATAAACGAATTTCCCATCATTCAGATTAATGATCTGAATCCTGGCATCAAGCAAATCACGGCTTTCTTTGTCATAAACAATTCCTTTGACATAGCTTACTGCATTTGGCCTGAGCTTTTCAGGTAATTCGAATGAATAAATATCCAGGCCACCGTATCCTTCTTTTTGATTACTTGAGAAAAAGGCAAGCTTACCATTGCTGCTGATACTCAATCCGCTTTCCTCACCGAATGTATTGATCGGATATCCAAGATTGTGAGGCCTTTGCCATCCGCTTTGCTTCTCATCGCTGAATAGCTTCCGGCTGATAAACAGATCTTTATTTCCGAGTCCGGGCCATCCGTTGGAGGAAAAGTAAAGGCTTTCATCATCCGGATGTATGAAGGGCGATTGCTCATCATAGATGGTATTTATTTCTGGCCCAAGGTTTACAGGAACGGTCCATGTTCCATTGGAATTCAGGTCTGATTTCCAGATATCATAGCCGCCAAACCCGCCGTTTCTGGTACTTACAAAGTATAATGTACGCCCATCGGCACTAATGGAAGGCTGGGATTCCCATCCCGGGGTATTTACAGGACCTCCGATATTGAAGGGCTTGCTCCAGCCTTTTCCTTCCCATCTGGAAATATAAATATCACAGCGGCCCAGGCCATCCGGGCGGTTGCATCCGGTAAAGAATAAATAGTTGCCGTCAGGAGAGATGCATTGTGCCCCTTCATTAAAGTTAAAAGTATTGATCTCCTTACTCAGATATTCTGCTGCTGCCCATTGATCATCTTTTTTAATGCTTTTGTAAAAATCTTCATTTCGGTTGCTCTGCCTTGTGAAGATGATCATTTTCTCGTCTGCAGTGATTACTGGAAGGTATTCATCTTCCCGGGTATTGATTCCCGGACCGATATTTACAGGTTTGAAACTTACAGGGTTTTTGATGGCTGCCAGACTGAACTCGCAGTCGGTTATATATTTATTCACCCTTTTTTTACTTTCCATCCCCTGGCCTGGAAATGTCTGATATTTTTTAAAATGAAGGAGCGCATTGGTATAATCTCCGGTATTCAGCTCGCTTTCTGCAAGGCCGAAATAGGTGATTGACTGAAATTCAGGGTCGATTTCCAGCACTTTTCTGTAATTGCTCAGGGCATTGCCGTAATTACCCAATTTGCGGTAAATATCCCCCAATTGCTGATAAGCAGCGGTAAAGTTATTATCCAGAAGCACGGCCTGCTTCAGCTCGATGATGGCTTTATCGTATAGCTTATAACTGATGTACTCATTGGCCTGGATATAGGATTTTTGAGCCTGCTTTACAGGAGATGATATTTGTTTTTGAGCAAAACCGAGACCGGGTATAAGGCATAAAAATATAAATATCCATTTATCCATACTGATCGGTTTTCCCTGATATGAAGGTAAAAAATAATCGGAATTAAGTTGATTAATAAGTTATACCGATTACAAAGATATTTTGGGGAGCGGGGGCTCTTATTTTCTCTGAATAAAAGCCCCGATTGCTGAGATCATGGGATATTGAGATACTTATGGGTTTGAAGCGATATTTCCCATTTGGGATTTTGCATCACATAATCAATGATAAGGGGCGTAACTTCTGCAGCCTTTGACCACTCAGGCTGCAAATATAACTTACAAACTTCCGACACATGTGAAGCATGTTCTTCAGCCCATATAAAATCACTCTTATTAAAGACGATCACTTTTAATTCTCCTGCCAGGGGTAAGATATCCGGTCTGGGAGCCTTGAATTTTTTAGGAGACACACATATCCAATCCCAGGTTCCTGAAAGAGGGTAAGCACCCGAGGTTTCAATGAATGTTTTGATCCCCCGTTTATGCAATTCGGAGCTGAGGTAATCCAAGTTGTATATCAATGGCTCTCCTCCGGTAACTACCACAGCTTTGCCGGGGTATTTTTCAGCATTTCTGACGATATGATCTGCCTGTGTCAGCGGGTGCAGTTCCGCATCCCAGCTTTCTTTAACATCACACCAGTGGCATCCCACATCACATCCGCCCAGACGGATGAAGTAGGCTGCTTTTCCTGAATGGAAACCTTCTCCCTGGATGGTATAAAACTCTTCCATTAATGGTAATAGTGTGCCGTCGGGTGGAATTTGATGTGCCATTTTGTAATTTAGGATGCAAATATACTTAAGTTTAATCGTTGAGCAGTGTTTCAGGAGCATTGAGACACAATACTGACAATTAATAAGGCAAAATGAAATGGATTAAAGTTTTTCCTCCCGGGATCTCAGGTTCTGCTGATTTTATGAGATCAATTCCTGTTTCAGGAAGAAATATATGTTTTATAAAGCTTGATGATGACTTATATGCCGTTCAGAATAAATGTCCCCATGCAGGAGCTGATCTCAGTCAGGGGTGGTGTTCTGAAGGCAAATTAGTTTGTCCTTATCACAGGCATGAATTTGATCTTGAAACCGGCCGCGGTGCCCCGGGGCAGGGCGATTATATTGATACCTATCCGATTGAAAATCGGGCAGACGGAGTTTATATCGGAATAAAAGATCCCTGGTGGAAATTCTGGTAATGCTTCAGAGTAATCAGCGAAAGAGATGTTTTTTGCAGAAATCCTCGCTGCTCAGAACTTCGATTTCCGAAAAATAAAAGTCGGATATGTCTTCAGTAATGATGCAGTCACAGCTGCTTTCAAGGGCTGCATAATATTCAAGGCCATCCTCAAAATCATGGATGGATGGGTTTTCTAACGATTTAATGATGGCCTCCCCGGAATTTGCAGCCATATTAATATGCTGAGCGAGTATTTTGATCTTTGATTTGGCCAGAATGGTTTTATGCTTTTTTTTTGCAAAATAAAAAGCAATGGCCAGGCAGAGCGGGGATGTGAAAACATGGTATTGTTTTGTTCCCGCCAGGCTTAGTATCCTTGATGTATTTGTGAAAATGGGATATTCTTTATTCAGTACTGAAACCAGGATATTCGCATCCAGAAAAATTTTCATTTTTTTGATGCGAAAAATTCATTTTTTGAAGCTTTACGACTTCTCCTGGTTTGATATTCAGCCTTGCCCTCTGCGATCAGATCGACCCAATCAGCAATAGGGTACTGCTCCAGAGATTTGTAATCAGTTGAGGTTACCTTTTTTAACAGAAACTCGATCAGTCGCGACAAGCTTATATCGTTTTCCTCCGCATATTTTTTTGCTTTATTGATGACTTCTTCATTAAAGCTGAGCGTTAATTTGGCATTCATAAGAAACTCCTTTCTATTCCTTTACAAATATAATTATATACGTAAACAAAAAAAAATATTTACGTAAAAAAATCAGTAAATCTCTTTCTTAGCTGAGGCCAGTGTATTTTTTAATAAACCAACAATCGTCATTAATCCGACTCCGCCGGGTACAGGAGTGATCCATGATGTTTTCGGTGCTACATTTTCAAAGTCAACATCACCGAATAGTTTATATCCTGACTTCGTTTCAGAGGAAATTTCACGGTTCATACCCACGTCAATTACAATTGAGCCTTCTTTTACCATATCTGCAGTAATAAAATTCTTTTTTCCGATCGCAACAACCAGTATATCTGCATCCAGGCAATATTTACGTATGTCAGGTGTTTTGCTATGGCAGATGGTTACCGTACAATTTCCCGGATTGGTATTCCTGGCCATTAATATACTCATGGGTGAACCGACAATATTGCTTCGTCCAACAACCACGCAATGCTTGCCTGATGTATCGATCCCGTATTCCTGAAGCATCAGCAATATGCCGTATGGAGTTGCAGGCAGAAAGGAGGGGAGGTTTCGCTGCATTCGCCCCAGGTTCATGGGATGGAAACCATCCACATCCTTTTCAGGAGAAATTTTTTCTGTAACCTTATCGGCAGAAATATGTTTAGGCAAAGGGAGTTGAACCAGGACACCATCCGTTTCAGGATCCTTATTAATTTCGTCAATCTTCCGAAGCAGTTCCTCTTCCGTTATATTATTTTCATAACGATATAAGGTCGAATTAAAGCCAACCTTTTCACAGTTCTTAATTTTGCTGGCAACATAGGTTTCCGAACCGCCATCATGCCCAACCAGGATAGCGACCAGGTGGGGCTTACGGCCAGTTTTTTCAAGAATTTGGGCTGCTTCCAAAGCAATTTGCTGCTTTAATTTTTCTGATACAAATTTTCCGTCCAGTAACTGCATTTTATAAGATATTGGGTATTTATTAACATTAGAGGGCTTTTCAACATCAATAATTCGTAATTCGCGAAATGCGAATCTGGTTGTTTAATCAAGTTTCAGTACAGCCATGAAGGCTGTCTGCGGGATTTCCACATTACCTACCTGCCGCATACGCTTTTTACCTTTCTTCTGCTTCTCCAAAAGCTTGCGTTTACGCGAAATATCACCTCCGTAGCATTTCGCTGTTACATCCTTACGTAAGGCTTTAACAGTTTCCCTCGCAATGATCTTCGCGCCGATAGATGCCTGTATAATGATCTCAAACTGCTGACGCGGAATAAGTTCTCTCAGCTTTTCACAGATCTTCTTACCGAATAGATATGAATTGGTTCTGTGAATAAGGGATGATAAAGCATCAACCGGTTCAGAATTCAATAAAATATCTAAACGTACAAGATCTGAGCGCCGGTATCCGATCTGATGATAATCGAAGGATGCATACCCTTTGGATATTGTTTTCAGGCGATCATAAAAATCAAATACAATTTCCCCCATCGGCATTTCAAAGATCAGTTCAACCCTGTCGGAGGTGAGGTAAGACTGATTAACGATGGTACCGCGTTTCTGAATGCAGAGCGACATGATCGCACCCACATAATCAGATTTGGTAATAATATTAGCTTTAATATAAGGTTCTTCTACATACTCGAGTTTACTCGGATCCGGAAGATCGGATGGATTATGAACATCGATCTCGATCCCTTTTGAAGTAAATGCTTTATAGGAAACGTTTGGAACGGTGGTGATCACCGTCATGTCGAATTCGCGTTCCAGACGTTCCTGGATGATCTCCATATGAAGCATCCCCAGAAAACCGCATCGGAATCCAAAACCTAAGGCTGCTGATGATTCAGGCTCAAATACAATGGAAGCATCATTAAGCTGCAGCTTATGCATACTTTCCCGGAGTTCCTCATATTCATCCGTATCCACCGGATAAATACCGGCAAATACCATTGGTTTTACTTCCTCAAAGCCTTTGATCGGCTCCTTACTTGGTTTATCCTTATGGGTGATGGTATCACCAACCTTAACTTCACGGGCTTCTTTTATACCTGAAATAATATAGCCCACGTCACCGGTCTTAATAACATCTTTCGGTTTTTGGGTCAGTTTTAAGGTGCCAACTTCTTCGGCGATATAATCCTTATTGGTAGCTACAAATTTCACCTTATCGCCTTTGCGGATTTCACCGTTCAGAACTTTAAAATAAGCCACAATTCCTCTGAAAGAATTAAAAACAGAGTCGAAGATCAGGGCCTGAAGTTCTCCGTCTGGATTTCCTTTTGGAGGTGGGATTCGCTCCACAATAGCCCGGAGTATGTTATCAACCCCAAGTCCGGTTTTACCGGATGCCGGTATAATATCTTCACGTTTACAGCCGATCAGCTCAATGATCTGGTCTTTAACTTCTTCGGGCATAGCGCCAGGGAGATCCATCTTATTCAAAACAGGAATGATCTCCAGATCATGCTCCAGAGCCAGATACAAATTTGAAATAGTTTGAGCCTGTATTCCCTGCGAAGCATCAACAATGAGTAATGCGCCTTCGCAGGCTGCAATGGAACGTGATACTTCGTAAGAAAAATCCACATGCCCCGGAGTATCGATCAGATTCAGAATATAAGGCTGGCCGTCTTCCACATAATCCATCTGAATAGCATGACTCTTAATGGTTATCCCGCGTTCACGTTCAAGATCCATATCATCAAGCAGCTGTGCCTGTGATTCACGCTGGGTAATTGTATTGGTAAACTCCAAAAGCCGGTCAGCTAATGTGCTTTTCCCGTGATCTATATGTGCAATTATGCAAAAGTTACGTATATACTTCATTTGAATCGCAAATATAGTTTTTTAAGGTGAAATTTATGCTGATCCTTCGTTTAAGTATCAGCATAAAGGATCTTTTCAGGGATTTTACCCGAAGAATTTTCTCTCAAAACCTGAAAGCAGCGGCAAAACACAAAAAACATTTTTGTATTTTTTTTGATGTGCTTCTCACTCTTAATTCTTTTAGCTAATTTCGGCTGTAAACACTTTTAAATAGCAGCCCTACATGACTATTGGTATCTTGCGCGAGCCCTCCATAGAAACCCGCGTTTCCTTAATTCCCGAACATATTTCAGTTCTAAAAAAGCAAAATATTCAAGTCCTGGTAGAAAGCAGCTGCGGCAACTCAGCATTTGCTCCCGATTCACTTTACACTGAACAGGGCGCTGAGATCAGTTCCAGGGAAAATGTTTTAAAAACTGCAGATATTCTATTGAGTATCCATCCGCTAAGCCCGGAAGATTTAAAATCTCTTAAAAGTTCTGCTGTGCTTTTAGGGGTTTATAGTCCGCTTGCAAATTTCTCTTTAATAGAGAATTGGGCAAAACAGGGACTTACAACCTTTAGTATGGACATGCTTCCAAGGACTACAAGAGCACAGACCATGGATGTTTTAAGTTCGCAGGCTAATATTGCGGGTTATAAGGCTGTTTTACTGGCCGCCATGGAGCTACCCAAATATTTCCCGATGTTTATGACAGCTGCAGGGAGTATTGCTCCGGCAAAAGTGATGATCCTCGGTGCAGGAGTTGCGGGTTTACAGGCTATTGCTACCGCCAGGCGCCTGGGTGCTGTAGTGGAAGTTTTTGATACCAGGCCTGCTGTTAAAGAAGAGGTGATGAGTTTGGGTGCAAAATTTATAGAGGTTGAAGGAGCTTTAGATGCTTCGAAGGCTGGAGGTTATGCGGTCGATCAGACTGAAGAATATAAGCAAAAACAACAGCAGCGCATCGCAGATGTTGCGGCAAAGGCAGATGTGATCATCACAACGGCTCAGATACCCGGAAAAAAGGCTCCAATCCTTCTGCCCGACAGTATTCTGGATACGATGAAAACCGGATCCCTGATCATCGACCTTGCCTCAATTACAGGCGGCAATACCAGCAGGACCAAAGACCGGGAAACCGTCATTTATAAAAACGTGACGATTATCGGCAATTCCAATCTTCAGGGAACTATGCCTTCTGATGCCAGTAAATTATACGGCAAGAACATTCTTAATTTTTTGAAGCTGATCACCGGTCCGGAAGGACAGATCAGTTTAAATTTTGAGGATGATCTGGTTAAAGGTTCGTGCATTACTTATAATGGTGAGGTATGTAATGAGCGGGTTAAGGAAGTAATAAGTGATAAGTAATAAGTTTTATTAACAGGTATTAAGTTCCGGGTAATTTAATTGATCAAAGGTCAACCAACAACTAACAACCAACAACCAACAACTAACAACCAACATATATGGAAATGATTTTTGGCTGGCTCACCCAGCATCAGCAAATGATATACATCGTTATTCTGAGTGTCTTTCTTGGGATCGAAGTAATCGGGAGGGTTCCAAGTGTACTGCATACGCCATTAATGAGCGGCGCGAATGCCATTCATGGAGTTGTAATCATTGGTGCAATCATCGTTATGGGAAAAGCTGAAAGCGATAATTTTTTAGCACTTATTCTGGGATTTCTGGCCGTGATATTAGGCACCTTAAATGTGGTAGGAGGCTTTGTAGTTACCGACCGCATGCTCGAAATGTTTAAAAAGAAAAAGTAATAATTTCAAACCCGGCTTATAAAGATCCCGGGAATTTACATACGATATCAAACTCAAATTCAGAAATAGAATATAATGGAATTAAATATCTTAATAATTTGCTACCTGATCGGATCTGTTACCTTCATTATAGGTTTAAAAATGCTAAGTCATCCCGAAAGTGCAAGGAAGGGCAATCTGATTGCGGCAGCAGGTATGGCTGTTTCTATTCTGGGAACCATTTTCCTGTACCAGGAAGAGGGGCAGAAATTGGGTAATTATCCCTGGATCTTCACTGCACTCATCATTGGTACTGTATTGGGTACACTGGCTGCCAAAAAGGTGAAAATGACAGCCATGCCCGAAATGGTTAGTTTGTTCAACGGTATGGGCGGGGCCTGTGCCGCCTTGATATCTATCGTAGAATTCGATCACCTTTCACATCAGATCGGGGCTGGTGCTGCTCCCGACCGGGGTATATTGCTGATCATTTTCGCAGGACTGATCATTGGAACCATTTCCTTTGCCGGAAGTATGGTGGCATGGGCTAAACTGAACGGACAAATTAAGGATTTTGCCTTCAATGGGCAGCATATTATTAACATGGTGTTCTTTGCAGTGATCATCGGACTTTCAGCCTATCTGATTATAAGCCTTGATCCTTCCTCGGGCACTTTATTCTATGTAATATTTGCATTATCTATCATTTATGGTGTGTTTTTCGTTCTTCCGATCGGAGGGGCAGACATGCCTGTAGTGATTTCCTTACTGAATTCATTTACCGGTGTTGCTGCAGCTTTCGGAGGATTTTTATACAATAACCCGGTTATGCTTACCGGCGGTATTTTAGTTGGTTCGGCAGGGACTATCCTGACCATCCTGATGTGTAAGGCAATGAACCGGCCTTTGAGCAATGTTCTGATCGGTTCTTTTGGTGGGTCTTCCGCAGGCTCTGCGAGTAAGGAACAGGGAGCCTATAAAGAGATTAGCATCAGCGATTCGGCAGTAGTGATGAGCTATGCCAAAAAGGTGATGATCGTTCCGGGATATGGCCTGGCTGTCGCGCAGGCGCAGCATGTTTGCCATGAACTTGAAAAATTACTGATTGATAAAGGAGTTGAAGTGAATTATGCGATACATCCGGTTGCAGGACGGATGCCCGGCCATATGAATGTACTTCTTGCCGAGGCGGATGTAGATTATGCCAGTTTACTGGAAATGGAACAGGCTAATGAGGAATTTCCGCAAACGGATGTGGTTTTAGTTCTGGGAGCTAATGATGTGGTTAATCCTGCGGCAAAAACAGATCCCGGCTCTCCAATATATGGCATGCCTGTTCTGGATGTGGAACTGGCCAAACTGGTGATCATTAATAAAAGAAGTATGAATCCCGGCTATGCAGGTATTGAAAATGAACTCTTTTTTCAACCCAAATCTTCCATGTTATTCGGAGATGCAAAATCGGTCCTGCAGCAACTGGTAACAGAGATTAAGACACTTTAAAAATATAGCTCAGGGCTTTAAGCCTTGAGCTATATTTTTAATCTGCCCTTTTCAGACTGTATTTTTCAATTTTGCTGTACAAATGGCTACGCTGAATATCAATATCATCGGCCGTTTTGGATACATTCCAGTTATTTTTCTCCAGTTTGTATTTGATATAATCCCGTTCAGCAAAATCTTTGTATTCCTGGAAGTTGGCAAACTGATCGAAATTTATATGGGGAGATCCAGAGCCATTCTCGGATACCGGTGAAAATGAGGATGGATTGGCAAATGTTTTGACATCTTTATCTGTGATCACCTTTTCACTAAGAATGATCAGGCGTTCGATCATATTGCGAAGCTCTCTGATATTTCCGGTCCAGGGCATAGCCTGTAAGGCTTCCATCGCGGCCTCATTGATCTTTTTAATGGGCATGCCATAATCATTACAGATCTCTTCACAAAAACTTTGGGCGATGATCGGAATATCGTCTTTTCGCTCTTTCAGGTCAGGCACATGAATTAATATCACACTTAAGCGGTGATACAGGTCCATCCGGAAATTGCCTGCCTCGATCTCCTTTTGCAGATCTTTGTTGGTTGCTGCGATTACCCTAACGTCAACATCAATTTCTTTTTCACCGCCAACTCTGGTCACTTTATTTTCCTGCAGTGCCCGTAAAACCTTCGCCTGGGCCGAAAGGCTCATATCTCCGATCTCATCCAGAAACAAAGTACCCCCGCTCGCCTGTTCAAATTTTCCGATTCTTTGCTTGATGGCTGAAGTAAATGATCCCTTTTCATGCCCGAACAATTCACTTTCAATTAATTCGGAAGGAATGGCGGCACAGTTCACTTCGACCAGAGCGGAATTTGCACGATTTGACTTTTCATGCAGCCAGCGGGCAACCAGTTCTTTTCCGCTGCCATTCGCACCTGTTATCAGAACACGGGCATCAGTAGGGGCTACCCTTTCAATGGTATCTTTAATTCGTTGAATGGAAGCCGAGCTGCCCAGCATTTCGCGGGTCTTGCTGGCTTTGCGCTTTAAAACCTTAGTTTCTGTAACCAGGTTCTTACGCTCCAGGGCATTTCTTACCGTGATCAGAAGCCTGTTCAGGTCGGGTGGTTTCGAGATAAAATCGAAGGCTCCTTTTTTGCTGGCTTCAACGGCGGTCTCAACCGTTCCATGGCCTGAGATCATAATAAATGGCAAATCAGGCTGTATGCGAAGTCCTTCGGTAAGAACCTCCATGCCATCCATTTTATTCATTTTGATATCACAGAGGATCAGATCATACTCATTCTTTTTAATGAGCTCCAAAGCATCGATTCCGTTATCTATATCTTCTACCTGGTATTCTTCGTACTCCAGAATTTCCCGCAAAGTATTGCGGATAGCCCTCTCATCGTCTATTATTAATATTTTTGCCATAAAGTTTTTATGATCCGGTAATATACTCTGCGAACATAACCCTGTATATATAAGGATTGTTTGAACAAATATAATTTTCCTATCTGGTATAGCGTTTTTTATAAAAAAGCAAGCCTGTAAGCCGGGTTCTGTATCCGCCCAGGGCGGACTCCTATCATTTATCTACCCGCACAATTGCTTATGCGATCTAACGACCTACCCATTCCGGATAATCCCGATTTTGCGGGATAAGGAAGCGAGCAACTCCGCTTCCGGAACCTATTTGGTCTTTCAACTCCTGGGGTTTACCGCATTGCATGTCACCATACAATACCGTGAGCTCTTACCTCACATTTTCACCTTTTCCCACCCAAAGGCGGGTAGTTTATTTTCTGTGGCACTTTCCGTCCCCGTTGCCGGGGCCTTCCTGTTAGGAAGCAGGATGCTCTGTGTTGCCCGGACTTTCCTCCCCGATTTGCATCAGGGCGATAGAACGGCTTGCAATACAAAGATAGTTATTTTGTTTGGACGAGTCTATCCTGATTTTCCTTTATTCTGTCCAGGTTCTTATCCATTTTGACAATACTTCTCAATATGGCAGTAGCCGCTGAGAGAAAAAACCCCTGATTAATATTTGCGAAAGTATCGCCTGGCTGGTGATAATCTTTATGATCTTCAACACCGAAATAAAGAAAGGGAATGTTTTCCTGGGCAAATGGCCCATGATCACTTTGCATGGTCCAATCATCTTTTCCGGTACCGGGAAGATCATGCCCGAACAGTATGCGGATGCCTGTCTTTTTATCAGCATCTTCTATTATGTCTTTCAGGGAGGGGGTTTTATAAGTGCCTGAGGCATATAGCTCAGACTTGTCATTGTGCGAAACCATGTCCATGTTAACATTTAGTTTGATTCTTTTCTTTGCAAGTATTGGGTTCTTAATAAATGCGTAAGCACCCTGCAAACCCATTTCTTCGGCATCAAAGGCTATGAAGAGCAGGGTATTCCGGGGTTTATGATCCCTGAAATATTCTGCAATTCCCAGCATAGCAGCCACCCCTGATGCATTGTCATCGGCGCCATTGTAAATTTGAGAGTCTATGACTCCAATATGATCATAATGAGCTGAAACAACGATCACATCATCAGACCTGCCTTTAATATACCCGATCAGGTTTATGCCATTTTTGACCTCAGCCTTACTGTTTTTAAATTGAAGGGATGTTTAAAACTATCCTGATAGAAATTTAATCCGGAATTTAAGCTACCTCGCGAATGTCAACCGCCACCACCTGTGATACGCCTTGTTCAGCCATGGTAACACCATAAATAATATCTGTACTTGCTATCGTCCGCTTGTTATGGGATACGATGATAAACTGTGACTGATTTGAAAATTCCCGGATAATATTATTGAATTTATCAATGTTTGTATCATCAAGAGGGGCATCTACCTCGTCGAAGATACAAAAGGGGGCAGGTTTTAACAGATATAATGAAAACAGGAGGGCGGTAGCTGTAAGTGTTTTTTCGCCGCCGGATAATTGATTAATCGAAAGCGGCCGCTTTCCCTTCGGACGGGCAATAATATCAATATCTGATTCCAGCGGATTTGAAGGGTCGGCCAGGATCAGATCACAGCTGTCTTCCTGATTGAACAATGAACGGAATACCTGGATAAAATGAGTTCTGACACTGCTGAATGCTGCCATAAACTTTTCCTTAGCGGTATCATCAATTTCCTTTATGGTTTGTAAAAGGGATGATTTTGCTTCAGCCAGGTCTTTTTTCTGGACCTGTATAAAAGTATAGCGCTCATCCATTTCCTGATAGGCTTCCATAGCCATGGGATTTACCGCACCGTAATCATCCAGCTGTTTTTTTATACGATCAGTTTTCTCACGCAGTTCCTGTTCATTTTCTGATTGATTTTCAGAGGTAAATTCACCATCCAGAAGTTCCGAAATATCAATTGAGAATTCCACAGACAGCCTTTCTTTTAAGGCATTAAGTTCCAGTTTAATGCTGGTCTTCTGGTCCTTCAGTTCGTTACTGATGACATCTGCCAGGTCTTTATTCCGGCGTAGGGCAGTAATTTTATCCTCTGTATCGGTGATCTGTCCGCGTGAGGCATAATAAACCTGTTCAGCATCCTTTACCGCCGTTTCAAATTCTTCTTTCTGAGCATACATAGCGATAAGGTCTTCATCCGAATGATCGGCATGCTCCAGGGCCTCCTGTATGCTGATTTGTGTTTTTTCAAGCCCGGCCTGATTGACCTCAATACGCGATTCAAGTGCCCTTTGCTGGCTTTCGCGGTATTCAAGGTCTTTTTCAATACCAGAAACCTTGTTTTGCTGCTGATGAAACTGAATGTTTTCCTGATTGTACAGGGCAGACCTTGAATTTAACTGATCGGCCAGCTCATTATAATTATGCTGCCCGGCCAAAAGCTGTTCCTGTTTGAGTTGTTTATTAATTTTCAGCTCTGCCAGCAGGGGCTCTGAAGCCAGAAGTTCATTACTGATACTATTTATTTTAAGCTCGATATCCTGTTTCCTGTTCAGGCTGTTTTCTATAAATGCCAGGTACTGTTCCTGTTTGGTTTTTACAGAGGTGAATTCATTGCTCAGGCGATTGATCTCCAGCTGTGAAATCTGAATCCGATCCTTTTGCGAGGAATCAGCCAGGTTTTTCAGCCGTTCTTCTTCTTCAGCCATTGCGTTCTTTAATTTCAGGATTGCTGTTTCTGAGGAACTGATCTCTTTTGATAGCTTTTCAAGGTTTTTGGCCCTTCCGATCCGCTTACCTTCGAAGAGCCCAACCGACCCGCCTGACATGCCGGTTCGGGTTTTTGAAAACATTCCGGACTTGCTTAAAATAACAAGCTGCTCATTGGGAAGGGCAGACCTCATTTCAACCTCCTCACCGGATTGCAGAAGGAAAACGTTATAGAGCAGCATTTCACACAGAGGGCGGTATCTTGCATCCGTATCGATAATGTCTAAGGCAGGAATTAATTCAGCTCTGCCAGATTGAACTGCAGACCGTTTTGGTGCTGATTTCAGAGCTTCCAGTATAAAAAAGTTTGCCCGGCCTCTTGATGAATCGCTGAGTAACTGGATTGCCTGGATAGCATCTGCCTGTGTTTCAACCACATAATGGTTCATGACCGGTTCCAGGTAGTTTTCAATCGCTATCCGGTATTCCTCCCTGCAAAATAATATATCAGAAAACAGGGGAGCCTGTCTGGTCCAGCCAGCATTTTTCTTCAGAAAACGGATCGATTCCGGAAATCCTTCCAGATTATCCACCATTGACTTGGTCAGGTTATATTCATTTTGTTTTGAATCAAGTTTACGGCTTTCCTGATTAAGCAATTCTTTCTGTTCTTTCAGCTGATCAGAACTTCGTTGAATTTGCCGCTGAAGCTCTTCTTCCAGCTCCTTGTTATGGTCAAATTCCTTTTGTTTAATTTCCAGCAGATCATTGATCCCGGTAATTACCTTATTAAATTCATTCAGCTCTGTTTCCTTCGATTCTGTATCCGCCATATTCCGGCTGCCTTCCTGATACAGTGCTTCCTTCTGAATATGGAGGATCGCTATATCCTTTTCAAGCTTATAAACCTGGTTTTGCAGTTCATTGTTCAGGGCACTGACAATGTCCAGCTCCGTTTTTGCTTTCTGCTGCCGGATTCTTAACTCATTAATTTCAGTAAGCTGCTGCCCGGCAGAGGTACGTAGTTTTTCAAGAAACTCACTTTCCTGTAACTGCTCTTCATTTAATCGTTTTTGATTGTAAAAGACATGGTTCAACTGATTGCGGTCTTTCTCAAGTTCTTCCGTCAGCATGCTCTTCTTATCTTCCAGAAAGCGTAACTGTTCGTTTTTTAATTTTTTGTCACTTTCATAGGTCCTGATCTTATTGATGAACTCATTGCTTGCCTTTTGCTGAATGGATAGATTTTTCTCAAGATTGAGGTTTTCCAGCTTCTGTTGTTGTAAAACCGCTTCCAGATTGCCAATAGCTGCACTAATTCCACTGTTTTCAATAGATTGCTGCTGTTCTTTGTCCTCCAGTCTTGATAATGAATCCCTGAAACTAATGATGCGGAATGATGCAAGACTTATGCTTAAACTCTTATACTGTTCCTTCAGCCGATAATATCGTTCGGCTTTCCTGGCCTGGTTCTCGAGAGTTTTCAGATTTTTTTCGATCTCGAAAAGCAGATCCTCAACCCGGCTCAGATCGGCTTCTGTATCCTTTAATTTATTGAAGGTTTGTTTCTTTCGAAGCTTGTATTTCGTTATGCCCGAGGCTTCTTCAAATAATGCACGTCTTGAATTGTCTTTATTGGCGATGATCTCATCGATCATTTTCAGTTCAATAATAGAGTATGAGTCGGACCCGATCCCGGTATCCAGAAACAGATCGGTAATATCCTTCAGCCGGCAATGAACATCATTCAGACGGTATTCACTTTCACCTGAGCGATATAATTTTCGGGTGATGGTAACTCTTGTGAAATCAGTAGGGAGTATGTTTTTAGTATTGTCAAAGGTTAATGAAACTTCGGCGAGATTGGATGGTTTACGGGTTTTTGTTCCATTAAATATAATGTTTTCCATTTTCTCGGAGCGCAGCATCCGGGTGCTTTGCTCACCTAAAACCCAGCGTATAGCATCTACCACATTCGACTTTCCGCAGCCATTTGGCCCGACAATAGCGGTTACACCATCATTAAAATTGATCGTGATCTTGTCGCCAAAGCTTTTAAAGCCTTTGATTTCCAGTTGGGTAAGCTGCATTTTTCTTATTCCGCCCCGAAGCGGATCAATTTATATTTGAGGGCTTAATTTATGAAATTCTGCACAGCTAAGTAAGGGTTTTAAAGGTTGAAATGATAAATTTTTTTTAGGATACAAAACGTTAAATTGAGGCGGATAATAATTAATAAGATATTTAATATAAGATCATGGAATACAGACGTTTAGGTAAATCAGGATTGAAGGTCAGTGCCCTTTCATTGGGAAGCTGGTTAACTTTCGGACAGCAGATCGAGGATAAAGTTGCTGAAGAACTGATGGAGATCGCTTACGAAGGCGGTGTGAATTTTTTCGATAATGCCGAAGGTTATGCAGGCGGAAAGTCGGAGATCGTTATGGGAAATATACTGAAGAAGAAGAACTGGGATCGCAGTTCCTATATCGTATCAAGTAAGATCTATTTTGGTGCTGAAGAGAAGAAGCCGAATATGATAGGCCTCTCAAAAAAGCATCTTTTTGAAGGAACTCATAATGCACTTAAGCGGCTGCAGCTGGACCATCTCGATCTGCTTTATTGCCATCGACCGGATCAGGAAACACCCATTGAGGAAACTGTCTGGGCAATGCATCAGCTTATTCAACAGGGTAAGGCATTGTATTGGGGAACTTCTGAATGGAGTGCTTCAGAGATCATGCAGGCGCATTATTTTGCTGAAAAGAACCATCTGGTTCATCCGGTTATGGAACAGCCTCAGTATAACATGTTATGGCGTGAAAAAATGGAAAAGGAATTTTTATTACTATTCAGAGATTTCGGTATGGGAACAACGATATGGAGTCCGCTGGCTTCGGGTCTGCTTTCAGGAAAGTATAACGATGCTGATCCGAAAGAGGCGCGGTTTAATATGGAAAGTCTGGGCTGGTTAAAAGACAGGCTGCTGGTTGAAGCCAACATCGAAAAGGTTAAGGAACTTAAAAAACTGGCAGATAAATTAAATGTTTCGCTGGTCAAATTCGCCCTGGCCTGGTGTTTAAAAAACCCAAATGTCAGTACTGTAATTCTGGGGGCATCTAAAGGAGCACAGCTAAAGGAAAACCTGACCGCTTTAGAGGTTGTACCGCTGATGACAAACGAGATCATGAATAAAATTGATGAGATCACCGGCACAAAACCGGAAACTATAGTGGTATAGGTATAAACGCTGACAGGGTTCTAAACCCTGTCAGCGTTACAATATATCAGATAAATTAAAGGTATCCTTAACCCGGATTCCTTTTTCTGTTTCCTGAAGGGTACAGCATTCATTAACCGGGTCGTGTTCAAGAAACAGGATGTAATTATTCTGAAGTGCCTCTTCCAGGAATTTCTTCTTCTCATTCAAAGTCTTAAGCGGAAACATATCATAAGCCATTACATAGGGCATAGGAATATGTCCGATTGAGGGCAGCATATCGGCCATATACAGAATGGTCTTTTCGCCATAGCTGATCTGCGGAAGCATCATCGCGTCAGTATGCCCATAGGCAAAACGGATCCTGATATGCTCTGTGAAAGCTATCCCATCGCTTGTATCAATAAATTTTAATTGTCCGCTTTCCTGAATGGGTAATATGTTTTCTTTCAGAAATGAAGCTTTTTCCCGGTCATTGGGATGGACTGCCCAGTCCCAATGCTCCTTATTACTCCAATAAGTAGCATTTTTATAGGCAGGTACAAGGCTGCCATCGTCCAGTCTTTCGATCGAACCCCCGCAATGATCAAAATGGAGATGGGTCAGAAAAACATCAGTAATATCATCTTTTGAGAAGCCATTTTTGGAAAGAGAACGTTCGAGAGTATCATCGCCATGCAGGTGATAATGCTTTAAAAAGCGTTCATCCTGCTTGTATCCAATGCCATTATCTATCAGGATCAGACGATCAGCATCCTGAACCAAAAGGCAGCGCATCGCCCAGGTACACAGGTTGTTCTCATCAGCCGGATTGGTTCTTTGCCAGATTGATTTGGGTACCACACCAAACATGGCCCCGCCATCCAGTTTGAAAAAGCCAGTCTCGATCGTATATAATTTCATAATATAATTGATAATTCATTTAATGTATAGTTGATAATTGAGGGTGGACAATGATTTCCAGGTCTAAATTATTATCCCGGACATTGTCAATTGTCAACTATCCATTGTCAATTTATAGATGAATAACTTCTCCGTAAGCATCAGCAGCAGCTTCCATGATAGCTTCACTCATCGTTGGGTGCGGGTGTACCGATTTCACGATGTCCATACCGGTTGTTTCCAATTTTCGTGCAACAACGATTTCAGCGATCATTTCGGTTACATTCGTACCGATCATATGTGCACCCAGAAATTCTCCGTATTTGGCATCGAAGATCACCTTTACAAATCCATCTTTTGTTCCTGCAGCACTGGCCTTACCGGAAGCTGAAAACGGGAATTTACCAACTTTGATTTCATATCCGGCTTCTTTGGCAGCTTTTTCAGTATAGCCTACGGAAGCGATCTCAGGAGTGCAATAGGTACAGCCCGGTATATTATTATAATTTAAGGGCTCAGGATGATGGCCTGCGATCTTCTCCACACAGATGATTCCCTCCGCTGATGCTACATGCGCCAGGGCCTGTCCTTTAACGATATCCCCGATCGCATAAACTCCCTCAATATTGGTTTTATAAAAATCATCCACCTCAACCCGGCCTTTTTCGATTTTTACACCTACCTCTTCGAGGCCTATATTTTCGAGATTCGGACTTATTCCAATAGCCGAAAGGACAATATCGCATTCAATAGTTTCTGTGCCTGCGGCAGTTTTGACCTGTACTTTGCATCCTTTTCCTGAAGTATCGACCGATTCAACATTGGTTTCGGTCATTATTGTTATGCCGGCCTTTTTAAAGCTTCTGAGCAATTGTTTGGATATGTCTTCATCTTCAACAGGAACAATATTATCCAGGTATTCTACAATAGTTACTTTTGTACCTATCGCATTATAAAAATAGGCGAATTCAACACCGATAGCGCCTGATCCGACAACCACCATTGACTTAGGCTGTTCCGGTAAAACCATGGCCTGACGATAACCGATCACCTTTTTACCATCCTGCTTTAAGTTTGGCAATTCTCTGGAACGGGCTCCTGTTGCCAGGATCGTGTGTTTTGCAGAATATTCTTTTGCAGAGCCATCCGGTCCTTTAACCTCTACTTTTCCGTCTTTTTTAATTTTCCCGGTACCCATGATCACATCGATCTTATTCTTCTTCATCAGGAACTGTACTCCCTTGCTCATCCCATCAGCAACAGCGCGGCTCCTTTTGATGATCGCTCCAAAATCGGCCTCAGAGCCCTGAACTTTGATTCCATAGTCCGCAGCATGCGTGATGTACTCAAATACATTTGCGCTTTTTAAAAGAGCCTTGGTAGGGATACAACCCCAATTTAAGCAAATTCCGCCAAGGGATTCGCGTTCAACAATAGCAACCTTTAAACCTAACTGAGCTGCACGGATAGCGGCAACATAACCGCCAGGTCCGCTTCCAATAACTATGATATCGTAATTCATATAATTTATTTGTTGTACAATAGAGAATTAGGGCAAATCTAACAAAATACTCAGCGGGTTGAAAATATTTGATCGGACTATATTCCTCATTTGATGAAAGATTGTTGAAAACTATAAAATGTCAATAAATAACATGGTATTTAATATTAACTTAATATAGAAAGCATCACATTTTCATAAATGCTCTATATCTTTGCGCTGATTTAAACAAACCAATCAAATCAATCTCATTTTAAAGAACAATTTATGAAGAAGTTTTTACTCTCAACTCTTGTTGTGGTACTTACTGCATTTACACTATTTGCACAGGTCACAACAAGTAGCTTATCGGGAACAATAAGGGATTCCAAGGAATCGCTGATCGGTGCTACGATAAAGGCTACACACCAACCTACAGGAACTGTTTATGGTTCTTCTTCCGGTTTAGATGGAAGATTCAATATTCCCAACATGCGTGTTGGAGGTCCTTACCTTATTGATGTGACTTATGTTGGGTACAAATCGGAATCGTTCAGCAATGTGATGCTGAAGCTGGGTGAGCCCTATGTTCTGAACATCCTGCTTACTGTTTCCGGCAGGGAGCTTCAGGAAGTTGTAATTACAGCACAGGACCCTAATTCTGTATTGAATGCAAACCGTACAGGTGCAACAACCAATCTTGGCCGTGCTCAAATTCAGAATGTACCAACCATCAGCAGAAGTGTCAACGACCTGACCAAATTTACTCCACAGGCAAATGGCGCCTCAATCGGGGGTGGAAACTATCGTCAGAATAACTTTACCGTTGATGGTTCTGATTTTAATAACCAGTTCGGTATTGGCAGTAATTTACCTGCGGGGGGATCTCCGATCTCAATTGATGCATTGGAAGAAATTTCGGTGAATGTTGCCCCTTATGATGTTAGAATGTCCGGATTTGTAGGTAGTGCAATCAATGCGGTTACCCGTTCAGGTAGAAATAACTTCTTTGGAAATGCCTATTTTGGTATGAGAAACGAAGCTCAGCAGGGTTCAAAGGTAGATGGAAACAATATCACACTTCAACCTTTGGATATTACCCAGTTCGCCTTAAGTTTAGGAGGTCCGATCGTAAAAAACAAATTGTTCTTCTTTGCCAATATCGATCGTACAGATGAAGTAAGACCGGGTCAGAGCAGGGTAGCAGCATCGGCTTCTGCTCCATTTGGTTCAAATCCAAATATTGCCCGTCCTACTACAGGAGAACTGGATATGATCAGTAATTATCTGATCAATACCTATGGGTACAATCCGGGTGTCTATCAGGGATATTCAAACAAAAGCAATAACTATAAAATCTTAGCAAGATTAGACTGGAACATTAATAAGGATCATCGTTTCAATATCCGGTATAACCAGGTTGAAAGTGCTTCTCCTTCTTTTCTAAGTACTTCTACCGGCGGAACAGGATATAATTTTCCTACTAATGGTGGACGTCACAACCCCGGCCATTTAAGTTTTAGTAATTCCAATTATAC
The DNA here is from genome assembly GCA_036677005.1 of Pedobacter sp. Classification (GTDB taxonomy): domain Bacteria; phylum Bacteroidota; class Bacteroidia; order Sphingobacteriales; family Sphingobacteriaceae; genus Daejeonella. The sequence goes on from JAKFBV010000020.1 coordinate 104,890, forward strand.
TCAGGAAGCTAATCAGTATTCTCTTGCCGCTGAATTAAACTCTTCATTCGGTTCAAAATTCTCAAATACCCTGAGAGGAAGTTTTACTCATCAGAATGACCCGAGAGGTTCAGAAAGTTCTGTGTTCCCATTAGTGGATATTATGAAAGATGGTACCGCTTTTACCACTTTTGGTTATGAGCCATTTACTTATGGAAACTTAAGAGATGTCAAAACCTACAGTTTTACAGATAATTTTACCATGAGCTTAGGTAATCACGAAGTAACTCTTGGGGCACAGATGGATTTCAGTACAACACAAAATGGTTTTCAGCGTTTTGGAACCGGTGCATATCGTTTCAATTCCTGGTCTGATTTTGTCAGTGGTGCCAGACCAAATGATTATGCGATCACCTATTCTCTTTCACCGGGTTATGCTCAGGCTTTCCCAACATTTAAATTTCAGCAGTATTCAGCTTATCTTCAGGATGCCTTCCGCGTAGGAGAGAAGCTGAATATTACAGCAGGAATTCGTTTTGAATTACCAACCTACCCGGATGTGCCTGAGATCAAAACGCATCCTCTGATCGCACCGCTAACATTTTCTCAGGGAAGAAAACTGGATACAGGGGTGCTGCCTAAGGAAAGAATTATGATCTCACCTCGATTAGGTTTCAATTACGATATTAAAGGTGATCGTTCTTTACAGTTAAGAGGTGGATCCGGTATCTTTACCACTAAAGTTCCTTTTGTTTGGATCGTAGCTCAGTCTGGTGATGCCGGCCTGATCCAGTTCACTCAAACCTGGAATGGACAGACAAATACTCCAGGCGGATTTGATCCGAATATCAGAAAATATTTGCCTGCCACTCCTCCTGCGGCCGGGACATCTATTCCTTCGACTATCAGTGCTATTGACCCAGATTTTAAATTTCCTCAAACCTGGAAAAGCAGCCTGGCATTAGATGCTAAATTGCCCTGGGGAATGGTGGGTACACTTGAAGGTATTTACAATAAAGACCTGAACATAGCCAAAGGATTCAACGTGAACCTTGTCGATCCTAAGCCCTTAAATGTTTCGGGATATCCGGATAACAGACCAATTTATCCAAATGCAAACGTGGATAAGTTCATCAATAAACTGACAAGTGCCGGTCAGGCAAGCGCTACTGCAACGGGTGCATTAAATCCGGTTGTTCTTGATAATGCAAAGGATGGCCATTCATGGTTCTTAACAGCTTCCCTGAGCAAAAGCTTTAATAAAGGATTTTCTGCCCAGTTATCCTATACAAGAAGTGAACAGAAAGTGCTTTTTGATGGAAATGGTGACCAGTTATTTAATACATGGTCCTTAACACAGACCTCAAACACAGGAAACAATCCGGGTTTGAGTTACTCAAACTTTAATATTCCTCATCGTGTGATTGCGGGTATTTCTTATCGTAAAGAATATATCAGAAATCTGGCAACAGCAGTTTCCATGTTCTTCGAGGCATCCCATCAGGGAAGATTCTCCTATACTTACTCAACTGACTTTAACCGCGACGGACAAACAAATGATCTCATCTACATTCCGGCAAATGCATCTGAGATCACTTTTGCAAACCGTCCTGTTACTACAGATAGTAAAGGAAATATTGTCATTCCCGCCTATACCGCTCAGCAGCAAAGTGATCTGTTCTTCGCTTATATCGAGCAGGATGATTACCTGAAAAATAATAAAGGAAAGTATGCAGAACGTAATGGTGGTAAACTTCCCTGGAGAAATCAGGTGGATATCAGATTGACCCAGGAAATTTTCAAAGATTTTGGTAAAACCAAAAACAACTTCCAGTTCACTTTGGATATTATGAACTTTGGCAATCTTTTAAGCAGCCAATGGGGTAATGTTAATTTTGTTCAAACTGCCGGGGTTCTTGTCCCTCGGAATGTTTCAGCCTTAAGTCCGGGTGGAACCACCAAACCTGAATTCTGGCTAAATACGTTCAATAACATACCTGTAAGTTCAACCTTCGGTACATCTCAAACTTTTGCATCCACATACTATATGCAATTTGGTTTCCGTTACAACTTCCAGTAATAATCTTTAAATTTTGAGAGGCCCCGGATTCGATCCGGGGCTTTTTTTTTGATATAAACCCGCAGGATTTATTCCAATTGTCTGGCAAGGCATTATATTTGTATAACCAATTATTAAAAATCAATTTTATGAGACGAATAAAATATGCCGCAATATTGCTGCTAGCAATCGTATTATTAGCAGGTAAGCAGGTCAGGGCCGACGAAGGCATGTGGCTTCCAATGCTCATCGGGAAGAACTATGAGCAAATGAAAAAGCAGGGCTTTAAGTTAACACCCCAAGATCTGTACAGTGTTAATAAGGCCAGTATCAAAGATGCTATTGTTTCATTTGGGGGCTTTTGTACAGGCGAAATTGTCTCTAAAAATGGCCTGATCTTTACTAATCACCATTGCGGATATGATGCCGCAGCGTCTAATTCAACTCCGGAGAATAATATCCTGGATAATGGTTTCTATGCTAAATCATACCAGGAAGAAAAGCCGATACCCGGATTGTTTGTGCGCTTCCTGGTACGGATGGAAGATGTTACTCCTAAAGTTATAGCGGCATTGGCCGGTGTTGAAGAGAAAGATAAGGCTGCAAAGATCGCTGAGATCAGCAAAAAGATCAGTTCCGAAATTACAGCAGGAACTGCACTGGAAGCGGATGTCAGAGATGTATATAAGGCAAACCAGTACCTGCTTTTTATATATGAAAGGTTCAATGATATCCGCCTGGTTGGGATCCCTCCGCAATCAATCGGAAAATTCGGCGGAGATACCGACAACTGGGAATGGCCGCGCCATACCGGTGATTTTTCAGTGTTCCGTGTGTATGCTGATGCCAGTAATAAGTCCGCAGCCTATGCAGCAGGTAATAAACCTTATATACCCAAAAAATCACTGCCGGTTTCGATTAAAGGAGTAAAGAACGGTGATTTTGCTATGGTTTATGGTTTCCCGGGCCGTACAGACCGTTATATGACTTCCTATGGAGTTCAAATGGCGACAGAGAAAACAAACCCAACTATAGTTAAGCTGCGTGATATACGATTAAAGGCCTGGAAGGAAGAAATGGATAAAAGTGTGGATACCCGCCTTAAAATGTCCTCCCAATATGCCAGTATTGCCAATTACTGGAAGTATTTTATCGGCCAGACCGAGCAGTTAAAAAGATTGAAGATCTATGAGGAAAAGCAAAAGCAGGAGGATGCCTTTACCAAATGGGCAGCAGCGTCTTCTGAAAATGCGCAACTGATGACGGGTTATAAAAATGCTTATGCCGCTTATGAGCCTTATGCGGTTCATGTAACCTATATCAATGAGGGTTTGCTTGCCTCTCCCTGGGTCAGAAATGCCTCCCAGTTTGCAAATATGATCAAGGCTAAGAACGCGCGTAAAGACGATGCTGCTTATCAGGCTCAGGTGAATCAGAATATGAACACGATGGTCAATACTTATCAGAAGACCTATATTGAGAGTGCCGATAAAAAAATATTTGCACAGATATTAGCTTCCTTTTATACAGATGTTCCAAAATCACAGCATCCAAAGTTCATTACCCTGATCGCTGAGAATTATTGGAAAGGTTCGCCGGAAGCGACCTTTAAAAATTATGCAGATTATTTATGGGCGAACAGTAACCTGATCGATCCGGATAAATTACGTACTTTCCTTTCAAACCCTACACTGGAAGCATTTGAAAATGATCCTGCTTATAAATATGCAGTTAACCTGATCCCTCAGGAATATATCAAAAGCAATTTTGGAACTGTGCTGAGCGACTACCAGACAGAGAAAAATCGTCTTGATAATTTATATTTAAAGGCATTGCTGTTAAAGAACAAAGGCGCCCTGGTCTATCCTGACGCTAATTCTACCATGCGTATCAGTTATGGCCAGATTCAGAACTACAGCCCTAAGGATGGCATCACCTATGGGATTAAAACCACTATCGACGGGATGGTAGCAAAGTACCAGGCTGGCGATGATGAATTTGATCTTCCGCAATCCTTACTCGATGCTTATGCGAAACGTGATTTCAGACAATATGGTGAAGGCGGTACTCTTGCTGTAGGATTTATCAGTAATAATGATATTACCGGAGGTAATTCAGGATCTCCTGTTCTGAATGGCAACGGTGAACTGATTGGATTAGCCTTCGATGGCAACTGGGAAGCAATGAGTGGAGATATTGCCTTTGATAAGCAGTACAAACGCACCATATCGGTGGATGTTCGGTTTGTACTCTGGTGTATTGATGTTTTGGGCGGTGCCAAAAATATTATCAATGAACTGGATATCAGAACTAACAAATTACCGGTACCAAAAGACAAATTGATCATGAAGAAATAGCAGAACACTGACAGGGTACCTAACGCTGACAGGGTTTTAAACCCTGTCAGCGTTCTTAATGATAAACGAATTCACCATAAGGCGAACGGATCGTCACCTGCTTTTTTTCAGCATTTTCAACCCGGCCTATTAGTTGAGCCTCAACATTGAATTCTTTTGAAATGCTGATGATCTCCCCGGCGATCTCTTCGGGTACATAAAACTCCATCCGGTGTCCCATATTGAATACCTTATACATTTCTCTCCAGTCTGTTTCAGATTGTTCCCTGATTAACTGAAATAGAGGTGGTACTGCTAACATATTATCCTTTATAATATGAAGCTTATCTATAAAATGCAGGATCTTCGTTTGTGCGCCTCCGCTGCAGTGTACCATGCCGTGAATTCCGGAGCGGTGTTTATCGAGGATCTTTTTTATGATCGGGGCATAAGTTCGGGTAGGAGAGAGTACCAGTTTACCGGCAGTGATACTAAATTCTCCAATTGCTGCACCTGCCGAAATGCTGATTTCATCAGTCAGTTTTTTGTTCCCCGAAAATATCAGTTCATAGGGAACAGCCGGATCATAGCTTTCGGGATATTTCTCGGCGATATATTTATGAAAAACATCATGCCTGGCGGATGTCAGGCCGTTTGAGCCCATTCCTCCATTATATTCTTTTTCGTAGCTCGCCTTTCCATAGGATGACAATCCGACGATCACATCGCCATGACGGATCCGGTCATTTGAAATAATATCCGAGCGTTTCATCCGGCAGGTTACGGTCGAGTCAACGATGATTGTCCTTACAATATCCCCGACATCGGCAGTTTCACCACCGGTCGAATAGATGCCAATACCCAGCTCCCGAAGCTCTTTCAGAATATCTTCAGTACCATTGATCAGTTCAGCGATCACTTCTCCCGGGACCAGGTTTTTATTCCGGCCGATCGTAGAGGATAATAAAATATTATCTGTTGCTCCTACACATAAAAGATCGTCCAGATTCATGATGATCGCATCCTGGGCGATCCCCCTCCAGACAGAAATGTCGCCCGTTTCTTTCCAGTAAACATAGGCCAGCGATGATTTTGTTCCAGCTCCGTCAGCATGCATAATATTACAATAGGCATCATCCGAGCCCAGAATATCAGGTATGATCTTGCAAAAAGCCTTAGGAAATATACCTTTATCTATATTTTTGATGGCATTATGCACGTCTTCTTTATCAGCAGAAACGCCGCGCTGGTTATATTTGAGGTCTGACATTGGTGCAAAAATAGTACTTAGTACTTAGTATTTGGTACATAGATTTTAGAAATTCAGCATTTGGCTTTCAGTTACATAATATTGAAACAAAAAAAATGAATATTGAGGATATTCTGAAGGTGTTAAAACAAAAAGAGTCCCCATTAGGAGGACTCTTTTTGAACTAAGTACAAAGTTTTCAAATCTCAATACTCTGTACTCAATACTCATGTACTATTTTATGAAAAGCAGCTCTCTGAACTTAGGAAGAGGCCATTTAGAATCGTCAACTAATTGCTCCAGCTTATCAACATGGTAGCGGATCGGATTGAAATAAGATTTCACTTTTTCATCATAGGCTATTGATTTATCTCTGATATCCTCAATATTGTTTGCCTTTTTACGCTCATTGACCATTTCCAGATTGTTGGTTCTGATAAAGTTCACATGCAGGGAAATTTTCTTGATGATCTCAAGTTGAGCGACATAAGTATCTTCGCCAAGCCCGATCTCTTTCAGGCCTTTCACGTTATTGATCAGGCTTGTCTGGTAGTTGATTGCAGTAGGGATGATCACATTATCAATAAGATCGCCCATTACTCTGGCTTCGATCTGAAGTTTTTTGAAATAGCTTTCGAGTAATATTTCATGACGGGCATGCGACTCACGTTTGCTGAACACACCTGTATCCTCAAATAGTTTATCGGTTTTAGGGTCAAGCAAAACGTCAAGAGCCCTGGGAGTGGTTTTAATATTAGATAAACCTCTCTTTTCAGCTTCTTTTGCCCATTCATCGCTGTAACCATTTCCTTCAAAACGAATTGCTTTAGACTCTTTGATATAGCGCTTAAGCACCGTCATGATAGCAACATCCTTCTTTTCTCCCTTTTTGATCAGCTTATCTACCTCGGCTTTAAACTTATTCAACTGATCAGCAACAATCGTGTTTAAGATGGTCATCGGGTTTGCTGAATTCGCTGATGAACCCACGGCACGAAGCTCAAACTTATTACCTGTAAAGGCTAATGGAGAGGTCCGGTTACGGTCTGTATTATCCAGTAATATTTGTGGTATTTTTGGAATATTTGTCCATAATGCGGGTTCCATCTTCATTTTGGTAGTAACCCGTGAAGATTCTATCTCGTCCAATAAATCGTTTAACTGACTTCCCAGGAACATAGAAATAATAGCCGGAGGGGCTTCGTTAGCTCCCAGACGGTGGTCATTATTTACAGAGGCGATCGATGCCCTTAAAAGATCGGAGTATTCAAAAACTGCCCTGATGGTATTTACAAAGAATGTAAGGAACATCAGATTATTTTTAGGCGTCTTTCCGGGTGAAAGCAGGTTTTTACCGGTATTTGTAATCAATGACCAGTTATTATGCTTGCCTGAACCATTAATTCCTGCATATGGTTTCTCGTGAAGCAGAACTTTAAAGTTATGTCTTCTTGCTACTTTATCCATCAGGTCCATTAACAGGGAGTTATGGTCGATCGCAAGATTCATCTCTTCGTATAAAGGGGCACATTCAAATTGAGAGGGTGCAACCTCATTATGGCGGGTCTTTAATGGAATTCCCAGTTTTATGGCCTCTGATTCAAAATCCTGCATATAAGCCAGTACACGTTCAGGAATCGATCCGAAATAATGGTCATCGAGCTGCTGATTTTTTGCTGACATATGGCCGAACAAGGTTCTTCCGGTAAGATAAAGGTCGGGCCTTGCATTAAATAAGGCCAGATCGACCAGAAAATATTCCTGTTCAATACCCAGGGAACCATTTACCTTCTCAATTGCTTTATCAAAATACTGCGCTACAGCAACAGCTGCTTTATCCATTATGCTGATCGCCTTGAGAAGGGGAGCCTTGTAATCTAACGCTTCACCGGTATAAGAGACAAACACGGTTGGGATACATAAGGTCTTACCCATAAGAAAGGCAGGAGATGAAGGATCCCATGCAGTGTACCCGCGGGCCTCAAAAGTGCTTCTTATTCCTCCGTTCGGAAAGCTGGAAGCATCAGGCTCCTGCTGTGATAAGGCTTCTCCGGAAAACTTTTCCAGACCCTGCCCGTCAGAACCCGGTTCAAAAAATGAATCGTGTTTTTCTGCTGTCGATCCGGTAAGCGGTTGAAACCAGTGAGTATAATGGGTGGCACCTCTCGATAAGGCCCATGATTTCATTGCAGATGCAACTTGTTCGGAAATGGCTCTGTCGATCGCTGTTCCTGAATTACTGGATTCAACAATACTGTTATAAGCTTCTTTAGATAAAGTATCCTTCATTTTCTTCTGATCGAAGACATTGATGCCAAAATATTCTGAAAGTTTGGCGGTAGGAGTTTTTACATCAGGAATTGACCTGGAAAGTACTGCATTTAATGCTTGAAATCTTAAAGATGACATTGTTTCGCTCAGTTTTAATTAATTTTCGATAAAAATAATCTTTATTAGGCTAAAATTATTACAAAAGTGTAAGAAATATCTAAAAAAATAAAAAATTTGACTTTTTGAATGAATTTTTATAGAAATGTGGAGTTTTTAAGACTCGGTCCATCGTATTTAATCTGTTTTGTCTTAAAAGTGCAATTAAATTATTCAGGGTCTGATGATGTTCCAGGAACCTTATCCATTCAATATAAAAATACCAGGAATTTAATGAAAGGAAATTCTGACCGCTTATTTATGATTATTCCGTACTGCGGGTTCGTAAAATTTCAGGCTTTTTCCTACTTTTGCAGCATCCCAACAAAAACCCGATACTTTGGAAAATACGCAACTTACTAACCTTGAAACCGCTAAAGACCTGGGTCTGATCCCTGAAGAATTTGAACGTATAAAGGAGATATTAGGCCGGACACCTAATTTCACAGAACTTTCTGTCTTTTCTGTTATGTGGAGTGAGCATTGCTCCTATAAAAATTCCATTACCTGGCTGAAGACCCTTCCGAAAGACGGACCAAGAATGTTGGCCAAAGCCGGTGAAGAGAATGCGGGTATGGTTGATCTGGGTGATGATATTGCCTGTGTCTTTAAGATTGAATCGCATAATCACCCTTCGGCTCTTGAGCCTTACCAGGGTGCAGCGACCGGTGTGGGCGGAATAAACCGTGATATATTTACGATGGGAGCCCGCCCGATAGCCCAGTTGAATTCTCTGCGCTTCGGTGATCTGAACCTTGACCGGACCAAATGGCTGATCAAGGGCGTTGTAAAAGGTATTGGTGATTACGGGAATGCCTTTGGTATCCCTACCGTTGGCGGAGAGTTGTTTTTCGATGAGTGCTATAATGTAAATCCTCTGGTCAATGCAATGTCGGCCGGGATTGTTAAACCCGGTGAAACTGTTTCCGCCACCTCTTATGGTGTTGGGAATCCGGTTTATATTGTAGGTTCGGCTACGGGCAAGGATGGGATCCACGGGGCGGCCTTCGCTTCAAAAAATATTACCGAAGATTCAATAAATGACCTTCCTGCAGTGCAGGTTGGTGACCCCTTCCAGGAAAAACTCCTTCTTGAAGCTACCCTTGAAGTTATAAAAACAGGTGCTGTTGTAGGTATGCAGGATATGGGTGCTGCCGGGATCATTTGTTCAAACTCTGAAATGTCTGCCAAAGGGGAGCATGGTATGAAGATTGACCTCGATAAGGTACCGATGCGTCAGGAAAACATGAAACCTTTCGAGATCCTTTTATCAGAATCGCAGGAACGTATGCTGATCGTGGTCGAAAAGGGCCGTGAGAAAGAAGTTGAAGCTGTTTTTGATAAATGGGACCTGAATTGTGCGATCATTGGTGAAGTGACCGATACAAAACGCCTGCTTTATTATATGAATGGTGAACTGGTAGCCGATGTTCCGGCAGATGACCTTGTTTTAGGAGGCGGAGCACCTGTATATACCCGTGAATATCGTGAACCGGCTTATTATCGTGAAAACCTTAAATTCAATATGGATGATGTTAAGGAGCCTGAAGACCTCAGATCTGTTGCAGATCACCTGGTCTCCCATCCTAATATAGCTTCAAAACGATGGGTGAGCGATCAATATGATTCGATGGTTGGAACAGCTACTATGACTACAAACAGGCCCAGTGATGCAGCGGTAGTAAGTGTTAAAGGAACAAGTAAGGCTATTGCCCTTACAGTTGATTGTAATTCAAGATATGTTTATGCTGATCCTGAGAAAGGATGTGCTATAGCCGTTGCCGAAGCCGCACGTAATATTACCTGCGCTGGCGGAGAGCCTGTTGCGATTACGAATTGCCTTAATTTTGGAAATCCTTATGTACCGGAGGTTTACTGGCAATTTGTCGGGGCAATAAAAGGAATGAGTGCAGCCTGTACCAGGTTTGAGACCCCGGTAACCGGCGGGAATGTCAGTTTTTATAATCAGTCATCTGATGAAGGTCCTGTGTTTCCAACTCCAACCATTGGAATGCTGGGTGTGCTGGACGATCTGAATACTTTTATGACCTCTGACTTTAAACAGTCAGGAGATCTGATCTATCTTATTGGAGAGAGTGTGAATGATATTTCATCCTCACAGTATCTGGCTTCTTACCACAAAATAACTTCATGTCCTGCTCCATATTTCGATTTGGAGAAGGAATATGCAATGCATCAGGTGATCAAGCAGCTTATTAAACAGGGTTTGATCCAATCAGCGCATGATGTTTCCGATGGAGGACTTTATATCACCTTATTAGAATCTTCCATGCCAAATGATCTTGGTTTTGAAATTGAAACGGATTCTGATCTCCGCAAGGATGCTTTTCTTTTTGGGGAGGCACAGGGCAGGGTAGTGGTTTCAGTTAAACCGGATAAACAGGAAGAATTTATAGAACTTTTGGCCACTTCCGAGACGGAATTTAGTTTGCTGGGTTCCGTAACTGAGGGAAAATTAAAAGTGAATGATCAGGGTTTTGGTTCAGTAAGCGAAGCGAAGGATGTTTACAACAATGTTCTTCATCATATTTTAGGGGAGTAAAATCTTTTCTGGCTAACGCTGTCAGGGTTTCAAACCCTGACAGCGTTTTAAAATAAATTGAGCTGACCTTTCAAAAAACAAATGCTTAACATCACCGCTATTCATCATGTAGCAATAATCTGCTCTGATTACACCGCTTCTAAGGCTTTTTATACGGAGATACTCGGATTAGAGATTTTGAGAGAAGTTTACAGGCCGGATCGTGATTCCTATAAACTCGACATCGCAGTTAAGGGTCATTACCAGATCGAATTGTTTTCCTTTCCTGATCCTCCTGAGCGTATTTCCTGCCCTGAAGCAAGAGGCTTGCGACATATTGCTTTTGAAGTGGATGATCTCCGGGGTGCTGTCGCTGAATTAAAACAAAAAGGCCTTGTCACGGAAGATATCCGGAAAGATGAGTTCACAGGAAAGCGCTTTGTATTCTTTTCCGATCCCGACGGACTCCCAATAGAATTATACGAAAGCTGATGGCAAGCTTTTTTCACTTTAAGCAGTTTAGTATTGATCAGGCCGGTTGCGCGATGAAGGTGAATACAGATGGGGTATTGCTTGCTGCCCTGCTGGATATAAAGGATCCTGCTCAAATTCTTGATATTGGTACAGGAACCGGCCTGATCGCTCTAATGCTTGCCCAAAAATTTCCTTCTTCCAGTATAGATGCCGTAGAGATAGATGAAAATGCTGCCGGAACAGCCGGCCGAAATTTTGCAAATTCCCCCTTTTCAGAAAGGATCAGGATTTTTCATTCAGCCATTGAAGATCATTTTCTTAGCAGAAATGAGAAATATGACCTCATCGTATCTAATCCGCCTTATTTTATAAATTCATTACGCTCAGAGGATCCTGTAAAGGAAATTGCCAGACATACGGATATCTCCTTTTTTGACCGGCTCCTGGTAAATTCCGCAAATAAATTAAAGGATAGGGGGCTTTTATACATCATACTTCCAATCAGTACTTCAGAAAGGATTAAAAAATCAGGCATATCAAAAAATTTGCTTCAGGTACAGGAAGAAATTCTGATCCATTCTTTCCCTGATTCCAAACCGCACCGGACCATTCTGGTCTTCGGTTTTGAAGTGGTAAAGCCCCTGATTCATAATTTTGTGATTTATGAGAAAGCGGGCCTGTATTCCTCAGGGTACCGTAATTTATTAAAAGACTATTTAACGATCTTCTAAACTAAAATCAGGAATGATTAAAATAGGGCTTCTATCTGATACACATGCTTACCTGGATGATGCTGTATTCAGGCATTTTGATACCTGTGATGAGATCTGGCATGCCGGTGATTTCGGAACTATAGAACTGGCTGATAAGTTAAGCTCATTTAAACCATTAAGGGGAGTGTACGGAAATATTGACGGAAAAGATATTCGTTCTGTTTATCCGGAACATTTAAGGTTTAATTGTGAAGAGACCCGGGTATGGATGACACATATCGGGGGATACCCCGGCAAATATGCCCCGGCAATCAGGGAAGAACTTTACCGGGATCCTCCGGGCTTATTCATCACAGGCCATTCTCATATACTGAAGGTGATGTTTGATAAAAAATTGAATTGTTTACACTTAAATCCGGGAGCTGCCGGCAAGTACGGCTGGCATAAAGTTCGCACATTACTTCGATTTTGCATTTCCGGAGAAAAAATTCATAACTTAGAGCTCATAGAATTGGCAAACAGATAATGTATAAAATACACTAAGTATATGAAGGGAATTTTAACCTTAGGACAGTTTATTATTGAAAAACAGAGTGATTTCCCATATGCAAAAGGTGAGTTATCCCGTTTATTACGTGATATCGGCATTGCATCCAAAATTGTTAACCGGGAAGTAAATAAGGCAGGCCTAATGGATATTCTGGGAGATGCAGGTACTATAAATATACAGGGTGAATCACAAAAGAAATTAGATGTATTTGCGAATGAGCAATTCATTGCCGCATTAAAAAGCGGGGGAGAATGCTGCATTGTTGCTTCTGAAGAGAATGATGAATTTGTTTCTATTGATGGTGAGGTATCCAAAAATGCCAAATATATTGTAGCCATTGATCCCCTGGATGGGTCCTCAAATATTGATGTCAATGTCGCCGTAGGAACTATTTTTTCTATATACCACAGAATTTCCACTGAAGGAAAGGCCACCCTGGATGACGTGCTGCAAAATGGTACGGAACAGGTAGCCGCAGGTTATGTGATTTACGGATCATCAACCATGCTGGTTTATACTACAGGTAAAGGGGTGAATGGATTTACACTGGATCCTTCCATAGGGGAATTTTGTCTCTCACATCCCAGAATGAAAATACCGCAGGATGGTACTATTTATTCTATCAATGAAGGAAATTATGTTCATTTCCCTGAGGGCGTAAAAAAATATTTGAAATATTGCCAGGTTGAGGATCAGAAAACATCCCGGCCTTATACTTCACGGTATATCGGTTCAATGGTTGCAGATGTTCACCGTAACATGATCAAAGGCGGAATATTTATTTATCCTACCACATCAGCAACCCCTAATGGTAAGCTTCGTTTGGTGTATGAATGTAACCCTATGGCCTTTATTATTGAGCAGGCCGGCGGTCGTGCTACCGACGGCTATAACAGGATACTCTCAAAAGAAGTAACCTCCCTGCATCAGCGCTCTGCAATTTTTATAGGTTCTGAGAATATGGTCCTTAAAGTTGAGGAAATGATGAGGCAGTATTCTGCAACGAACCAGGATGAAAATACCGATGTAAAACTTGAGAAATTAGGGATAGTAGGAGGATTAGATTAAAGATTTAATTTTAGCTCCTCTGTTTCAAAACAGGTATCAGTTAAAAGTACTTTCTGCTGCGATGCTTTTACCGCAAGTTCATCACAGCGTTCATTCTCGGGGTGTCCGTTATGACCCTTTACCCAGGTAAAACGAATATGATGTAATTTATAAACCTCCAGAAAGCGCAGCCAAAGGTCCTTGTTCTTCTTATTCTTAAAGCCTGTTTTAACCCAGTTGAACACCCATTTCTTTTCAACAGAATCGATAATGTATTTAGAATCAGAATAGATCATGATCTGCTGTCCTGTTTTTTTTATACTCTCCAGCCCGGAGATCACGGCAAGTAATTCCATCCGGTTATTTGTGGTTTTACGGTACCCTTCAGAAATCTCTTTATAGTGTTTACCTGAACGCAGAATTGCTCCATAACCTCCCGGACCCGGATTGCCGCTGGAAGCACCATCAGTAAATAATTCTATCATTCCAAGCTTTTAAAGCGCAATTATAGTGATTTTGTTTTTAATCGGATGGAATTACCAATAACAATTACATCTGAAAAAGCCATCGTAAAGGCACCTACCATTGGATTTAGGAATCCTAAAGCCGCAATAGGAATAGCAACTACATTGTAGAAAAATGCCCAGAACAGGTTTTGTTTGATCGTTAAGAGCGTATGCTTTCCAATGCGCAGCATATGATCGATCATACCAAGATCATTTTTAAGAAGTACGACCTCAGCAGACTGAATTGCGATTTGGCTGGAATTGCTCATAGAAATTCCAACATCCGAGGTAGTGAGGGCAGGGGCATCATTTATTCCGTCGCCCACCATCGCTGTTTTACCTCTATGCTTTATTTTTTCAATGATTTCAAGCTTTTGATGAGGCAGGGATTCTGCATAAATTTCATCAATACCAAGAACGGCTGCAAGCTCTTCGCACTTCTTTTTTTGATCGCCGCTGAGCAATACCGGTTTTATTCCTAAGTTCTTCAAGGTCATGATCAGTTTTGATGCTTCAGGTTTGATCTCATCCTCAATAGCGATCCTGGCAACCAGAACTCCGTTTAATTTAAGAAACAGGCTGTAATCTGCCGCATCTTCTTCAGGATCCAGGATCAGTTTGGAACCAAAGCTGTAGTTATTTCCATCCATATCAGTACCTGTCATCCCCAATCCTTTTTCTTCTGAAACTTTCGTAAAAATTATTTTTTCTGGTGATCTGCTGCTTAGCTCAGTCACTAAAGAGCGGGCAATAGGGTGATTGGAATAGGCTTCGATCCCGTATATAATAGATTCTGCTTTTTTCTCAGTTATATTAATACAGTCAATAGATTTAATTTTAAAATTTCCTGTTGTGAGTGTGCCGGTCTTATCAAATACCATGAACTTCAGTTTCGCTATTTCTTCTATTGTGTTTCCCCCTTTAATTAGGATGCCGTTTTTTGCGGCCCTTCCCAGTCCCACCATGACGGCGGTAGGTGTGGCCAAACCCATAGCACAAGGACAGGAGATGACCAGCACAGCGATTGCATTCAGCATGGCCTTTTGAAAAGTGATATCAAAGGCATAAAATGCGAGGATAAATGTCAGAACAGAGATGCCAACAACAACAGGGACAAATATGGCAGCCACCTTATCTCCCAGTTTCTGGATAGGCGGTTTCGCCGCCTGAGCTTTTTTCATCAGATCGATGATCTGTGACAGAACCGTATGTTTCCCGGTCTTGGTCACGAGCATATGAATGCTGCCCTTTTCGATGAGGGTGCCGCCGATAACCTGATCGTATTTTGATTTTTCAAGGGGGAGGCTTTCACCTGTAAGCATCGCCTCATTCAGGGATGCCTCTCCCCATATTATCTCTCCATCAACGGGGATTTTATCTCCGGAATTTACTACCAGGGTATCTCCCGGACGAATCTCTGAGGCCTGTATCTCCATAATTTCCCCGTCTATCATCTTATTCGCTTTAACTTCCTGAAATCGCATCAGATCCCGGACAGCGGAGGTTGTTTGAGAAACCGACCTTTTTTCCAGTACATTTCCTAAAAGTACCAGTGTAATAATGGTAGCTGCGGTTTCGTAGAACAGGAAATCAGGGCCCAGGTTTTGGATAGTTCCATAAAGACTGTAAATAAAGGCGGCGCTTGATCCTATAAAAATGAGCACATCCATATTAGGGATGCCATTTTTTAATGAATTAAGGCCGCTTTTTCCAAAATGAATACAACCCAAAATATATACAGGGAGACATAACGCTAACTGTACTATTGGATCATGAAGCCAATGGAAGGGAAGGAACATGTGGGAAAATAAGGGTATGGTAAAGATGAGGCTAAAGAAAAACTTGTTTTCCACCTTTTCATAGAATTTCTCCTGAATTGGAATACTATCTTCACTCACCTTATATCCAAGGCCTTCAATATCTTTAATGATCCCGGGAGTAACAGAAGTGTCATTGGTTTTAAACTTAACCTCGTCATTGGCGAAATCTACAAATATATCCTGTAAACCTCTTTTTTCAAGCAGTTTATGGACAGATAATGCACAATTATTACAATGCATTCCGCTAACCTGTAGTTCAACCAATTCTTCTGTTTCCATATTTTGAAATTTAATGCCTCCGTGCAAATTTACTGATAAAAATTTTGCAATATATGCCGAAATGCTTAGGTTTGCAGAAACAAAATGGTGGCTGTAGCTCAGCTGGTTAGAGTATTGGTTTGTGGTGCCGAGGGTCGTGGGTTCGAGCCCCATCAGCCACCCATTTTAGATTAAGATTCCCCTTTCAATTTGTTGGAAGGGGATTTTCTTTTTAATCCTTCCCGGAATTCTCCAATTTGAAGTTTTGGATCAGGTTAAAATTCGTGGAGTTCCGAGAAAAAGCTTGCATTTTAGGGTTTAAAAAACCTTCATACACGATTCATTCTATGCCATTATTAACCTGATTATTCCGGAATGCGTTTCTGATTATTTTAAGCTGATCAGCTACTGGGCTAGGGCGAACTTACAGTTCGTGCTGTCCACCAATCCCAATCAAACCCAGCT
>JAKFBV010000021.1:0-51692 GCA_036677005.1 Pedobacter sp.
GCTTTCACGCCATTTCTGTATTTCAACTTCCATTTGTTCTCGTTGATTCATCGCTTTCTATTTTAAGCCAAAGAAAGAGAACTACATCGTAGATTGCAATATGGGGTTACTCGGGCGGTTACATATAGCATATATAAAAGGAATAAAAAGTAGCATAAAGTAATAAAGAAGATTTAAAAAAATCAGGGCGCCAAGATAAATAATCTTTCCAGGGGGTGGTATCCGCAAACAATTTATCATGCCATATTAAATAACTTAATATTCCCAACCAAAGAACAAAAAACATAGCACGAAAAAAAAGCCCATAAGAAGGTAAGTTCTTGATACGTTTAAATCGTGAAAAAGGGATCTGCTGATGTTTTACATGATAAAATATCTGCTGCAAGATACTATACTCAATGGCCTCAATTCTGATCTGTGAAGTATATTTGACTTTCTTGAATTTATTATCAGTATCACTGTTACTACGATCTTCTGTTTTTTCTGCTATTCGAATATCATTGAAAGCTGCCAGTGATATATTTAAAAAGTGAAACGTTTGGTGCTGTGATTGGAAGGTCTTTAATATACTGCTTTTCCCCGATCCATAAGGACCTGTCAATGCTATATTTTTTGCATCGGTATCCTCTGTTTTTTCTTTTAAAAGTTTTAAGTAGACACCTGAATCATCGGCATTTGCATTCGGGGTAAGATTATTATTAAGTGACGGCGTAGGTTCTGCGATTCTATTTCGTAGTCTTTTACCAAGTTTTTGTAAGACGTCAGCAAACAAAATCAAATTTTTACTAGCAAATCGTAAGTATTTAAAATATACTTTTTTTATAAGTGGACTTAAAAAGCGGAAGTATTTAACGATTATTATAATTGTCAATACATTAATAATAAGTAATAAGAAAATTATAACCATAAGGCAAATTTTTGTTTTCGTATTAAAGGTAGCATTCTTCGCAAAAAATAAACCCCCCTATTTGGCAAGTATGCAGCCTTAGCCTTGAGCGTTGAGTACCACATTTGTCGAGTATGCAGCACTAACCTTTAACTGGTAACTGAATCAAACTTAAACTAAACAAATCTTAGCTACAATACTTAGTAATTTTACTTTTCCACATGTTATTAATTTGTTATGAAAGTTTATTTTAGCTATAATTTTTAGTTTGTATATTTATCCTGAAACCATAATGGATAAATTTGTAATTGGGATTAAAATTGTATGTATTATAAACTGAGCAGCCAACAGGAGGATCAATTACTGCACCTGCCCGAGACGGGAATGGGCTATCAGGTAGTGGAAGCATCAAAACAAGGAAACTACACAAAGGAGAGATTCCTTGTGCTCAACTCAGAAATAGTTATAGATATAAACGGTTCTGAATCAAAATATATAAGAACAATAATAAATGAAGGAATTTATTCTGCTAAAGCCAATGCAAATCTGATCGTTCTAAATTCTATTTCCGTTTTAAACGAAAACCAGTTTCGGGGCGTTTTAAATGAAAGCAAAAACGAGAATGAAAGAGCTGCTATTGACAACCGGGTTGAAAGTGCCAACGGCGAGGAAATTTTTGTCCGTCTTTCGGCATTTGAAAATGATCGCAGGGTAGATAAAGTAGAAAAGTGCTTGCTACCGGGAAGTTTCACTACTACAATGGATGACTATCTTAAGTGCAAATCAACCAATGCAGATCCGGTAGAGCGCTACGCTTTGCCAAATAATGATGATATAAAATTCGCTTTTCATATTCAGCCCAAACAATCAGACACGTTACAAAGAGGAACTGTACAGGCTGCCAATGAAAAAAAGGGCGGAGGGAAAGAGGCATATTTTGCAAATGGTACGTCATCGGGTACTTTTCTCAAACAAACATCTTATTAAATACAAAAATATGAATACCCGCACGCTAAAATTGCCTGATAGCTTTATCCATGTTCTGCTCAAACTGCCTGAAAACGGCATGGGGTATCAACTGGTAAAGGTCATTCTTAAAAGCGGAAAAGTATTGCATCAGCACAAAGTTCTTAATGCTGAACTTCTTATGTTAGAGGAAAATGAGGATATCAACGTAAAAGACATTGAAAAAATCGAATTAGAGAAACGAAATTGATTTTCCCCATTTTAGCGCAAGTATGAGCGATTGCATGTGTGATGTGTACTTGTACTTCTTAATTCGGCTCCACAACATCTCTGGTCTTAAACTTCGCAGTAGCTGATCCAATCTTTTGAATGGAATTCGATATTTTTCCCGGTATTGATTTTGTACCTGCACTATATTAATAATATCAAGCCCATCATCGGTAAAACGCTCCCCTGTATCCCAGCACAAATAATAATGATATGTCAGCTGAAATTCTCCCTTGTGGTAACTGAGAGCGCTTTTATAATCGTTTAATACCATTTGATAAGCAAAAGGGCGTTTTTCCATTATAGCTATTCCGGATATTTCTTTCCAGTGTTTAACCATAAGCGCTAACATATCCCAATACTGGATCCCATTTTTGGATTGCGGTTTGAAATAAAACATACCCAATTGATATTGATTACATAATTCGTGCTGATGTTTAATTCGATGAATATTATAATCCTGGGTAATTACGCAAGCTGCCGTTTGTCCTGCTATTGGTATCCAATCCTCATCCTTTGCACCTCTTCCAAACTTATCTTTTATTGATTCAACATTAATTGACTGCTCCAGCTTCAAATTTTCCGGAGCTTGCAGAATTTGAAACCCTTTGGCCAGATAGGGCGATAGGTTCTCATCAATATAAATGGTCATGCAACCTGGCAGAATTCAATCGCATCATTTACATCCTGCTCGCTGATCTCATAAATGTGTGCAATAAAGTTAATGGGCTCTCCGGCCTTATATAAGCCATAAAGTGTTTCAGGATAAATATTTGTATTTTCAATAACGGGCTGCCCAAACTGATGATCAGGATCAACAACTATATGTTTATCCTTTCCAAGAGGCCATAATCGTTGTGCAATAGAATTTTCATTAAACTCTATATTTTAAAAAAAAAACTGAATAAATTCAACATTGAATTGCCTGTGTGCATCAAGACTATAAATTAATTTATCTCCTTCCCTGAAATAGATTTTTTTGCTGTCAGCACTTATATGGGGCAAAATGTGTTCAGATGCAAAAGGATGAGGTGTTTTAAAAATATCGCTTAATGCCTGATGAGCCTCTATGATCGCCTTGGTATTGATCCCCTCCTCACTCAATTTAAAACAAATACACAATTCGATTAACGTTTGGAAATTAACCGCCCGGCTACTGCCACTTTTCCAGGAATAAGATTGTCCAAAATCTTTAGCAAATTTTTTATCCCAATACTCTTTAACCCAGCGATTTACTTTAGCAACAGGTATCCGCAATATATGGGCAATATCAGGCACGGTGTACATACCTGATCCTATTTGGGGTCTATTTGCAATTTCAGTTACCAAAGCTAATATTTTTAGTATTATACAAATTTAGTAAATAATTTGCATAACCAATTAATGATCCCACGAACTCAATTCATACGAATCACTAAGGCTTGCACCTATTTGGCGAGTATGCAGCCTCAGGCTTGAGCGCTTAGGATAGGTTTCTTCAAACGCAATTTTCTTAGTCTTTTTTATTTAAATTGCATGATAGAATTTTGCAATTTGACATACCGTCTGCCAATTTGGATTAATAAAGAATAGTCAATGCTACATGAGAACAAAAGCAGAATTTATTATTAAAGAAATTTCTGATGCGAACTATGAAGAGTTGCTTAACAAACTAATTTACAAATTAAAGCGTGCTCCGGATTGCCGTTTACAACCATACGGTTCTCTTAATAACTTATGGGAGGAAATATGTGCACAAAAACAAACTGATAATTGGGACGGGTGGATATTTGTTGATCACTATGTTGAATCTTTGTGTTTTTTACTTTGTGAAGAGTTACCTAATGAAATACAGTATGCGATGAGTTATGATTTAGTTGTAGATAGGCATGATGATGAACCTTGCATATACCCAAATGAAATGGCTAATGAATTAAAAAATAAGTTATATCAAATTGCCATAAACTATTCAAATCATAGAATTGATAATTACGTTTATGGAAATTGATATTCATCCATTTTTTACTGAAATAAAAAACCATTCGGATTTGGCAGAGATTTGCAGATTGGATATTACCAAATTGCCATCGCCACACAGAGGGGAAAATAAAATTAAAGCTATATTAATAGGTGCCGACCCAACTAATAATGGCACCAAAGCTAATCCAGGGCCAATGGTATTACATAAGGTCTTTGGAATTGGTCAAAATTGCGAAAACGACTTCTTTCGTCCGCAACTATCCAATCTGAAAGCCGTTGGCTTGGATAAAGAAGACATTTATATTCAGAACCTTTGCAGGAACTATTTTGTGAAGCAAACTACAGAAAACAAAGAATGGAATAAAGTTGCAGAGTTGTGGGTAAAATATCTTATAAATGAAATTGAGGATATTGATCCAAAGGTTCCACTTTTGGTAACAGCGGAAAAGATAATGAAGATTTTTTTTCCGAAGGTTCCAAAAGCATCTATGCTTTACGGAATGGAAAGCGAGTTCTCTTTTCACTCTGAAGTAATCGGTCGGAATGTGTACCCATTCTATCGGCATTATAAATATAATTTAAATAATTCGGGAAAGTATAGAGGTTACTTAATGGAAAGATTGAGCTTCTGACCTGGTGGACAGTGCGAGTACTTGCAGTGGTGCCAGTCATTTTGAGATCGCCACGGCTCACACAGCCCAACGCAGCCTCGCGATGACGTCAAGGGGTTGGGACAGTGCTTAAGTGATCTCTCAGAAATCCGTCCCATTCAAAGCTCATAATTCATTTGCGATTTGCACGCAAATCTTTCTTAACTCCGATAATTCTTTTAGCGCCGAAGGGTTTTTAGCAATATTGATTAGCGGTCTATGTTTATTTAACAATGCGGTTTCTAAAGTTTCAAAGTCGCCACTAAACTCTATCCAACTTACATTCAAGTGGGTGTTGATCCAATCTATAATTTTCTGTTCGTCAACAGCCGCAAATTTATAGTTGCGTTTATTCTTCTTTGATACCAGCGAGCCTTTTGGCGGTCGGTGCCCAAGCAGCGCGCCTATACTTCTAAAAAACGTTCCATGCCCATTTGCACGAAGTTCTTGATTTAGAAATCGCCTGTTCAAACTCTTTGTCGCTATGCCGATGTATATGATGTCGTGTTTCCTGTCTGCTAAAAGAGTGTTGAAAGGCTTTGGAAGTTTGTTAATATCATTAATACGAATGCAGTAAAGTCCAGATTTATGAGGAACTAAATTGTCAATTTCAGCAGCACGCTTGAAATTCTTTTCGTGCATTAGCATCTCTGCAAACTGCGTAGTATCAAAAGGTGAAACTTGTGGCCCCCTGATTGCTTGAACCTGCTTTTCGATTTTAGGAGTGATGGATTTAGCTGTTGGCTGTCCAATAAGTAAAACGGTTGAACCATCTCGATCAAAAATATTTGAATAGTTTCTAGTTCTGCCATGAATTTGAAATGGGCCAATTGCAGATCCGTCTTTTTTCTGATACCAACCATTTTTATTCAGCTCGTCAGCGATTTGTTGTGTCGTCATTGACCGTCCTGTTTGCCATAGAAGTTTTTCTATTGCTTCGTGTAGAGTCATAGTGTTTAATTTTAGCATAAGTGAATATTATATATTTCGTAGTCTCTCAGATTTAAAAAATAAAAATGCCCCTATAAATCAGGGGCAAATAGGGAAAGGGATTTGAATCTCAAAACGATTGCTCGTTTATCAGCTTTTCAGTCTGACGTAATAAACCGGACTCAACACCCCTTCTATCTTTTAGATTAACTTAATTTACAAAATAAACTTGAGATTTCCAATTTTTTTTTGGTTAACCATTGGTCGGAATTGCAAAGGATAGGTACGCCAATGGGGTTGGGACAGTGCAACAAAAAGAGATATATCCCAACTATATCCCCCTAAGTTTTTCTAATATCTTCACCATTGCCAGCGTATCCAATTTGCAGTATTCCAGTAATGCAAGGCGGGTAGTCTGTTTCTCCTTGTCATCCATAACATGTCGCAAATTAAAGAAAGCGGCGCTGGCATCCGTGCCGTTTCCGATGGGTAATGATGCATAGCTTAGTTCGGGCACCATGGCGGGTAAAACGTATTTGATCGAATAAGAGCCCTTCATCTCGGTGAGATAATATTCTTTTCTGCGGAAAGGGACCATCAGATCTACAATCCGTTCCTGGGCTGCCAGAATAGCTTTTTCCCAGGAGGGGAATTCTGCTTTCAGTTCCCGAAGCCGGGTGTTCTCAAAAGCACGGTTAAAAACAACAATACTTCCTTCGGTACCCAATGTTTCTAAAAGGGTTTCGATGAATTCCTGCTGCGGACTATGCGGGCCATCGGCTAAATACTCCACATGCTGCAGGGGAGCATCGGGAGCTTGCTGGACATGCACCGAGAACTGGAAATTGACCTGCCTGTAAGGCCAATGGCCATCGTATTCGGGCACTCCGCACATCCAGGTCTCGAAGTCCATAAAATAAAGGGGGTATTGCAAGGTGCCGACAAAAGCACGGATAGCTTCCTCATTAATATATGCTTCCCCATAGTCGGGCTGCACCTCCTCTGTATCTTTTGAGCAGAATCCGTAAAAATCACAGGGGTAAGGTTTTTTACAATGAGTCCCGACTTCGATTACCGGTGCATCTTTCAGCTTCAGTACATTTTTTAGTTCCGCGATCTTTTCGTTAATGAAAGGCTGCAATTCCTGTACCCGTTCTAACACGGATGCGGAGCTAAACAATTGCGGAATATCCAGGTCGCCATAACGGATATATGCCCGGTTAAGGTGCACAATAAAAAAATCTTGCAGGGGCAGTCCCGCGTTTGTTATCACATAGTATTGCAGCGCGGCATCCTGTACGAAAGGATCTTTTACTCCGGTGCTGCTTTTTACTTCGTAAGCAACCCATTGATCCCCTCTTTTAACCAGTATATCTACGGCGCACAAAATACCCTCGTATTGAAAAGCTGCTTCGTAAATAACCGTATGTCCTTCGCTGATATACCGGGCGGTATCTGCTACCGATTGCTGATAAGAAAATGTATCCACAGGACTGGCATCTATGCCCCCCGGAAATAGCTGCTGTGCCAACAGACCTACATTGGTGCCTTGCTGAAAAATTGCAGTTTGAGCCTCATCTGCCTCATCTCTAAATGCCGGCATAAACTTGTGCAACCATAGCCGCTTTGGACATTGGCATCCGTACATGAATGTGGATTTGGAAAGGATGTGGCGGGGTGGGAAGGACATTTAGATTAAATGTACGAAAAAGGGGAAAGTATAAAGAATTGCTGAATTAGACTAGCCCGATTCTGGAAAAATCCTTTTACAAGGCCCAGCATACAAAATATAATAATTCAGATACAGCTCAGAGTAATGGCATAATTTTTAATTAATTTGCACTATGCGGACAGAAGTTAATATAAATGCCAACATGCTAACCTGGGCTATTGCCCGGGCAGGATATGAATTGCATGAATTTACCATTAAACTTCCCAATGTTCAGGAATGGATAGAAGGCACAAAAAAGCCAACTGTAAAGCAGTTAGAGGCTTTTTCTAAAAAAGTGCATTTGCCATTCGGCTACCTTTTTTTACCCACACCCCCAAAAGAGAAATTACCAATTCCTTTTTTCAGAACCAACAATACTCAGGCGACACAGGTAAGTGTAAATGTTTACGATACTATTCTGTTGATGCAACAACGACAAGATTGGTTGAGGGATTATTTGAAAGACAATGAATTCAATACCCTGCCTTTTGTAGGTAAGTTTATGAACAGAAGTAATGTTCAGGAGATTGTGGCTGACATTAGAAGAACGCTTAATTTATCTGAAAATTGGGCAAGTAATTTCAGAACATGGCAAGATGCTCTTGATCATTTAATACAACACATTGAGGACAAAGGCATAATTACAGTATTTAATGGAGTTGTTGAAAACAATACAAGCAGACCATTAAATGTTGATGAATGCCGTGGATTTGTATTGGTTGATGAAATGGCTCCTTTCATGTTCATTAATAATGCTGATGGCAAGGCAGCCCAAATGTTCACCATTGTTCACGAACTGGCTCATATTTGGACAGGGCATAGTGCAGGCTTCGATTTCAGGAAACTTCAACCAGCCAGTGACCCCATTGAAGTGCTTTGCGATAAGGTAGCAGCGGAATTTTTAGTCCCAGAAGATACTTTTAATGAAGTTTGGAACAGAAACCCAGGTATAGAATCTGCTTCCAGATATTTTAAAGTGAGTCAAATAGTTATTGCAAGGAGAGCATTAGATACAGGAAAAATTACAAAAAAGCAGTTCTTTGAATTTTACGAAGAATACTCTAACCGTGAGTTTGCCAAAAAAGAGAATCAAAGTCCTGGTGGAAATTTTTACGCAACAACAAGAAAAAGGTTGAGTATAACCTTTGCTACCCACATAAACAATGCAGTAAAATCTGGCAAGCTATTATACCGGGATGCCTATAAACTAACAAGTTTGAAAGGAGACACTTTTCAAACCTTTTTTGCTGAACATATATAACCGGCATGCTGGTTTATGTAGTTGATAGCAATTTTTTTATTCAGGCTCACAGAGAGAGCTATCCTTTGGATGTAGCATTCAGTTTCTGGAATAAAGTAAAACAGCTTGCTGATGCAGGCAGGATTATTAGCATTGATAAAGTAAAAAACGAAATTTACGATAAGAATGATACTCTGGAAACATGGTGCAGAGCTAATTTACCCGAAGACTTTTTCAAAGATTCATCTACGGTAATGGCAACATATGGACAAGTTTCTGCTTGGGCAATATCAAAGAATACTCATTATTTGCCGAATGCCCTGAATGAATTTTTAGATGCAGACGAAGCAGATGCATTTATTGTTGCTTATTCTTTAGCGGACCCTATCAACATAGTAGTTGTTACACAAGAAAAAAGTGAACCATATAGAAAAAACAAAATAAAAATTCCTGAAGCTTGCAATGACATGAATGTTCAATTTGTAAATACGATAGATATGTTCAGACAATTGGGAGAAACATTCTAAAGACAACGCATTTATATTTTACCCCCATATTTTGATGGAACGAAACCAGCGGATAAAAACTCAATTTTATTCTAATAGAATATACCCAATATATTATCGGTCAAAGGGAAATGATATGGCTGTTTGACCTCAGCATGTTAGCATTAACGTCAATGACATTATTCCCCTCCCAAACGGCCGGAATTTGGTACTTTTGTATTTATGATCCAAATTAAATCATTTGCCTTTAATCCTTACCAGGAGAACACCTATATCCTTTTTGATGAAAGCCTGGAATGTGTTATCATTGACCCGGGGATGTATTCGGGTGATGAGCAGAATGAGTTTTTGAAGTTCATTGCCCACAATGACCTCAAGCCGGTTCTGCTTTTAAACACACATTGCCATATTGATCATGTTCTCGGTAATAAATTCATATTTGATACGTATGGCCTCCTTCCCCAATTTCATAAGGGTGAGGAAATGGTCCTGAATTCTATTGTAGCTTATGCTCCACGAATGGGAATTTCCTATGAGGTTTCTCCTCTGCCGGAAGTTTTTCTGCCGGAAAGCGGAACTGTAAAATTCGGCAATTCTGAGCTTGAGCTGATATTCGCACCCGGACATTCACCTGCCCATCTTTGTTTTTACAATAAGGATGAACATTTTTTAATTGGGGGTGACGTCTTATTTTACCAAAGTATAGGACGTACTGACCTTCCCGGCGGTGATCATGCTCAGCTGCTCCGGAATATCAAAGAAAAACTTTTTACACTGCCGGATGATTGCCGGGTATATCCCGGACACGGGC
The DNA here is from genome assembly GCA_036677005.1 of Pedobacter sp. Classification (GTDB taxonomy): domain Bacteria; phylum Bacteroidota; class Bacteroidia; order Sphingobacteriales; family Sphingobacteriaceae; genus Daejeonella. The sequence goes on from JAKFBV010000021.1 coordinate 9,927, forward strand.
CATCTACAAGCATTGGTTTTGAGAAACAGCATAACCCTTTTTTAAGGGGATAGGGCAAAATATTTAAGCTAAAAATTTGAACACATCCTATTATATAGCCAAAAGGTACCTGTTTTCGAAAAAGTCGGTCAATGCGATTAACTTCATTTCAGGCATTTCTATGCTGGGTGTATTTGTAGGTAGTGCGGCTTTGATCATTATTCTTTCGGTATTCAATGGCTTTGAAAATATTGTGCTTTCTATGTATAATACGTTTAGTCCCGAGCTTAGGATAGAGACCTTAAAAAGGAAAACATTTGATCCGGGAGATCCCCGTTTCAGTACCTTGAAAAATGATGAGCGAATTGTTAATTATACCGAGGTATTACAGGAAAAAGCCCTCGTCAGGTATGGGGAAAGCCAGTCAATTGCCCTGATAAAAGGGGTCAGTGAGGGCTATATGAAGGGGAGAACCGGCCTCGATTCGGCCATCTCAAGCGGCAGCTTTACCCTTTGGAACCGGGGCCAGGATCTGGCAGTAATTGGTTCTGCCATACAGAATTATTTATCGGTAAATCTGAATGACGATTTTAGAACGCTGGATGTTTATTCGCCAAGGAAGGGCGCTGTAAATTCTGTTAACCCTGCCGATGAATTTAATGTACGATCTATTTACCCTTCGGGGGTATTTTCCGTTCAGCAGGAGTTTGATAATATGATCATCGTTCCCATTCGTTTTACACGTGATCTGCTGGGTGAAGAGAAGCTGATCTCATTCATTGAGATCAATACCGTAAATGGTATAGTGATAGAGGATCTGCAGAAAGAAATTGAGAACTTATTGGGGAAAGGTTTTGTGGTGAAAGACCGCAGCCAGCAAAATCAGCTGCTTTATAAGATATTGAATTCCGAGAAGTGGGCTATTTTTCTGATCCTGACCTTCGTGCTGATCATAGCTATTTTTAATATCATCGGGTCTCTGACCATGCTGGTTATTGACAAGCGAAAGGATATTGCGGTCCTGAGCAGCCTGGGGGCAAATGATCAATTGATCAGAGGTATTTTCTTTCTTGAAGGGATGATGATTTCTATGCTTGGGTGTTTATTTGGAATGGCGGCAGGCCTGGTTTTTATACTTCTTCAACAACAGTTCGGGTTCATAGAAATGTCGGGTACCAACCTGATGATCGATTCCTATCCGGTCGGGATCAAGTTAACGGATTTCGTACTTGTATTTGGAACGGTATTGCTGGTATCTCTTATAGCCTCGGCCATTTCATCACGCCTGAGTGTAAGAAACTCTGTGAATTTAAGAGAGGATCTATAAATACTTATTTGGTATAAGATAATTTTTCACGTAATCCTCAACACCTTCTTCCAGACCGTAAAATTCAAGACTGTATCCGATTGAACGGAGTTTATCCATACGGGCTTCTGTGAAATACTGATATTTTTCACGGATATCCTCAGGTGTTGGCACAAAAGAAATAGATACCGGCTTGCCGAGGGCATTAAAGGTACTTGTTGCCAGGTCCAGAAAGCTTCTTGCTTTGCCGGTGCCAAGGTTATAAATTCCGGAGTCTTTTCTGTGATGCATCAGGAAATAAAGCACGTTCAGCACATCTTTTACATAGACAAAATCGCGCATCTGTTCCCCATCTTTGTATTCCGGATGATGTGAACGGAACAATTTCATGGCCCCGGTTTCCCGGATCTGATTGAAGGTATGAAATATCACCGAAGCCATCCGGCCCTTGTGGTATTCGTTGGGTCCATAGACATTGAAAAACTTTAAACCGGCCCAGAAAAAGGGTTTTTTATCCTGCTGCAGTGCCCATTTATCGAAATCATTCTTCGATTCACCATAAGGGTTCAGCGGCTTAAGCAGTGGGATCTTCGACTCATCATCATCATAGCCCTGTTCTCCTAAGCCGTAAGTGGCGGCAGAGGATGCATAGACCAGGGGCAGGCCGAATTCTGCACATCGTTCCCAGATCGCTTTGGTGTAGTTCAGATTCAGGTGATTGAATAATTCCCTGTCGGATTCGGTTGTATCCGTACGGGCGCCAATATGGAAAACGAACTGTACATGCAAATGATTTTCATGAAGCCAATCGGGAAACACATCCCGGTGTACCTGCTTTGAAAAGCGTTTGCCTTCAAAATTTTTATTTTTTTCAGAATTTGAGAAATCATCAACCAGCACCAGATCATAAAAGCCCTCATCGTTTAATTTCTGAACCAAACAACTCCCTATAAATCCTGCAGCTCCTGTGATAATGATCATGTTGAATAATTATTTTTCTGAAATTCTAATTCATTTCTAGGTATGCAATTATAAGAATAAGTTTTGTCTCGTTTCAGGAATGAGCCCTCGTTTTCTGGCTTCCTCAAAGAATATGATCACAGCTTTGCGACCTTCCTCACCCAGATCTACCGAAAACTTATTGACATAAAGTTCTATATGTTTATAGATCACTTCACTGCTCATCTCCTGGGCATGGGAACGTATAAAATCAAGGCCTGATTTTGGATTTTTTATGGCAAATTGGACACTCCGTTTAATGATGCGGTTCACTTTTTGTTTTATTTCTTCAGACAACTCTCTTTTGATCATAATTCCGCCCAGAGGAATAGGGCAATGGCTCAGATTTTCCCAGAATTCACCCAGGTCCATTAGCTTGATCAGGCCTTTATCCTGATAGGTGAAACGATTCTCATGAATGATCACACCCAGATCAATCTTATGGTTTAACAAGGCAGGTTCAATATCCGAGAATTTCATTTCGACCTTGTTTTCAGCTTCGGGGAACGCCAGGCTTAAGAGCAAATTGGCAGTGGTGTATTTACCCGGTATGCCAATCCTGAGATCTGAGACCTGAGACCTGAGACCTTCCAAACCATCAGATGAAACATAGTCTTCATTATCGCAAATGAGTAATGGGCCTACCCCGAAACCAAGGGCACTTCCTGCATGGAGCAGCACATAATTTTCTGTGAGATAAGCATAGGCATGATAGCTCAGCTTGGTAATATCCAGTTCGGTTCTGAAAGCTTTTTGATTGAGTGATTCCACATCATCATAGGTCACATCGAAGTTCAGCCCTTCCGTATCTATTTTCTGATGGATCATCGCATCAAAAATGAAGGTGTCGTTGGGGCAGGGTGAAAATCCTAAGCTCAGTTTCATGAGTTAAATAGTTGTATCAGGGTATTATTCAGATTTTTGATTGCCAGGCCGATTTTCCAGTTTTCGCGATTACGCCGTTCCACATAATTAGATATGGCCCTGATCTGTATGCAGTCTGTACCGCTTTGATCGCAGGCATAAAAAAATGAGGCTCCTTCCATACTTTCGATCTGGGGTTTGAAGCGGTCCATGGCTTTGGCGATAGAAAGTTCATTCCCGTGTATTTTATTGACGGTAATAGCCTTAACCTTCTTTAGGTGCGCATGTTTCGTAAAAGCTGTATTGGGGCGGGCAAAGTGGCTGCTCCTGCCAAATCCAAGGGTTTCAATTGATAAAAAATCATCCCCGTCTTCGGCTCCCAGTTCAGCAAATACATCTTCGCTTACCTGGCAGACCTCTCCGGGCCGGAGATTAAAATCAAAGCTCCCGGCAATTCCTGCATTGACAGCCAGGTCATATGAATACCCTGCCAGGTGTTTACCCATTGAAAATGCTGTAGCCACCATTCCTGCTCCTGTTATAAGAACTCTGACAGAATGGCCTCCAATCTTTTTTTCAAGGGGTTCGGAAGTCATGTCGAATTCAGACAAAAATGGATCAATTTCCTGCTTTGTAGCCGAAACTAAAAGTATATTCATTATGCGAAGTTAAGCAAATCAACAAATAAATATGTTTTTCGGCATCCGGCTTCTCCATTGGGGCTTGTTTGGAGCATGATTTGCCTCCTTCATAAAAGCAAAAAAAATCAGATTGTCATTTCTGACAATCTGAAAAGTTATAGATAACATTCACTACTATAAGTCCTGAGAAATAACACTATATCGCTTATGCTCTTAAAAATTCCATAAGCGGCTTATATTGAAACCGATTACAAACTGCCCGTTCCTGTAGTCATTCTGGTTAAATACATTATTACTCTGAGGTACGATACCATAGTAATTACCCATAAATACCTGGAATGCATGCGAGCTGGTCGTTGTTTCAAATCCGAAGGAAATATTAGGATGCGGGTTATTGGCAGGGTGCTGGGTCAGCGGCTGGTCATAGCCAAGTGTAATGGCTGACTGATCAGATACCTTAAACCTGCCCATCGCTGATATGGCCAAATGTCCGTTTTGCATTTTATTCTGAATATTTCCCTTGCTGTCAACATAACCTTCTATATTATTGAACCAGGAAAAACTTGGAGCCACCTGTAAGGACAACCTTTCGGTTATTTTCCGGGCAATCAGCAGCTGGTTGAAATAAGACAGGCGGTGAACAGCGTATCTGAAAAAACTTTTATCACGGGCATCCACCACCATGTTTACAAAATAACTGATACTTACAGGTATTTTATCGTCCATGGTTTGCTGAATAATTGCATACTTGGCATTGATGTCGGCCTGCATTCTTTCCTTCGTTAAGCCGGCCCCAACATATAATTTGCTGACCGGGGAATAGGTCATTCCTAAACGGATATTTGAAGGTGCGAAAAGTCCGAAGACGTCTTTCTTGCCATTCTCTACCGTACCAAAACGGTGTTGAATGTCCATCTCTAAGGTTCCTTTTATGGGAACCATGACCGTCTGGTTATCCATCACCCATACACTTCCAAACGTATTTTTAACGGGTTTTGATTTTCCGTCAGCAGGCCTTTCTGTTGAGTCTGCTGCAAGTACAACTTTCGTTGTGTCCTGGGCAGAGATTCTGCCGCAATTGATGACAAGCATCAGGGCAAGTGCCAAACAACTGCGTTTCAAAAACGGAGATGGGCTATTTATATATTTTTTCATAACGATCTTAGTTGTTTTGAGCGCCTTGTTTTATCCATGCAAGGACAAGTGCATTATAATCTTTATTGCTACCGCTTACTGGCATTGGGGTTCCCTTCTTACCGGTCATCCAGAGATATAATACACTGGTCTCTGGTGCGCTGGCATTTGCAAAGCCTCCGTTTGACAATGAATTATAAGCGTTTACAACAGATAAGTCCGGCGATTTGCCACCGGGGCTGTGACATCCGCTTACATTGCAGCTCTTATTGAAAATTGGCACAATGTCAGCAGAAAAGCTTACCGGCCTTGTTATTTCAGCACCGGTATCGAAATAGACTGTTTTGTCTTTGTAACAACCGATGAACAAAAGCAAGGTGAATCCAGCTAAAAAACCATATATTCTTTTATTGTTTAACATGATATTCTTTTTTAGGGTTTCATTTGGAGAATCAGCTTTATTTTTTAAATTTCAAAACCAGGTTAGGTTTAATAGAGTGTGCAATCTGTGCATTCTCAAATATTCCAATTCCAAAGTATTGATCAGCTAAAGAAGAAAAATCAACATCATAAATATTATCGGCAGTTTTTAAAGCTCTTGTAAATTCAAGTATCCAGCCAGAACCGGTATAGACTGCTTTACAGCTGATATCACCACGGCTGCCTGTATAGGCATTAATGGTAAGGCCGGGAATTGATTTTGCCCCGATACCTAGTCCGATTCTTTGATAATCAGTCCCAACAGTAGGATCAATTGTACTACCATCACTCAAAGTAAGTACACCTGTTTCAGACACAGCAGTAATGGTTTTGGCTGTCCCGGCTGTTATTTCAGAATTTAAGATCCAGCCGTAGTTAGATTTAGCCGGAATAACATATTTAGGAACAGAAACTGTCACTGCGGGTGATGAGCCTGTGATCACAAGACTTTGTACATTATTGGTGTAAACATCATTACCCGGATCACCCTGTCTTCCATTTGGATACTTGTTGATCTGGTTTTGGTCTTCAAACTGAAAAGCTCCGTTCACCCCGCCTCTTACAGATTTCCAGTGCCACATATCAATTTTTTCACTTGCTGTATTTGTAAAGTGGCGGCTTGAACCATCAGATGCCGGTAAACCGGTATGGCATGATTTATAGCAGGTTGCAGTATTCCAGCCTGAAACTGAGTTATTGATATTCCAGAGGAAACCAACTTTATCCTCATAAAATGCAGGCCGTATTATCGCTCCTGAGGCACTAAATGTTGGCGCACCCTTTTCCTGAGCCCATCTTTGAGAAACCGGATCAAAATACCAGGGCAGACGGCTTAAAGATTGAGTTGGGTCTGTCCATTCCAGAAGGAAATAAATATTTGTTGCATCATAAGCAGAACGTAAGGTTACAGAAGGAATAATATTTCCTGTATAGCCTCTGAAAACATCACCCGTAACTTCGGGTACCGCTGTAATGAATTGTAGTTTTGGACTGTTATTCCACATGGCTTCAATTGTTCCATCGATTGACGGGGGAGTACCTGTTTTTACTGAGATCAGATCCGTGGAATTGTTGACCGGCTGTGGAAGATCCAATATCTGGTCATCCTTAGTACAACTTACGCCATAACCGATAAATAAAATCAGGGTAGTTACAACCCAGAAGTATTTTGATTTCAAAGATTTCATAATTAATTCGTTTAAAATTACATTTACATGACAAAAGTACTTCTTATTCAGAGCTTAAAAAGTGATATCTGTCATCTTAAAAAGTGATAAAGAGATAATAAAAAGTCGTGGTAAATTATAATTTTAGCGTGGTGGGATTTTCGAATCATTTTCACCACAAGAAGCATGCCATTAAGGGTAGAACAGAATTGAAAAATATTGTATAAACCCTGATAACTTATTCTGTTGATACTGCGGATCTGAAGTTTTTGGAGTAATAAATCAATTATTACCGAACTATTTAGTTTAAGTATATTTGCATTTTAATTTATTGAATATGATCTATATTACCCGCAGGGAGAGATTTAATGCGGCCCATAAACTATACCGGGAAGACTGGAGTGATGAACAAAACCTGGAAATATTCGGAAAATGTTCAAATCCAAACTGGCACGGGCACAACTACGAATTATTCGTAACCGTAAAGGGAGAGATCAATCCCGAAACCGGGTTTGTGATTGACCTTAAAGAATTGAAGAACATCATTACAGTATATGTAACCAGAGAGCTTGATCATAAGAACATCAATCTTGATGTCGGCTTTATGAAAGGAAAGATGGCTTCAACAGAAGTTCTTGCTGTGACAATTTTTGAACGTCTTAAGCCTCATATTGAAGCGCAGAGAGCTATATTGCATGCAGTAAAATTATGTGAGACCGAGAATAATTATGTAGAGTATTTCGGATAACCGATCCGGAAAAGAACCGCGTTAAAGATGAAGTCAAAGAATAATATAATAGAAGAAGAGAAGATCGACGGTTATGCAAAGATTGACCGGTATGATCATGATAAGATCGATCGTATAGCCTCGCATTACCAGGCCATATTAACTGATATGGGGGAGGATCCGACCCGTGAAGGGCTGCTTCAAACTCCGGTACGTGTCGCCAAAGCACTCCAGTATCTAACTCATGGCTATGATGCAAAGCCCGAAGAAATTCTGCGGGGGGCTATGTTTAAGGAGGATTACAGCCAGATGGTAGTGGTGAAGGATATCGAGGTTTTTTCGATGTGTGAGCACCATATGCTACCTTTTTTCGGGAAAGCACATATCGCGTATATCCCGAATGGCCACATTGTCGGGCTGAGTAAAATACCCAGGGTGGTCGATGCTTTTGCAAGGCGTTTACAGGTACAGGAGCGGCTCACTAATGAAATTCGTGATTGCATCCAGAATACACTGGATCCGGCTGGAGTTGCTGTGGTTATCGAATGCAAGCATTTATGTATGTCGATGCGGGGTGTTCAAAAGCAGAATTCTGTAACCACTACCTCCGCATTTACAGGAGCTTTTGTGAATGAAACGACACGTTCAGAATTTTTGCGCTTAATTACCGCCAGCCTGAGTTAGTGATTTTGAATATAAATTTGTAAGGGTATTAAATAACATAAAAATTTCCTTTTCGGGATTGATAAACATATGAAATCATACATATTTCCGGGGCAGGGGGCCCAGTTTGCAGGGATGGGAAAAGATCTTTATGACCATTCTGAATCTGCCAGAGAATTATTTGAACGGGGGAATGATATCCTGGGGTTCAGGATCACCGACATCATGTTTAACGGAACCGCTGAAGACCTGAAACAGACCAATGTTACTCAGCCTGCTATTTTTCTTCACTCGGTGATCCTGGCAAAAGAGCTGAAAGATGAGTTCATGCCGGATATGGTAGCGGGCCACTCCCTGGGTGAGTTTTCTGCACTGGTATCAGCCAGGGCTTTATCATTTGAGGATGGTTTGCGCCTGGTCAGTACAAGGGCAAATGCAATGCAAAAGGCCTGTGAGATCAGGCCTTCGACAATGGCCGCTATTCTGGGCCTGGATGATTTTACGGTAGAAGATATTTGTCAGCGGATCAGTGAGATCGTAGTACCTGCAAACTATAATTGCCCTGGACAGCTGGTCATTTCAGGAACTATTGAAGGTGTTGACAAGGCATGCGAGCTGATGCTTCAGGCTGGTGCAAAAAGAGCAATAAAATTAAATGTTGGCGGTGCCTTTCACTCACCCCTGATGGAGCTTGCCCGGGTTGAATTACAGTCGGCAATTGAAAATACGGTAATTACCGAACCGATCTGTCCGATTTATCAGAATATTGATGCCAAACCATATACTGATGTTGCCAGTATTAAGCATAATCTTATCGCGCAGTTAACAGGGGCTGTTCGCTGGACTCAAACCATTGAAAAAATGCTTCATGACGGAGCTGCTTCCTTTACTGAAGTCGGACCTGGTAATATATTACAGGGCCTTGTAAAGAAAGTTGATCGTAATGCTGCGACATTTAGCGCCGACCTTTAGGATAAACTGATAGAACCTTGCCGGAGGCCTGATTTTTGCTGTGATTTTGCTTTTTTACTAATTCTATATAAATCTACCATCTTTGAGCGGGAATTTTAAAATTCGGTTACTTCTCCTGATGCTGGCCATAGGCTTTGCATGCACCGCTTTAACAGTAAGTTATACAATTCAGAAAGAGGAGGTACTAAGCATAGATGCCAGAAAGATAGAACGGCGCCTTAACAGGAAGGAAAATTTCATTCATAGCTTTTTAAATAATTCTGCAGTTCGTGACTCCCTGAAGAATATTCAAAATAATGAACAATGGGCACAATATGTAATCTCTGAATTCAGCCAGAAAAGAAATATTTATCTTCAAACATTCGAAAAGGGCAGGCTGAAATTCTGGAGCGGAATACAAATTGTATTGGAGTCAGACAGCCTGTTAAAAGAAGGCAGCACCTTCATTGAATGGAAAAATGGATACTACGAAGCGATCAGGAAGTCCTGGGGTGATTTTTCAGTGGTTAGTTATATTCCTGTCATGTCCAGGTATCCCTATCAAAATGAATATCTCAGGAATAACTTCGCGCCCGATCTGTTATCTTCAAACAATCTGGATATCGCGGGTTTCAATGATAAAGAGGTATTTAATATCCGGGACCCGGAAGGAAAATATCTTTTCTCTGTCAAACTCAAATCAAGTGTTTCCAACCTGTTCTATGTATCCATCGAGTTATGGATGTGGGGATTGGCTGTCATTTTTGCCCTGATATTTCTCACTCATTTATGTGTTTCAATTGCTGAAAAAGGATATGTCTGGCCAGCCATATTGCTGCTTCTGTTCTCATTAATAGCTTTCCGGCTGATCGATCTGGAATACAGGTGGTTAAGTAAACATTTTGATATTGAGATCTTTAATCCTAAGTATTATGCCTCCAGTTATTTCTTTCCTTCGATCGGGGAGCTTTTATTGAATGTACTGGCATTGACCTGGATCCTGGTTTTTATACATGCTTACAGGTATAAGTTATTGGATCCGTTGGGGCGTCTGAGCAAGATCATAAGCTATATCATCTTCATTTTCGCGGGTATTGCGGTTTGCTGGCTGGCTTATGCCACTAATGAATTGTTTTTTGGTCTGATCACCAATTCAAATATCAATTTTGATGTGATCAATGTAATGAATTCGAGTTGGCTGAGTTGGCTAGGAATATTAATTTTCTGTTTTTCGGTTTTCAACCTGTATTTGATCCTATCCTCAGCATTGGCCCTGACTTCCGCCTTAACTCTCAAAAATAAGGAGCGGCTCCTTATCTTTGCATTGGCATTATTCATTACCCTTATTTATCGCATCTTCTTCTCAGAGTTTACCATCCACTTTTTGCTCTTTTCCTTCCTGCTTCTGGTTTCCGGGTGGTCCTTTTATAGGTATAAAGGACGGTTTAATCAGGCAGCATTCATTGTTTGTTTATTGATTTTTGCCTTAATAGGATCATTAAAATTATCACGATTCAAATTTCTCAAGGAACGCGAAAGCCGTAAATTACTGGCAGGCAAACTGGAGTCATCTGCCGATCCGAATGCTGTTCTTTTGTTTTTCAACCTCGAAGAGGAGATCTTAAAAGATAAATTTATTATTGATTATTTCAGAAATCCCCTGGCAAGCCATAGTGCAATGGATAACCGCCTGGTAAAATTATATATGGCAGGTTATCTTTCCAGGTATGATTTTGAGACTTATGAATATAATGAGCGGGATGAATTTTTTATGGGTGACAGGGGCTTACCGCTTTCAAATTTCAAGAACCTTGTTCTGAAAGGTTCGGTTAAAGTGTCCGGGTATTTTTATCAAAGGAATAATACATTTGGTTTTCAGCAATACTTCGCACTATTACCCATTAAGGAGGGTAATACTAAAATTGGTACTCTGGTTTTGGAACTTAAATCAAAACGCCTGGATGTGGTCAATGCTTTCCCCGAACTCCTTGTCGATGGTAAAATAAAGGAGGACCTGCAATTCAACAATTATTCCTATGCCTATTATAATGATGGCAGCTTGCTTAATCAGCATGGAAAATATGTCTATAATCTTAAGAATTATGATTTTAAAGGCAAAAACAGAGATTTTGTATTTGTTAATAATTTTGAAAATGGCCGCCAGTATAATCATCTGATCTATCAGCCTAATCCCCGTAAACTCATTGTCGTCAGCCGGGAGGTGAATACTCTGCTAAATCAGCTGGCTTCCGTTTCATTCATCTTTCTGGTCTTATTATTCTTCGCCAGCTTTCTATACCTCATTCAATGGTCATGGTATAGCCTGCATAATTATAATACCAGTTTCAGGAACTTCTGGTGGAATTATCTGATCTCGGCTAATAAAATGCTGTATAAAACAAGGATTCAGGTATCCATGGTGGTGGCTGTAGTGGCTACACTGCTGATAACCGGGATCATCACCTTTTACAATATCAGCCAGCAATACCGGGAACAACAGGAAGAAACTGTTCTGGATGAGGTAACCAAAATTTCTGCAGGAATAAATAAGCAGCTGATAGAAAATGGAATGCTTGCACCCAGCGAACAGGCTGAGGTGGCATTTAATACCTTCGCCGACCTGAATGGGGTTGACTTAAACCTGTTTGACCTGAATGGCAAATTAATTCTTTCCACTCAGCCTAAAATTTATGAAAATGGGCTAATTGCGCCAAAAATGAATTCATTATCCTATTTATTTCTTCAAAGGCTCCAGAAATCTGAATACATAAACACCGAACAGATCGGTGAACTGTCTTTTATATCGGCCTATGTGCCCTTAAGGGATAGTAAAAATGAAGTCATTGCTTATCTGGGCCTTCCGTATTTTTCAAATGAGAAAGATTATCAGGATCGAATAGGAATATTCCTGAATGCTTTGATTAATGTTTATGCTCTGGTATTTGTGGCTATTGGCTTTTTCGCGGTCTTTGTAGCTAACCGTATCACAAGTCCCTTAACACTCATACAAAAAAGCCTGAGTGAGACTAAAATAGGACGGAAAAATGAGCCTATTTTATGGAAAAGGAATGATGAGATCGGGAACCTGATCAGGGAATATAATACTATGATAGCCGCCCTTGAAGATAGTGCCCACAAACTTGCCAGGTCTGAACGGGAGACAGCCTGGCGTGAGATGGCCAAACAGGTAGCCCATGAGATCAAAAATCCCCTCACGCCCTTGAAGCTTGGCGTTCAGCTGCTGGAAAAATCCTGGAAAGAAAAAGATCCTAAATTTGATGTCAAATTTGAAAGGTTCAGCAAATCATTTATTGAGCAAATTGAAAGCCTGGCACACATCGCATCCGAGTTTTCTAACTTCGCGAAAATGCCCGATACCATTCTGGAGGGTGTAGATTTGGTTGAGATAATCGGGCAATCGATCATTCTTTATCAGCAGTCTGATCATACAACGATCACATTTGATAATTCCTGTAAGAATGAGGTAATTGTCAAAGCAGACAGGGATCAGTTGTTAAGGTGCTTTAATAATTTAATCAAAAATGCAATAGAGGCCAGGTACGAAAAGCGCAGGAGCATTATCCGGATCAATATGCATTGCAAGGCTCAGAAGGTGTGGATCGAGATCAAGGATAATGGAACCGGAATATCTGAAATACTGGGGCAGCAGATATTTACCCCTAATTTTACTACTAAAAGTTCAGGTACCGGCCTTGGACTTGCTTTTGTTAAACAGGCCATTGAGAATATTGAAGGGAGTATTTATTTTGAGACTGTTCCTGGTATGGGAACCACATTTTACATTAACATTCCACTAGCTTCAGCCAGGGTATAAAAATAAAAAGCAAGCCTTTTAAAGAATGCTTTTTATTTACCATTATTCTTTTATCTCAGTTCTACTGAACCTTTTCCCATGGTATATCCGTCAGAATAAAGCATGACGATGTAAGTCCCTTTTTGGTAAGTCCCGCCGTTAGTCCAATCCACTAAGTATATCCTTCCGTCATTGGCAAATTCGATCGCAGTTTTATAAGTGTATTGCAATTCCTCATCATCAGCGTTGAACATACCTCCATTGTCAGATATAATGAGATTACCACTCGGGTCGATAACTCTCAAATAAATATTATGCAATCCTTTTTCGGCAAGAGAATTATTGACAACCGAAAAATTTATTTTTAATTTCTTGGTTGTACTTGCACGGGTAACCAAACTTTCCTTACCATTATTACGTACTGTAAAAGCCGTTACAGAAACATTTCCCGTCTTAATGGCAGCGGCAGCCTGGACTTTTGTACTTAATTCCTCATTTTGTTTTTCCAGGTCCAGCGCCTTTGAGCTCACCGAATCAACGGTTGATATCAATTCGTCCCGTTCGCTGGTCAGATTGGCATTGAGCTTTTTCAGCTCATCAATATCTGAAGCGTACTTGGTAACAAAATACCGGAGCTGTTTGATGTCTTCCTGCGCTTTTGCGAGTTGTCCCTGGGTAAGCTGACCCTGCTTAAGAGCAGTTCTGAGTTCTTCAATTTTCTTTCTCGCTATTTCCTGCTCACTTTGCATTTCCTCCGAAAGCTTGATGTTATTACTTGATGCATTATCCAGTTCAGCTTCAATTTTATCAATTTCAGTCTGCATCCTGGACTTCTCATCGCTTATGGTAACAATTCGGTCATTAGCCTTTTTATCTTTAAAAAACAGATAGGTATTGGTTCCCAGCAAAGCAAGGATAACAGCGATTAAAAAATAGATCTTATTTGAGTCTTTTCTGATAGGTTGATCCTGTTCCTGGTTTTCCATGTTCAATTGTTTTGTTAGAGATAATTAAATGTCCATGTCAAATCGTCTCAATTAAACTTCATATTGAGCAAATATATTGTTTAAGTTTAGGATTTAGTATTTTTGGGATCCAGCTTAGTAATTATTTTTTGCTTCGTGGAAATCTGAAAAAGGCAGTCTGATTACCATTTTAGTATTTCTAAAGCCTAAAATAGCCCAAAATACATGATCCCAATAAATTAGATTAATTATCTTTGCCCGCTAACCAGTTTCTCTTTTCCATGATAAAAAATACAATCATTCTTGTTTTATTTCTACTGGCTACTCCCGCATTGATCAAGGCACAAGACAAATCTCTCCCGAAACGCGAATTCAGGGGTGTATGGGTTGCTACTGTTGCAAATATAGACTGGCCATCAAAACCAGGGTTAAGTACAGAAATTCAAAAAGCTGAGTTGGTCCGTATTCTTGACGAACACCAAAAAAGCGGTATCAATGCAATTATGCTCCAGATCCGTCCTGCAACGGATGCACTTTATGGAAAAGGCCGTGAAATGTGGAGTCGCTTTTTAACCGGAATGCAGGGAAAAGCCCCCAGTCCGTATTATGATCCTTTGGAGTTTGCGATAGCGGAAGCCCATAAACGGGGTATCGAATTACATGCCTGGTTCAATCCTTATCGGGCAACCTTTAACCTTGTTGATGCCCATACCAGTGCAAATCACATTACCAAGCAGAAACCAGAGTGGTTCTTTACTTATGGAGGTAAAAAGCTCTTCAATCCGGGCCTGCCTGAAGTTCGTCAATATATCGTCAGTGTCATTATGGATGTTGTCAGGAACTATGACATTGATGGGGTTCATTTTGATGATTACTTTTATCCCTATCCCGAGGCTAATCAGCCCCTTAGAGATAATGAAACTTTTTATAAATATGGGTCCAATTTCAAAAACCTGGATGACTGGCGCCGGAATAATGTGGATACACTTATCCATGTTTTATCCGACAGCATCCATTCGGTGAAGAAATATGTCAAGTTCGGTGTAAGTCCCTTTGGAATCTGGAGGAACATATCACAGGATCCTGATGGATCTGAAAGCAATGGTTTCGATGGTTACGGTAAACTGTATGCCAATGCCCGTAAATGGGTCAGGTCAGGTTGGCTCGATTATATCAATCCTCAGGTTTATTTCCCTTTTGGTTACCAGGTTGCCCCATATGATAAATTAGTTGACTGGTGGAGCAAGAATACGTTTGGGAAGCATTTATATGTCGGTCAGGGTGTTTACAGGGCCATGGAAAATCGTCAGGGATGGAGTGACCGCCGTCAGATCCCTGATCAGATCCGGTACCTGAGAAATAATCCGAGGGCCCAGGGGAGTGTTTATTTCAGTTCCAGGTCTCTAACTAATAATCTTGCCGGGGTACAGGATTCACTTCGGAATGATTTTTACCGTTATCCGGCACTTCAGCCTGCCATGTTATGGCTGGATGATGTTAATCCCAATGCCCCTTTTGAACTTATGGCTAAACTTGTAGCAAAGGGTGTTGAAATAAACTGGAAAGAGCCTCTGGTAGCAAGTGATGGTGATTGTGCCTATGGTTATGTGATTTATCGTTTTAATCGCGGTGAAAGGATTGATACGGATAAGGCAGATCATATATTAAAGATCTCCTTCGGTCCTGAAACCAGCTATACAGATCTGGCGGTCAGTGCAAACCAAAGTTATATCTATGTGGTTACAGCTATCGACCGGCTTAAAAATGAAAGCACACATTCAAATCCTGCATCTGCAAGCGTTTTCTTTTAACTGTTTTTATGTCCTATTTTTCGGGAAGTAATACCATCCGGATATAATTATCTGCTAAGCGGTATTGTACTGTTGCTTTTAATGCATCCGGCGTCAGTTCTTTCAATGATTGGAGATAAGTTAATATCTGCTTAGGATCATCCTCGTTTTGAAGCTGATTGGTAAGATAGCCTAACCAGAAACCATTATCTTTCATCTGGGTTTCAGTTGTACGCGTTTCTTCGGCGATGAATTTTTCAATATCAACAGCCTGGGCGCCATTCTGCCTGATCTTATTGATCTCATCCAATGTTGAACTGATCAGTTTTTCCACATTTTCTGGAGCACAACCAAAAGAAATTGTGAAGGAATAACGATTTTTCGGGAACCTGGAATAAGTAGCCCGGGCACCAACCCCATACACCCCGCCTTCATCTTCACGTAATCGCTCGATCAGCTTAATAGACAATACTTCGGCAAGGGCATCCAGCTGATTATTATGTTTTTCATTGTAGGTATAATCTCCGCTGAAAACAAGCCGAACATTGGCTTTTGGTTCCTGCCCTTTATAAACTTTTTTATCGAGTTTACCGGCCGGGATCTGTATGCCCAGATCCCTTGCTCTTTCCTTACGGTTAGAAGAGGGCAATGAACCCAGATACTGTTCCAATAAGGGCTTGATCTTTTCAGGATCAAAACTTCCTACAAAGGTGAATGTGAAATCACTTGCATCTGCAAAACGATCTTTATAGATCTCAAAAGCCCTGTCCAGACTTATCTGATCAATTTTCTCTATACTTGGCCCCGTTCTCCGGATATTGTAATTTCCCAGAATTGCGGCTACAGAATCTGCGAAAACACTATTCGGATCATTTCCCCTGTTTGCCAGGCCGCCTTTTTGCTGGGCGATCAGCCCTTTAAAAGTTTCAGCATCTTTACGGGGCTGGGTGAAATACAAATAGGTTAATTGAAGGGCTGTTTCCAGGTCCTTTGGCGTAGATGAACCTGAAATGCCTTCTGATCTTTCTGAGATATAAGGAGAAACAGAAACCCGTTTACCGCTAAGTAATTTAGGAAGCTGAACAGAATTAAATTCAGCTACACCGCCATTTCTGATTATCGTTGTTGCATAAAGGGCTGACTGGAAATCTGAATCGCTGTATAAGGATGAGCCTCCGGGACTAAATGCTGAAAAACTGATCTCGTCATTCTTAAAATCCGTCGGTTTCAATACTACTTTGACTCCATTGCTCAGCACCAGTTCGGTAATGCCTATCTCCGGGGTCTTTTTCTCGGAAACAACTTTTCCTCCGGCGAGCTTGGTGGCCAGCAGAGGCTTATCGGAAACCTGATCTACATAAGCACTGACATTACTTTGTTTGATACTGCTTATCCAGTTTTCAACTTTTGCCTCATCAGGTAATTTATCTTTATCTTTCTCGGGCCCCATAATGATCACATCACGGTTGACATCCGTGATGTAACGTTTCGCCAGTCCATTAACATCATCCAGGCTTATGCCTCCTGTCAGGCTATTAGCCAGATTGTATTCATACGCTATTCCCGGACTTGCTTCCTGCTCAAGGAAATGACGGACATACTCATTCACCAGGCTTTCGGAAGGTGTTTTATCCTTCTCCTTAAAGGCCGATTCCATATTGGTTAAATAAGATTGCCTGGCACGGTCTAATTCAGTTTGGGTAAATCCGAAGCGTTGCACGCGTTCTGTTTCAGTCAGTACCGCTTTAAATCCTCTTTCCATTTCGCCGGGTTTTGCCACAACAAAGGCATTATACATATCCAAACCGGCTAAAAAACCGCTGATATTGGCGCCAGCCTGCAGAAATGGAGGATCTGCCTGTTTACTCAGGTCGGCAAAGCGTGTTCCGAGCATCTGATTGAAAAGAGATCGTACAATACTGTTCCTGTAATCGGTTTTAGTGATCAGCTTCGATTCGGGATGTTTGATCATGATCTGTGCCACACTGACAGGGAATTCCTTATCAGTTACAGCCATAAACTGGTTCTTATTCAATAATGGGATGGTATATTTAGTTCGCGTACGTGGATTTGCCGGCTTTTTCAGATCTGAGAATTTTGCCCTGATCGTTTGCTCCATGGCATTCACATCGATATCGCCAACAACAATAAGTGCCTGAAGATCAGGTCGGTACCAGTCTTTATAGAAGGCCCGGATAGTTTCAGGAGTAAAGCTCTTCAGTACTTCTTCAGTACCGATAGGCAGGCGGTCTGAATAGCGTGAATTATTAAATAACATTGGAAGGTATTTATCCTGCATACGCTGCTGTGCCCCTTTTCCTAAGCGCTTTTCTTCCAGTACCACTCCGCGTTCTTTATCAATTTCGGCCTGATCTAAAGTTGCATCCTGCGCCCAGTCACGCATGATCTGAATTCCATTTTTCAGTACCTCAGGGTCATCCGAAGGGATAGGCAACTGATAAACGGTTTCATCAAAGCTGGTGTATGCATTGAGGTCGGCACCAAAGCGAACTCCTGCTTTTTGAAGATAGTTAACCAGGTCATTTTTTGGAAAGTTCTTTGTTCCGTTAAAACCCATATGCTCCATGAAATGTGCCAGTCCGCGCTGATTATCATTTTCCATAATGGAGCCAACTTTATTCGCGAGATAAAGCTGGACCCGGTTTTTGGGTTCTGTGTTTTTCCGGATATAATAGGTAAACCCGTTGGGAAGCTTACCGGTCCTGATGTTCGGATCGAGGGGAATTTTCTCATCTGTTTTATTGGATACAGCCGGAGCTTTGGTTTTGCTCTTACCCGTCGTTTGAGCATTGACTATTCCTGATATGGCAAATAATACCGCTACCGAACAGGTAATTAGCTTATTTATGGTTTTCATAAGATTTAGAATATAATTGGAATTACAAATTAAAGAAAAAACTAAACTTTAATGATGATCTTTTTATTGAACATCCACCAAAGGATAAGCAGCCAGATCAGAATGAAAGTTATCGCACCAGCGAGTGAAGCATTTACCGGGGAAAAATAGGGAGTAAAGAAAGTTTCATACATCCACTCTTTTGAACCGCTTACTGTTCCATCAGGCATTCTTACCCTGATCATACTTAAGATTCGCGGAATTAAGCCTGAAAGGAAAAAAACAGTGATCGCATTTACACCATATACCACAAAGGGTTTTGTTCCTTTTTTATAACCCTGTACATCAATGAGCCAGTAGCATAAGGCCAGTCCGATGGTGGCTAATCCGCCGGCATACAGTACAAATGAACTTGTCCAGAGGGCTTTGTTTATCGGGAAACAAAGGTCCCATATCAATCCAAGTATCACTGCCAGTACACCAATAGAAAACATCCATGATATCTTTACACTTTCTTCCCTGTCTTTGCGTCTTAGCCATGATCCGGCCAGAACTCCGAATAAACCGGTAGCTACAGCCGGCAGCGTACTCAGTATTCCTTCCGGATCCCAGGTTCTGGCTGATTTCCAGAGATGTGCTTCAGTGAGTATGGTACGGTCAAGCCAGGCACCTAAATTGGTCTCCTTTTCGAGATTGGCATATCCCAGTCCGGGGACAGGTACGAGCGTCATTAATGCCCAATAGGCGATCAGAATGCCGATCATGGTCCTCAATTGTGTTTTCGGACTGGTTTTTATAAATATCAGCGCAGTGATAAAGAATACCACAGCAATTCTTTGTAACACACCGGGGATCCGAACTGTTCTGAAGGCCTCCAGAGGCTCAGTGAAAACTTTTGGGAACAGCGACAGGAACAATCCCAGGCCAAATAATATTAAAGCTCTTTTTAAGGCTGTCATGATCAGCTTTGAATGGTTCATATGCTGCTTCTTGCTGCCCAGAGCATAACTGACCGACACTCCGACTATAAACAGGAAAAAGGGGAAGATAAGATCGGTCGGGGTACATCCATTCCACTCAGCGTGTTCTAAAGGAGCATAAATATGAGCCCAGCTTCCCGGATTATTGACAAGGATCATGGCTGCGACAGTTAAGCCCCTGAAAACATCGAGAGATAATAGCCTGGGTAGTGATGTTTGTAAAATTGCAGGTTTAGACATTAGTATTTTTAATTGGATACTAAATCTGCGTTTTTTTATTGTAATAAAAAAGAGCCGGTTGAAAATAGCAATGAGCTAATTTTTCTAAAATCAGAGAACTGAATAGTTTATAATCAGCTTATTTCTGAGATCTTACAACTCCTGAGCCAAAAATCTCAAAGCTTCCTCGTCTTTGTTTTCGATGCACAATTGCTTGAGCTGTTTTTTCAGATCCAGGGTTATTGCAGCATATTTTTTCTGTCCGTACAGATTTTTCATTTCAGCAGGATCTTTCTGAAGGTCATAGAGTTCCCAGAAATTTTTATGGTCATAAAAACGGATCAGTTTATAGCGGCTGGTACGTATGCCGAAATGCTTTAAAACACTATGCTCTCCGGGGAATTCATAGAAATGATAATAGACTGATTTCCGGATGCCTGCCTTCGGGTCTTTGAGTAGGGGCATCATGGATATTCCCTGAATTTCTTTTGGGATGCCGAGGCCGGCAGCTTCTAAAAAGGTAGGTGCGAAGTCAACATTGGATACCAGCTGGTTGGAAACCGTACCCGGTTTTATTACACCAGGATACCGGATGATCAAAGGAGTACGCATAGATTCCTCGTACATAAAGCGTTTGTCGAACCATCCATGTTCCCCCATATAAAATCCCTGATCGGAAGTATAGACCACCAGGGTGTTATTTGTGAGCTTATTCTTATCAAGATAGGCCAGGATCTTGCCAATATTGCGGTCAAGGGAAAGTGTGGTACTGTAATAATCTCTCATATAACGCTGATATTTCCATTCCGTCAAAGCATTCCCGGTAAGATTTTTTTTCAGAAAATCCTCTTCTATCCGGTCATAATAGACATTCCATTTCTTTCTTTGTTCAGGATTCATTCTCGCCAGAAAAGCCGATGCCAGTTTATCGGGATCGCTTTTCATTTTAAGATCATAACCTAACTTCATAGTTTTTTCGATAGACATATCCTGCATTCCTGCTGCGATACGGTTTTCATAGCGGTCATAAAAATTTTTTGGCAGAGGGAAATTAATATGATCGAATTGACCAAGATCTGCAATATCAGGCATCCAGGTACGGTGAGGAGCCTTTTCACCGACCACCACAAAGAATGGTTTAGATTCATCACGTTTATTGAGCCATTCAATAGTGAGATCAGTTATAACATCGGTGGCATAACCCTCCCGACGGGTAGTGTCGCCCTTCATACTGATCAGGGCGGGATTATAATATTGTCCCTGTCCGGGTAAAATATTCCAGTAATCAAAGCCCTGCGGGTAGGAAACCAGATGCCACTTTCCTATCCAGGCCGTCTGAAATCCAGCCTGTTTTAATCTTGCGGGAAACACATCCTGCGAAGCATCAAATGTGTCGTGGTTATCACGCATGCCATTAGAATGGCTGTATTTTCCTGTCAGTAAAACCGCCCTGCTCGGTCCGCATATTGAATTTGCAACAAATGCCCTGTTAAAAAGCGCTCCTTCTTTTGCTAAGCGGTCAAGGTTTGGTGTTGCACCATATTTTGAGCCATAAGCCCCAATTGTTTGAACGGCATGATCATCGGTGAGTATGATGACAATATTTGGCCTTGAGGCCTGCTGAGTGAAAGCATCAGCTCCGAAAAAAATGCTGATCAGAATAAGTAGAATTTTTTTCATCTCTGATGGTTAGAATGTCCGAATTTAAAATTTCCATCTGACGAATGCTTCCATCGCCTCATATTCAGCCAATCCAAGTTTGTCATACGATCTGGCAGTTTCACGTGTGCGATCTTCTGCACGTACCCAGAACTCCCTGGAATCATCTCCGGGAAATACGGGCCGGTCTTTCTGCGACTGATGTTTAAATATGGCGAATCGTTTACGTTCAACCTCCTGGGGTGAAAGCGGAACTGCCATTTGAATTTCGTGGGTCTCAAATTCATGCCAGGCACCGCGGTACATCCATAACCAGCAGTCTTTAATCCAGTCTTTACCTTTAAGACGTGCGAGCGCCTCTGTAAGGATATCGAAGCAAACCTTATGCGTTCCGTGCGGATCTGCAAAATCACCTGCTGCAAAGATCTGATGAGGCTTTACTTTTTCAAGTAGTTCCATAGTCAAAAGGATATCCTCTTCGGATACCGGGCTCTTTTGGGTTTTACCCTTATCATAGAAAGGGAGTGACATAAAGTGAATATGGTCATCCTGAAGTCCGGCAAAACGGGCACCGCTGATCGCTTCTCCTTTACGGATCAGTCCTTTAAGAGTTTGAATTTCTTTGGTATCAACCTGATTAGGCTGTTTACTATCCAGAAATTTCCGCATGGAAAGGTAAAGTTCATCGAGCATTAATCCGTCCATATTCATGGATTTGCTGAAATCGCGTGCAAATTCAGCGAAGCGAAGAGCATCGTCATCCCATACGGCAGTGTTTCCTGATGTCTGGTAGGCAACATGCACATCATGACCCTGATCGACCAGGCGGATAAAGGTTCCGCCCATTGAGATCACATCGTCATCAGGATGCGGAGAGAAGATGATCACCCGTTTTTTATCAGGCTTGGCACGCTCAGGCCTCTGGCTGTCATCAGCTAGTGCTTTCCCTCCCGGCCAGCCTGTGATGGTGTGCTGAAGTTTATTGAATATATGGATGTTGATATTGTAAACAGGGCCTTTTTCTGTAGCCAGCTGAGCCATGCCATGCGTATTATAATCTTCCTCGGTCAGTTTCAGAATCGGTTTTCCAAGCGTATTGGCTAACCAGATCACAGCCTTTTTGATCATGGGCTCATCCCAGATGCAATCTTTTACAAGCCATGGTGTATTGAACCGGGTCAGGTCTGAAGCGGCATCCTGGTCAAGAATGAATTCTACATGCTCAGAGAGCTGCAGGTAAGTAGCAGGAACCTCTGAGGAGATATCCCCCTCAACGGCTTTTTTGATAATCGATGCCTTTTTGATGTTCCAGGCCATCAGTATGATTTCCCTGGCTTTAAAGATGGTTCCTATGCCCATGGTTATGGCTTTTGTCGGAACATTTTGTTTTCCTCCAAAATCGCGCGAAGCATCACGGCGGGTCAGGTCATCAAGAGTTACCAGCCGGGTACCCGAATTTGGTGCAGAACCCGGTTCGTTAAATCCGATGTGACCTGTACGTCCGATACCCAGGATCTGGAGATCAAGCCCGCCCAGTTCAGTGATCTTTTTCTCATAATCAAGGCAGAATGCCGGGATATCTTCTATTTTCAAGGTCCCGTCGGGGATATGGACTTTGGCCATATCAATATCTATATGGTCGAACAGATTTTCCTTCATAAAACTCACATAACTTTGTGGCGATGTGGGTTTCATTGGAAAATATTCGTCAAGATTGAATGTGATTACATTCTTAAAGCTTATCCCCTCTTCTTTGTGAATTCGAACCATTTCTCTGTAAACTCCGATTGGTGTAACCCCGGTCGCAAGTCCCAGAATTGCATTTTCGCCTTTCTCCTGTTTACTAATAATCAGATCAGTGATACGGCGTGCAACTTTTTTTGAAGCAATATCTTCATTAGGATAAACAGTGACAGGGAGTTTTTCGAAGCGGGTTTCTTCCAGTAGATTTAATCGGGCCATTTGAGGATCTGACTATTTTAGGTGAGACGCAAATATAATTACAAAATTATTAAGCTTGGAGAACTCTGTTTAAAAATTCAATTCCGGACCAGGGATTTAGTCTATGGCAGGAGTTTGAAAGTCAGATAATCATGCAAAAAATCCGGACCTGCGCCCTAAATAATAACATGTGGAATAATAGTTCGGGTACCTGGTGTTTTTGATGCCGGATTCCATCACCTTGCGTTATAAAACTTTAGTATGGCTTTGATAAGCATAAACCCTGGGATCGGTTGATTTAATGTCAGTGATTAAATAATCAATAGAGTTCAGTCCGCAGACTTTCATTTTCTGAACAGAGTTAAGTTTTTCGCTGATGCACATGATGACTGATTTGGCCGAACATCTGATCATGGCTTTTTTTACCTGTACAACCTCCCAGTCTGAATCACTAATCCCTTCTTTCACATTGATTCCATTTGCACCGAGAAAGCAGAGGTCCACCCTTATTTCCGACAATTCGCTTACTGCTTTAGAACCCATATTAACCTGTGAGCTTTTGCTTAGCTCACCTCCAATAATTATAACGGTTAACAATTTCTTTTCCGCCAATTCGAGTGCGACCAGGGGGCTGATCGTGAAAAACGTTGCTTCCAGTGTATCGGGAATTAATCGTGCCATTTCCAGCATAGTTGTTCCCCCGCCGGTAAGAACGATCATACCTTCAGAAATCAGGCTTATAGCCTTTTTGGCAATTTCTCTTTTTGATTCCTGGGCATAGATCTCAATATGATCATAGGGAAAATGAAAGGATTTTGATAAGGCCCCGCCATGTACTTTCAGTACCTTCCCGCTTTCGGCCAGTTCATGCAGATCCCGTCTTACGGTATCTTCGGAAACCTTCAACTGTAAACTCAGATCGGATGATAGAACCTTGTTATGTAAATTGATCTGTTTGATTATATAGGCGTGTCTCTCTTTCTTTAACATCGGATTTTTAAATCTAAAATAGTTATTCAGTGGAGGTTATTAGGTAATTTTTTTCTAATATAAAAAAATGCATGTTTCTTCGTGAATTTATTTTTACTTACATGAAATTGTAATAATCAGACCCGAAAATTCAAATATATTACCAACAAATTAAGGAATGAATGTTTATTTTGCTTATTTATGCAGGTTTATAAAAATTCATATTAATACACTAAGTTAGAAATCAATAGTTTTTTATTGATCTCATATATTGCGTTTTATCGTTATTATTTGATAAAATTTTATTTCGACAGTGATATGAATATTTAATATTAATTACACTATCATAACTAAAATCGACATGATCATTCTTTTTTTTCTTTTATTTGCGTATTTATGCAAATAATCCAACCTTAGTATTTATTAATCAGGCCATAATAAGCCGGATTAATCATTCTAAAAATCCAATTATTAACCAACCAAAACTATTGTATGAAAAAAAAATTACTCATGCTGGTTCTAGGCGTTATCCTCATTTCTGTCCAGGCTTTTGCACAGCAAAAGACCATTACAGGTAAAGTAACAGATGATGAAGGATTACCCCTGCCGGGTGTATCTGTTTCAATTAAGGGTACAACAAGTGGAACATCAAGCAAAGGCGATGGAACTTATTCCATTCGGGCCACTGCAGGCCAGGTCCTGCAATTCAGGTTCATCGGTACACTTCCTCAGGAACGTACCATTGGCGCTGAAAATGTGATCAATGTCCAGTTACGTATGGATGCCACTTCACTAAATGAGGTGGTGATAACGGCCCTGGGTCAAACAACAACACAGAGGTCACTGGGTACGGCGCAGCAAAGTGTGAAGGGTGCTGATATCGCTCAGACTCAAAGAGAGAATTTTATTAATGCCCTGCAGGGCCGGATCGCAGGGGTAGAGGTGAACAGTTCTTCCGGTGTACCGGGTGCTTCTTCCTCTATAACTATCCGGGGAATAAGTTCTATAAGCGGCAGTAATCAGCCCTTGATGATCATTGATGGTCTGCCTATGGATAATAAAACGCTGAATACCGGAGTACTGGCATCTGATGCCCCGGGATCGCTTACCTCTTTCAGTAACCGCGGGGTTGATTTTACCAATCGTTCTGCCGACCTGAATCCTGATGATATTGAAAGTCTTGTGGTACTGAAAGGCCCTGAAGCTGCGGCTTTATATGGTATTGATGCAGCGAATGGAGCGATCGTAATTACTACGAAACGCGGTAAACCAGGAACTGGCGGTATTGATTACAGTAATAGTTTCAGAGTTGAAAACACCAGAGCAAGGCCTGAAATTCAGCAGGTTTATGGACCCAGTGCAGTAGGCAGCACGACCTTTTTATATTTTGGTCAGCCCTATGCTCCCGGGACACAATTTTACGATAATGTGGATGGTTTTTTCCAGACTGCATTTACACAAAAACACAATCTTTCATTCAGCGGTGCGGCGCCTGATAATTCGCTCAATTACAGACTTGCGTCCTCCTTTACCAATCAGGAAGGAGTTGTTCCCAATTCCTTATATGATAAGATCAACCTGACCGGAGCTTCACAGGCTCAAATTAAACCATGGTTGAAAGTGGATCTTTCAATGGGATACACCTATGCAAAGAACGACCAGTCTTTCAAGGGCGTTGGGGGTCCATTAATTGGCTTACTGGTCTGGCCTCAAACAGATCAGGCAAGCGATTATCTTACTGCAGCCGGTACCCGCCGCAGGCTGACTAATCTGGCAGCGGCTTCCGAGGTAGATAACCCGTATTTTAATATTGATAAAAATATTATTACTTCAAAAAATAACAGGATTATCTCTAATCTGGGTCTGATCCTCACGCCTTTTAAATGGGGAAATCTTCGTACCAATATCGGAGTGGATAGTTATACTAATGAGAATCTGATCTTACGTCATCCGGAAAGCGCATATGGTAATACCTATAACGGTGTTATTGATATTGCGAATGACATTACCCGGAATATCAGCTCTCAGACCCTGTTTAATATTAACAGTCAGACCATTGCAAAAAATATTACAATAAATGGACTGTTGGGAAATGCAATTCAGGATCTGAAATCAAATACAGATGCCATGAAAGGTCAGGACTTTCTGGAGCCGAACTTTGTCTCTGTTAATAATACAAATATCCGGACTAACCGGAGCACCATGTATCAACGCAGGCTGGTTAGTGCCTTTGGAAGTGCAACTCTTGCATATAAAGAGATGCTTTATGTTACGGTTACAGGAAGGAATGACTGGACCTCTACAATACCAAAGGATAAGAATTCATTCTTCTATCCTTCCGTATCAACGAGTTTTATTTTTTCGGATGCATTTCCCGTACTAGGTAAATTCATGACCGGTAAAATCAGGGCCGCTTATGCAGAAGTTGGAAAAGATGCCAGACCTTATGCTTACCGTCCTTCACTGGAGTATAAAACTACGTCAAATGGTGGATATGGTTACGGATTTACAGGTCCCAACCTGGGTTTAAAACCTGAATTTGCCAGATCCTATGAGGTCGGTACTGAACTCAGTTTCCTTGAAAACAGGCTGGGTATAGACGCAACTGTTTATCGCAAACAAACTAAAGATCAGATCGTAAATGATATCAGAGGCAGTTATGCTACCGGTTATATTTTATTCAATCTGAACGGTGCTGAAACCAGAAATGAAGGTATAGAACTTACCCTGAGGGGAACCCCGGTATTAAAAACCAATTTTTCATGGGACATCATGGCAAATTTTGAAAGTGCCAGAGGGAAGGTATTAGCCTTGCCGAATGCCTTGCCTGAATCTTATGTTTCTGATACCTGGTTATTTGGTAATGTGCGTAATGGTACTGCACCAGGCTTGTCAACCCGCTCTTTAACCGGCCTGTACTACCTGAGAAATAAGAACGGCCAACTATTAATTGATCCTACGACCGGACTTCCTTTGCGTTCCACATTATTTATTGATGGCGGTTATGATCGTCAGCCTGATTTCTCGATAGGCATAACTAACAGCTTCAAATACAAAAATCTTTCCTTGAATTTTCTGGTTGATATCAGAAAGGGCGGCGACGTGTTAAATGCTACTGAGCAATTCCTTACAGCGAGAGGTTTAAGTATGCGGACACTTGACAGGAATGAACCAAGAGTTGTGCAGGGTGTGCTCAGGGATGGTAAGGAAAATTCTGCTGCTCCAACTGCAAATAATATAGTTGTGGTTCCTAATTTTCAGACTAACTACTATACCGCTATCAGTGAAGAATTATTTATAGAAAAAGACATCAACTGGCTGAGGCTGAGAGATGTTACTTTAAGCTATATTCTTCCTGACAAATTAATTAAAAGACAAAATTTCGTAAAGAAAGCCAGTGTTTTTGTAACAGGTACGGACTTATTGTTATTTACCAATTATTCGGGACTGGATCCGATCGTCAATGGAAATACAGCAGCAGTCGGGGGTTCAGGATCAGCTGGTATTGACTATGGAAATTTTCCGATACCGCAGGGAATTAATTTCGGATTCAGGATTGGATTATAAATAAGGAGGAAAAAGATGAAAAAAATATATGTAATAATACTGGTTGTCCTTTTATCGGCAACCGGTTGCGAGAAGTACCTGGATGTAAATACGAATCCAAATGCTCCTCAGGAAGTATCGGCTAACCTTTACCTGGCACCTATGCTGCACTGGATGGTTACCGCACCCCAATACGAGGGTCGTTTTATTGGCCGCTATACTCAAAGCTGGACATTACCCGGCACCTCCCTGAGCACCTGGGACCGAATGGGTTATGATCCGTCCAGTGATAACGGCGCCCAGCAATGGAGAGATGTGTATTGGACCCTTGGACAGAATCTCGTGGATATGAACAAGATATCAGAAGCTGAACAACGCTGGGATCTGCTGGGTGTCGGACAAATTCTAAAAGCATGGGGATGGCAGGTTCTTACCGATACTCATGGTGAGATCATCGTTAAGGAGGCAATTGACCAGTCGAAATTTACTTTTAATTACGACAGCCAGGAATATGCCTACCAGGAAGTGCAGAAATTGCTGAACGCTGCTATTGCAAATTTGCAAAAAACAGACGGGGCAGTAAACCAGGCTTATCTTGCCAGGACAGATAAGATATATAATGGCGACCGTGCAAAATGGATCAAACTGGCTTATGGCATGCTGGCCTTAAATCTGAATCACTATTCAAATAAAGCTGCTTATAAACCCGCAGAGGTGATTGCAGCGGTGGATAAGTCATTCAGCAGCAATGCCGATGATGCCTTATTAACTTATCCAAATACCCAGAATGATGATATCAATTTCTGGGGACGCAGCAGAGGAAATATCACTTCTTACAGGCAAACGCTATTTGCCCTTAACTTAATGAATGGCAATCAGTTTGGAGGAGTAGATGATCCAAGGAAGAGTAGAATGTTATCCCCTTCACCTGATGGTCAATACCGTGGTCTGGATGTGAATGTGATTGGCTTCGGGGCTTTAAATGCTTCACAGCAGCCCATGAACTTTCATGGTTACCCTACTTCAGGAGGCCTTCAGTTGCCTGGCAGGTATATTTTTGACGATAAAGCAAAAATTCCATTAATGACCTATTCCCAGATGCAGTTCATCAAGGCCGAGGCGGCTTACAGGATGGGCGATAAAGCGACGGCATTAACGGCTTACAAGAACGGGATATCATCACATATCGATTTTGTGAATGCCAGGAACAGCGATAATGGGCAGACACCGGTTCAGATAACTGCCGCGGAGAAGAACGCATTTCTGGCTTCTCCTGAAATTGTCCCTGCAGCTGCATCCGGATTAACCTTATCGCATATTATGTCGCAAAAATATATCGCGCAATGGGGATGGGGCCATAATGAAACCTGGATGGATATGCGCCGGTATCATTATACCGATGTTGATCCGGCAAGTGGGAAACAGGTTTTTATGGGCTTTACCCCGCCAACAAATTTATATGTGGATAACGGAGGAAAAGTTGTACAAAGGATTCGTCCACGTTATAACTCGGAATATGTTTGGAACAGGGCATCTCTTGAAATTATCGGCGGACTTGCTTTGGATTACCATACTAAATCATTATGGATCACTCAACCTTAATTATCAGATATGAAAAGATTAAAATATATTATAGTACTGTTTTGTATTACAGCACTATACTCATGTGAAAAGAATGCTGTGCAGGATATAACGGGGGAACCGCCGCAGGCGCAGGTCAAATTCTTTAATTTTGGTGTGAATGCTCCCGGAGTTAATTTCTATGCCAACGACACAAAAATGACCGCTATAAGTTCAACTACAGGTAATGAATCAGTTAGTGGAGTTGCTTACGGAGGTGTTGGCGCCGGGGGGTTCTATTCAGGAATTACACCCGGACAGTACACGTTTAAAGGTAAGATCGCTGCAACTACCGATAAAGACCTGGCAATATCAACTATTGCGGGGACGATCGCGGCGGGCAAGTACTATTCATTGTACCAGAGTGGTATTTACAATACGACGGCTAAAACAATTGACGGTTTTATCCTTGAAGATCTGATACCGGCTGCTCTTGATACCGGCAAGGCCTATGTTCGGTTTGTAAATGCTATTTCTAATGCCAATCCGATGACCTTATATGCCAGGAATACCAATACAACTGCTGAAGTTGCAATTGGTGCTGCCGTTGCTTATAAGGCCGGAAGTGCATTTGTTGCCGTTCCCAATGGCGTTTATGATCTTAATACCCGTTATACAGGATCAACAGCTAATGTTATTTCAAGAGCTGCTGTTTCTTTCTCCCGCGGCAGGATATATACCATCGGTGCCAGGGGTGATATCACTGTCACGGCTACCGGGACCAATAAACCTGCACTGGATAACACATTGAATAGGTAGCTTAAAGTTTGAACAAAAAAGCGCTCTGTATGAACTACAGGGCGCTTTTTTGTTTTATGATAAAATTTATAGCAGCTTAAATCCCAAACTCAGGTGAAATAAATTCTGTTTCTGGTTGTATTTTTCACTCTGGCTCACATTACTTAAACCCGCTTCGTAGCGAAGATCAACTGTAAGATTACCCAGATCGACTCCTGTACCTGCCTGTACTCCAAGAGTTTGCTTCTTATAATTTCCAAAATCTGTTACGCCCTGGTATGCTGAATCGAAAGTGGTATTTTCGTCAACAATAAAAGATACAACCGGTCCGGCCATAAAATGCAGGTTCAGTTTATTGGGTCCGATCTTTGTCCCGAGCAAAAGAGGCAGATCAAGCGTAGTAAATTTCACTTTACCTTTTGCCTCCACCGAAGAACCGCTGGTATTTTCAATACGAATGAATTCGTTCCCCTTACTTCCCAGGTATAATTCCGGCTGGAAATACATACCTACAGCACCAATACGTGAGAACACGCCCACCTGATAACCCATAATACTGTTCTGATCGGTCAGATCATCTTTGGTCTTTAAATTGGAATAATTGACACCCCCTTTAATGCCGAAGGAGAATGCGGGTAATTGTGCCATAGCCGCCATGCCTGTGCTTAACAGGAGGCAGCATCCAAGGATAATTTTTTTCATGATTTTTGTTTTAGTATAGATTATAAAGTTCAATCATATAAACAACATTTATTGAAAATTGTTGTGTTTCCTCATTTCTTTGAATTAGCTTGAAAATTGTCACGATTAAATTTAATTTTGTGCAAATTAAAACCATGGCAGAGATCAGCATCAGCAATTCAGAATGGGATCGTTTGAAATTAAAATTAAAACGTAAATACAATCATCTTAGTGATGAAGACCTGGCTTTTCAGCAGGGCCAGGAAGAAGAATTGATCACCAGGCTGATGGAAAGATTAAAACGTAAACGTGATTATATCGTATTTACACTGAAAAAGGGGTTGCTTCATCTCGATACTAACCGCTTATAGCCTCCTATAAGCTTCAGGAGAATAAGATTTTCTCTTGTCTGATTCTATAATAAAAGACAGGTTTTTCGTACTTTTAATTATCATAATAATAATGTATGAATAATCCGGTCGGTCAAAACCCAGTTAAGGCAAAAATAAGGAAGGGAATACTACTCGGTGCGGTGGTAATCGCGATCTTCTCTTTTTCTTTCGTTGAAGACCTGTTTCAGGTATCCAAAAATCTCGACATATTTGCCGCAGTTTATAAACAGCTAAGTATCAACTATGTAGATGATGTTAATTCGTCGGAAATGATGAAGACCGGCATTGATGCCATGCTCGAAGAGCTGGATCCATATACAGAGTATATTCCCGAATCAGATATTGAAGACTATAAATTAAAATATGTCAGTACACAATATGGCGGGATAGGCGCAACAATTTCGAGCAGAGACGGTAAAGTGGTAGTGGCAGAACCCTATCAGGGCTTTCCTGCCCAAAAAGCTGATATTCGTGCCGGAGATGAGTTGCTGGAGATAAACGGGGTTGCTTTGAAAGGAAAAAGTAATGAACAGGTAAGCTCCATGCTCAAAGGCTCTAAAGGAACTCCTGTTAAATTGCTGGTACAGAGACCGGGTAAGGCGGGTTCAATTGAAGTAAATTTGGTACGTGAGGAGATCAGACAGGATAATGTACCTTATTATGGTATGCTTGCAGATAATGTAGGATATATCAAACTCGATAAGTTTCTTGAAAATTCGGCGCAGGAAGTAAAGGATGCTCTGTCAGAACTAAAGAAAAACAATCTCAACGGGCTGGTTCTTGACCTCCGGTATAATGGAGGCGGAATCCTTCAGGAAGCGGTAAAGATTGTCAACCTGTTCGTAGATAAGGGAGTAACTGTAGTGATTCAAAAAGGGAGAAACCGTGAGAAATCCATCACCTATAATACCTTTAATTCACCCGAAGAGCCAGATCTCCCGCTGGTAGTACTTGTAAATAACCGTTCAGCATCAGCATCAGAGATCGTGGCCGGTTCATTGCAGGACCTGGATCGCGCCGTCATTATCGGACAAAGAAGCTTTGGCAAAGGTCTGGTGCAGCAAACTTTTAATCTCCCGTATAATAGCCTTGTAAAGGTTACTGTTGCTAAATATTATACCCCATCAGGGCGTTGTATCCAGGCACTTGATTATGCGCACCGCGATACTGATGGGATGGTTGTTAAAGTGGCCGATTCTTTGATCACGGAGTATAAGACCAGAACCGGAAGATCGGTGTATGACGGAAGCGGGATCTTTCCGGATGTTTTTGTAAAACCTCTGAAGTATAACCTCATAACCCAAACCCTGGCTTCAAAGCATCATATTTTTGATTATGCAACCCAGTATCGGAATGAAAAAGCAAGTATTGCAGATGCGAAGAATTTCAGGCTAAATGATGGTGAGTATGATAGATTTATAAGCTTTCTTTCTAAAAGAGATTATAATTATAATACCAGAGTTGAAAAACTCTTGAAAGAATTGCGTGATGAAGCTGAAAGAGAAAGTAAACTTGGGGATTTAAAACCGGAGTTCGACGCCCTTAAAGCCAAAGTATCACATAGTAAAAAGAATGACCTGACCCTATTTAAAGATGAGATCAGAAAAGTTCTTGAGGCTGAGATAGTTTCCCGTTATTACTTTGAGAAAGGAAGGCTTGAGCAGAACTTCAAATACGATAGCGACCTTGCCGAATCACTGAAAGTGATTTCAAATAAAACAGTTCTTGCTTCTATATTGAATGGCGAAGGAACGTATAAATCTATTGGAAAACCCGGGGAAGATTATTCGGCAAGTGTGGGTGGAAAGTGATAAGTAATTAAGTGATAAGTTTTGAGACAGCTAAATTTTAAATTGTTGGTCATATAATCATCAAATCCTTAAGTACCCTATTTTATATTACTCTTTACTTTGTCAAGCTGAATCACCTTCAATTAGTTTGTGACTAATTCTTCCTTCCACAATAATTCTTATTTAATTCTTTTAAACTATTATAGGAGCTATCCTTATTAAAATGCACCCTTGTAATTGAGGAATAATCTATGGGGATCTTAAAAGCATTTTTAAGAGGGACTTCTAAAATTTTAGTGACTATGTAGCGTATAATTCCACCATGGGCTACAACCGCTACATTTTCAAAAGGAGTCTGCAGTAATTCTACAATGAATTGATCTGCACGGTAACTTAGGTCTAGAAAGGATTCTCCACCAGGAATCTTACAACTTACAAAATCAGCCATCCATTCATTCAATCGAATCTGGTCTATCTCCTGCCATTTTCTCATTTCCCATTCTCCAAAGTTTAATTCTAGCAAACGCGCATCAGTAAACAGGTTGGTAGTGGAAAGCTTTTCAGCGAGAATGGAGCACCGCTTTAAAGGACTTGTATATACTGCATCAAATGGATCAGGCAAGTTCCTTTTTAAAAAATCAAGCTCATCTTGGAAAGTTTCTGCTAAGGCAAGATCAGACTGCCCATAACAGATTCCTTTTTCAACCAGAGGGGAAGTGTGTCTTATCAAATAAACTTCCATAGTGCAATGAAACTTAGATAAAATGCGACCTCACAAATTTGTTGGGTGGCTCCTCCACAATCACCTGTTTGACCTCCAATCCATTTGACATAGTATCTACTTAAATACCATCTTGCTGCGAATACCGGAATAAGCAAAAGAAAAATGTAAGCGTTCCAGAACATTAAGAGAGGTAGAATTCCGAAGCAAGCTCCTGCAAAAAGTGATATACCTGACATTCTATGTGCTGCAGGTTTTGCCTTGCTGTCAGCATCTTCTCTTACATAGTCAAGCGTAAATAACAGGGTGGAAGCTGCAAAGCGGCTGAGTGCATGCCCGGTAATCAGAGCAAAAGGAATTTGCTGGCGATCTATATCATATAAAGCAGCGAATTTTAATGAAAAAATACAAATAAGCCCAATTACCCCAAAGGCTCCAACACGGGAATCCTTCATGATTCTTAGAATACTTTCTTTAGTCCAGCCACCACCAAAACCATCACAAACATCGGAAAGCCCATCTTCATGAAATGCTCCTGTGGTAAGAATTGTAGCAACCATACTTAAAAGTATTGCAATTGAATGCGGGAAAACAAAAGCACTCAAATAATAAATCAAGGCTCCTATAGCTCCCACAATAAAACCGACCAAAGGGAAATAGCGAGAGCTTTTAGTTAAATACTCCGGGGAATGATCAGACCATTTTGGACATGGAATCCTGGTAAAAAACATTAGTGCAGTAAAAAATATACGTATTTCTCGTTTCATTTAGATGCTTGTAATACTTTATCAGATAACCCGGTGCTTTTAAAACTTGCCATTTCATTTAGAAAAGACAACGCGGACTTAATTACCGGAAATGCCACAGCACAACCCGACCCTTCACCAAGTCGCATTTTCAGCTGAAGCAATTCCTCTGCTTTCAGATGATTTAAAAGTAAACGATGGCCTTTCTCCTCGGAACAGTGGCAAAAAAGTGCATTTCTTTTTATTCCTGAATGAATTTTCCAGGCAATTAAAAATGCAACGGTTGAAATGAAACCATCAACAAGGATCAGCATATTGTTTTTATATGCTTCCAGCATACCGCCTGCCATTTGCAAGATTTCAAAGCCACCAAAATGAGAAAGAATGGTTGTCAGTTCTCTATCGCCCTTATAATTTTCAAGGGCCTGGCTTAATATTTTTTGCTTTAGGAAAAATCTTTCATCGCTCACACCGGTACCTTTGCCTATACACTCATTAAGGGTTATACCTGTAATTAAACTCATCAATATGGAGGCAGTAGAAGTATTTCCAATGCCCATTTCACCAAAACCAATGGTGTTACCGCCTTTGCTAAAAACGTTCTGAACTATATCGGCTCCGCAAGCAAAGCATTCATTCACTTGGGTTTTAGTCATAGCAGGGCCGAATAAAAAAGAGGCTGTTCCCTTGCCTATTTTTTTATTAATAATGGGGGCATTAGTCGGAAAGTCATAGTTTACGCCCGAATCAATAACAATCAAATCAATTGAATTTTGACGACAAAACACATTAATGGCAGCTCCGCCATCTATAAAATTATTTATCATTTGCCTGGTTACCTCAGAGGGATAGGCACTTACACCATGTTGAGCAATGCCATGATCTGCGGCAAAAACAAGAATATGAGGCTTATAGATTACCGGAGTCTTCGTATTAAATATTTTTGCCACCTGGAAAGCCACTTCTTCCAGTTTTCCTAAAGCACCTAAGGGTTTGGTTTTATTATCAATAATCTCTTTTAATTCATCATCAAATGATTCATCCTCCGGAATCTGTAAATTTTCTTTTGACTGTTTCTTTTGTATTTGTGGGGCAAGTTTTTTAATTTCTTTTACTTCTGGATATTCAGATTTTCTTTTCCAGCCTTCTTTTTGGAGCATCGGCTGATTATTATAATTTGTTGCAGGCTTACCTATACAGAAATATCCCAAGGGTTCTATTTCTTCAGGAAAATTGAGAATTTTCTTGAATTCATAATAATTAAAGATTGAAACCCAACCCATGGAGTAACCTTGCTCAGTAAGAGACAGCCAGATATTTTGCACGGCACATACTGAACTGAATTTAAGTGTTTCATTACTTGCAACTGTGCCAATTGTAAAGGTATTTAATACCGATCTGTCATAACATACAATTAATCCGACAGGAGCTTCAATGATTCCTTCGAGTTTTAATGATGAATAAGCTATCTTTTGAGTTTCGCCAGGTATTTGATTAAATGCTTTTTCATTGTATTCCTCAAACAGATTTTTTATGGACTGTTTTACAACATCTGAACGCACCAAAAAGTATTTTGTGGCATCTGTCAAACCAACGGAGGGAGCAGTATGACCAGCAAACAAAGCTTTTTGCATGACTTCATCCGGCACGCTTTCAGCAGTAAAATGACGGGTATCGCGTCTCAGATTAAAAATCTCTTCTAGGGTTAACATCCTTATCTTCTTTTAATTAATACGGCGAAGGAACTAAATCACAATACCAAAAGCCTTTAGTTTTAGGACTGCTTGAACAAACTCCATCTTCTTTTACTTCAACTGGTTTATACACTTTTTCACCTTTTGAAAACTCAATTTTATTTTTAAAAATCGGCCCATCAAAACAAAAAGTATGAAATTCACCATACTCCCCGCATGGATCAACATTTGCCGGAAGGGTCTGTATGAATTTTGAATCTATTTCAGCTCCTACCATATCTTCACCCAGATAGAAATCATTTACACAACAGGTAATGGTTTTAAAACCGAGGGAAATAAACTTTTGAACGAGTTCTTTTGTATCCCTTTTCCATAAAGGAAAAACAGCTTGCATATTAACTTTGGCGAGATTGTCCTCTCTGTATTTTCTTAAATCTTCGAGAAAAATATCACCGAATATTACATGGTTAATTCCTTCTGATTTTGCTTCCAGAAGCATCTTTTCCATATTGGTCTCATATTCTGCATAACTTCCTTCTTTCACATATACTTTCTTTAATGGAATGCCAATTTGATAAGCCTGTTGATCCAGGAGATCTTCCCGAACACCATGCATAGAGATACGGTTAAAATTTCCATTTACTGTTGTTAAGAGATATTTTACATCATACTTCCCTTCCTGTAATACATCATATAAGCATAAGGACGAGTCTTTCCCTCCACTCCAACAAAATATAGCTTTCTCTTTTTCCATCTTTATTTTAGAGTTAATGGCAGTCCCGAAACCATTAAAATGGCTTTATCGGCTTTGTTTGCAATGTATTGATTTATCCAGCCTTGGAGTTCGACAAATTTTCTTCCTATTTCGGAATCAGCATGAACTCCCATTCCTATTTCATTTGAAATCACTATGAGGGTAAAATCTTGCTGAGTGAATTTGTCAAATTCATTTTTTGCCTGTGTTAAACTTTCTTCCACATTGTGTTTGGTATCAGCATAAAAGTTAGTGAGCCATAAGGTAATACAATCCATTACTGCTACTTGTCCTGTCAATTCCAAATTGCTCAGATGCTTTTCCTCTTCAATATTTTGCCAGCGCTCATCTCTCTCAGATTTATGCCTGTCAATTCTTTTTTGGAAATCTTTATCCCATTGCCGTGCGGTAGCTATGTAAACAGGATTTCCAGATAACTTTAAAGCAAGCTCCATGGCATACCTGCTTTTTCCTGATCGTTCTCCACCTGTAATGTAATAAATCATACTTTTTGCTTCTTAAATTTATAGGGACAATGTTTGCAGCCTCTCTCACAACAGAAGCCCCGCCTCAAATGATATCTTTCGGTAAACACCCAATAGCCCTGCTCATTGTAATAGTAATCTACATTCTCAATCATTTCATCTTTAGACATGAAGCACAGTGTATTTTTACTTTCGGCTTCTTCAATCTTTTTGCTAATAATTTTTTTAAGACATTCAGGGCAGAGACAATCCTCTTTTTCATTCATTGGCATTATCTGGGGAAGCATACCGCACCAACAATTTTCAGTATAACAACCGAATAAGGCTTCGCACCGGGGGCAGGTTTTAGTTTTTATTGTATTCAATTTCGTTCAGTCCATAAAACAACCGCACGGTTATTTTTAAGCTGCATTTATCTGAGGATTTAACTGAAGCCCTGGATATTTTCTTTGAGCCCACTCAAAAGCTCCAAACATAATGGCTCCAAAGGCCAAATTTCCCATCAGCATGTTTTTAAGATACGGCAATGCCAGGGTATAGCATTTTAATAGCCCCTGTATGTCTTTTGTAAATGGTTTACCTGTTGTAAAATCCAGGCCAAATGCCCAAACACCAAAATCAGTTATAATCCAATGAGCTAAAGCGGCTCCTACTCCTGCCAAAAGAATGTTTTTCACATTTACTTTTCTTATGAAAGATCCTATAAATACCATAAGGGCGAAACTTGCATAAGTCCATAAAAACCCTTCGTAAAAGAATACCAGTTTATGATAATAAATGAAATAACATAGAAATATATCGCTTACCCAAAGGGTTAATAATGGTACCAGATAAGCCTTCCACCGGCTTGCATAATAACACCCGCCAAAAATAGCCATTGCCCCAACCGGAGTAAAGTTGTGAAGCGGTGTATGAGATCCGGAAATAAATAATCTCCAGGCTCCTGCTATCAATAGCATAACTGTCAGAGCACCCATTCGAGGGTGAATTAATGATTTACTCATGATTACTCGATTTTTAAGTGAATTAATATTTGTTAAATTTTTGTTGATGTGAATTGGTAACGGAAATTAAAAAAGACTCCTTTGCCTCTCGCGCTATAGCCCTTTATCTCGTTGTATTTCGTATCAAGCATGTTTTCAAATTTGATGGTGGCAGCGAGTGTTTTTAGGATATCGTATTTTAAAGAAAGGTCTATGAGGGTATAGTCTTCCATGCCTGTAGTAGCTAAAGCTCCAAAGGGACCTAATGAATTATTGTAATAAATATCATTTCTGGCTCCTACGTACCTGGTATCAGCCTTAAAGGCTAATTTTGTTATTGGATTATAGGTAAATGATATATTAAATGAACTTGGCCTCCTTACCAGGCTTAGGGATTCAGCCTTTTTTGTAAGAAATATTCCATTAGTAAAAGTTTGAATATGGTTTCCTTTTGTGTGGGAGGTATCAACATTAGCAGGATTATATTCAAGTTTTCCGTTTAAAAGCGCAAAGTTGCCGGAGAAGGAAAGCTTATTACTGATTTTAGTGGTAATTCCGAATTCAATACCACGATTGATCTGTTTACCTATATTTGTATAGGTGTCTCCCCGATAATCGGCAAAGCTGAGGGATTTAATCTCTTTGTTTTTATTCCATAGATAGACATATTCAATAAGGTTACTTGTAACCGTATTAAAGTAAGCCATCGAGAAGAAAACATTTTCGTTTACTTTTTGCTTTATACCTATCTCATAAGATTGAGATGTTTCCGCCTTCAAGGTCTTATTCCCTCTTGTTACTCCGGAAGTTGTGTTTTTCTCTGGAGAATAAAGACGATACAGAGGAGGTGCATTAAAACCGGTTGTATAAGCTCCGTAGAATAATGTATTCCCGGATATCTTCAGCGATGGATTTATTTCATAAGTTAAATTCCGTCCGAA
Source organism: Pedobacter sp. (assembly GCA_036677005.1). Taxonomy (GTDB): domain Bacteria; phylum Bacteroidota; class Bacteroidia; order Sphingobacteriales; family Sphingobacteriaceae; genus Daejeonella. The sequence continues at coordinate 49,122 of JAKFBV010000021.1, forward strand.
TAAGGAGTGATTGGTATACCTGGTGCCGAGCCCAACTGAAAAAGCTTTCAGTTTTTCACTTAATAGAATGCCATTTAAATCCACATGCATAAACGTATTATGAGTCACTGCTTTGGGATCCAGGGTGTCTAAATTGGTTTTAGACACATAATTAAAGGCAACATTCGTGTAATAGGTTTTTAATGTCATGCTTTCCTGATAAACACCACCGCCTATAACAGCATCCAGGCCTTTTAAACGGAGGTTGCCCTGCAGCTCATTATTAGCTATTTTCCCTTTATATATTCCTTCAAAAAATGTCCGGTCTGTAGTGCCCTTTTTATTAACTGCTGAGGAATCATCGGTAGAAACTTTCGTTAAGTCAGTTCTTCCTCCAATATAAGAGAGCTTAATTTTGTCATTAACCTGGTATGCTAAACCATAGGTAATTAAATCCCGCTTAAAATCCAGCTGATAATTGTCATCATCTTTAAAAGCACCATCATCAATATCGGTCTTTTGATTAACAGATTTGTAAGCTGTGTAGATATCCAATTTATTATTCCTGAAACCTGCCTTACCCATTAAATCGGTTTTAGTGAAGTTATCCCTTAGATTAAGATGCTTGAAAACATTAGGATTGGTAATTGTGTCAGAGGTAACATTGATACCTTTTACATTGGTATTAAACACTTCACCATTGATGTACAATCCACTTTTGTAGGTGTAGTTTAATCCTAGGTTTTCTGTATAGGAGGACGTGTTTTTTCCAAAAGTTCCTGTTTTTACCTGTGCATTTGCATTAAAACCTATGGCGGAGGATTTCTTTGTGATGATATTGATACTTCCGCCAATTGCTGAAGATCCGTAAAGAGTGCTATGCGATCCTCTTACAATTTCGATTCTATCAATATCTGAAAGAGATAATTCAGAAAGGTCAATGGCATTATCCACCGAAGAAGGATCTGTAATTCTGATACCGTCAATAATAATAGCGGTTTGGTTTGAATTAGAACCTCTGATAAATACACTTTGTAACGAGCCCGGATTCTGGGTTGCTCCAACCACATAGATTCCTTCCTGCCGGGACAGTAAATCACCTACATCATTGTAAATGGAGTTTTTTAGATCATCAGAGGTGATCACTGTCACACTTCTTCCGACATCAGCAATACTTTTTTGGGTTTTAGTTGCCGTAATGGTAACGGGGTTCAACTGATAAACCTTTGTAGTGTCCACCTGTTGAGCTTGGCTTTCGAATGCGAGCAATATTAGCGCGATGCCCGCGATTCTCTTAACTGTTTTTTGCATTTTAACGAGTTTAAGGTTAAAAAATAACCCCATTCCTTCGTGGAACGAGCTGTTAAATACTTTCGAGAAATTTAAAGTGATAGAAAGGAAAAAGACGAAACGCTTGGTTCAAACCCATGATGGGCCACCCAAGTCACCTTAACCAGACTATGCTTTATGTCGCGAAAGCATGAATGTCAAACATATTAGGCAGGTCTCCTGGCTCGTAGCATTTTTGTCGTCCTTCCCATTCAATTTGAACAGTGAACATTATTGACAAAAACTTCTCGCTACTTACAGTTGCGCGTCAGCTCCCGATTTTAACGGGATTCTCTATTAATCCGCAGATTGCGGAACCTAATTTTGTAAGAATAGTAATATAAAGAACGAATAATTGACAAAGATAAAAAAGAACTTCCATAAATTCCTACATTAAAATCCCAAAAAAAAGGATTTGTTCTTTTTATATATTTAATCGAAATTAACATGAATTAGGTAATAACTGTTACAAGATACGTATTTCCATAGCCTCAAAAAGGAAAGGTAAATCTGGCGGAGCACGGGTAATCACCCATGCTGTAGTTAAAGAGCAAACTGTATTCTTATTAACAATTTACGACAAATCTGAAAGGAAAATATAAGCGATAAGGAACTGGATGAGCTGCTTAATCAATAATCGGAATAGATGGAGAAAGCAGCCATAAACAAAATGATGGACCTTCAGCCACGGTACGCGTACGCTAGCCTGGTGTTTACGAGCCAGACCATGTAATATGGGAGGCAGATTTTAGAACAAAAAAGAAATAGATATGGATTGTGCATTATGTAAAAATAGAACTACCCAAAAAGGCAATGTAAAGGTAACCCTTGAAAGGGGGTCTGCTATTATCCTGATTAAAGATGTACCTGCTGAGGTATGTACAAATTGCGGCCATTACTATTTATCAGAAGAGATCACAAAGATCATCATGGAGAAAGGTAGAGAAGCCATTAGTAAAGGTGCTGAATTCGAAGTGATGAAACTTCAGGTAGCTTAAAAGAATTGGTAAAGGAACTGATTACCCGGCCTGGTGTATTCAGAAGCAAGAAAATTACTCTCTCGATACTTATATTAAATACCATCGGTATCACTTTAAATGATGTCATACCGGAAGATATTTGATTACTCATATCTATACTTAATAATGCGAATCAAGGGTTAAAATATGAGATAAATAAAAGCTGCAGCAATTTTCCCGAACACATGGACAAATAATCCATTGGTAGATCTTACTTTGCTAGCTCTTTGAATATCTGTTTTCT
>JAKFBV010000022.1:0-26935 GCA_036677005.1 Pedobacter sp.
ATTGAGAAAACAGATATTCAAAGAGCTAGCAAAGTAAGATCTACCAATGGATTATTTGTCCATGTGTTCGGGAAAATTGCTGCAGCTTTTATTTATCTCATATTTTAACCCTTGATTCGCATTTATAGGTTGTAAGTAATAAGTACTTAATGGGTTGCCTGATTGAAAAATGAATACTATCATTCAATATCCAGCTACTAACTACCTGATACTAACTACTTGATACCTGATACTAATTTTAGTTTAAAGAAATATAAATAAAGAGAAATGAGCAAAACATTGTTTGAAAAGGTGTGGGATACCCACGTAGTCCGTCAGATTGAAGGCGGGCCGGACGTGTTATTTATTGACCGTCACCTGATCCATGAAGTTACCAGTCCGGTAGCTTTCCTTGGTTTGAAAAGCAGGGGAATAAAGGTATTGTATCCGAAGCGGACTTTCGCTACGGCGGATCATAATACCCCTACCATCAATCAGCATTTGCCGGTTGCAGATCCTCTTTCTGCCAATCAGTTAAAAGCATTGGAATCCAATTCAAACGAATATGGTATCAGTTTCTGGGGTTTAGGTCATCAAAAGAATGGCATCGTACATGTTGTAGGGCCTGAATACGGCATTACACAGCCGGGTGCAACTATTGTTTGCGGCGATTCCCATACTTCAACCCACGGGGCCTTTGGCGCCATTGCCTTTGGTATAGGAACTTCGGAAGTGGAAATGGTTCTTGCCACACAATGCATCATGCAGGAAAAGCCAAAGAAAATGAGGATCAATATCAATGGTAAACTGGGCAAAGGTGTTACTCCTAAAGATGTTGCTCTGTTTATCATCTCCCGGCTATCTACCTCAGGAGCTACGGGTTATTTTGTAGAATATGCCGGCGAAGTTTTTGAAGATATGAGCATGGAAGGCCGGATGACAGTATGTAACCTGAGTATTGAAATGGGTGCCAGAGGAGGTATGATCGCACCCGATGAAACCACGATAAACTATGTTAAGGGCCGTGAATTCAGCCCGAAAGATGAGGCCTGGGATAAAGCCCTGGCCTATTATAATACCTTAAAAACTGATCCGGGGGCTGTTTTTGATAAGGAATATACATTTGATGGGGCTGGCATAGAACCAATGATCACCTTCGGTACCAATCCCGGTATGGGAATGGGAATTTCCCATCATATTCCGAATGCAGAAGATGTTGAAGGAGGAACTGCAAGCTACGCCAAATCCCTAGGCTATATGGATTTCCACGAAGGCGAATCCATGATAGGTAAAAAAGTAGATTACGTTTTTGTAGGCAGTTGCACGAATGGCCGGATAGAAGATTTCAGAGCCTTTACATCGATGGTGAAAGGCAGGAAAAAAGCCGGGCATATTACTGCCTGGCTGGTTCCGGGATCACATATTGTGGAGGCACAGATCAGGGATGAAGGCCTGCTCGATATTTTAACAGAAGCCGGATTTACCTTACGCCAGCCTGGCTGTTCGGCTTGCCTGGCCATGAACGATGATAAAATTCCTCCGGGAAAATATGCGGTAAGTACATCGAACAGAAATTTTGAAGGCAGGCAGGGCCCCGGCTCGAGAACCATGCTGGCTAGTCCCCTGGTAGCTGCTGCTGCTGCTATAACCGGTGTAGTGACCGATCCCAGAACCCTTATTTAGTAACCGGCGAAAATTCGCATAAAGACAATAAAATGGCTTACGATAAATTCAATATATTAAAAAGCACGGCAGTTCCGCTGGCAATTGAGAATGTGGATACAGATCAGATTATTCCGGCCCGCTTTTTAAAAGCAACGGAACGTGTAGGATTCGGGGATAACCTCTTCAGGGATTGGAGATACAACCCTGACAATACGCCGAAAGCCGATTTTGTACTCAATAACCCTCTTTATCATGGTAAAATACTGGTTGGCGGCAAGAATTTTGGTTCCGGATCATCGCGGGAACATGCTGCCTGGGCAGTTTATGATTATGGTTTCAGATGTGTGGTATCCAGCTTTTTCGCAGATATTTTCAAGAATAACTGTCTTAATATCGGTGTATTACCCGTTCAGGTGAGCCCTGAATTTGCCGACAAAATATTCCGGGCCATAGAGGCAGATCCTAAAACCCTGATTGAGGTCAATCTCCCTCAGCAGAGTATAACTATACTCTCAACTGCTGAAAAAGAAAAATTTGAGATCAGCCCTTACAAAAAAGACAATATGCTGAATGGCTTTGATGATATAGATTATCTGCAGAACATCAAAACTGAGATCCAGGATTTTGCAGCCCATCTTCCTTTATAATCAGACCATCCAGATGGAAAGAAGGAAAATAGAAATAATGGATACCACGCTCCGGGATGGTGAACAAACTTCCGGGGTCTCATTTTCCATGTCAGAAAAACTGACTATTACCCAACTGCTCCTTGAAGAACTCAGGGTGGACAGGGTTGAGATCGCATCTGCAAGGGTTTCGGAAGGGGAATTTGCTTCTGTTAAAGCTATTATGGACTGGGCTGATATCCATGGTTTTACAAACAGGATAGAAGTTTTGTCTTTTGTGGATCAGGGGGTTTCCATTGAATGGATGGCAAAGGCAGGAGTTAAGGTTCAAAACCTTTTAACCAAGGGTTCCTTAAACCATCTTACCCATCAGCTTAAAAAAACTCCTGAGCAGCATTTTGCTGAAATTGCGGAGATTATCAAATTAGCGCATGAGCACGGTATTTCAAGCAATGTTTACCTGGAAGACTGGAGTAATGGCATGCGGAACTCGCCTGGATATGTTTACCAATATCTTGATTTTTTGTCTGCCCAGCCTGTAAACAGGATATTATTGCCCGACACTCTGGGTGTATTGACACCTTCCGAGACATTCAAATACATTTCAGACATCAAATCAAAATATCCGGGGATCCATTTTGATTTCCATGCCCACAATGATTATGACCTTGCCAATGCCAACCTGCTGGAGGCATTAAGAGCAGGTGCCGATGGGCTGCACTTAACCGTTAACGGCATGGGAGAACGGGCCGGAAATGCATCCATGGCAAGCGCAGTGGCGGCTATTAACGACTTTATGCCGGATGTAAAGATCAATATCAACGAAGAGGCTATTTATACGGTCAGTAAACTGGTTGAAACTTTCTCCGGGATCAGGATCCCTTCCAACAAACCTATTATTGGAGAAAATGTATTCACTCAAACTGCCGGTATCCATGCCGATGGTGACAGTAAGAACAATCTGTATTTTAATGACCTCCTACCCGAACGGTTTGGCAGAAAACGTACCTATGCACTGGGTAAAACTTCAGGAAAGGCCAATATTGAAAAGAACCTTCAGGAACTGGGATTAAAATTAAGTGAAGAGGATCTGAAGAAAGTTACCCAGCGTGTTATCGAATTGGGTGACATGAAAGAAACTGTAACAAGGGAAGACTTGCCCTATATCATTTCTGATGTGCTGAACAGTCCTTCAACTACTGATAAGGTGGTCGTGGAATCCTATGTTTTAACACATTCAAAAGGATTACGTCCTTCGGCAACCATATCCGTACGGATAGACGGAGAACTGTTTGAAGAGCATGCGCAGGGCGACGGGCAATTTGATGCCTTTATGAAAGCCCTTGAAAAGGTGTATGCCAGGAAACAATTATGCCTTCCGAAACTGATAGATTATGCAGTAAGAATTGCGCCAGGAAGTAACTCTGATGCCTTATGTGAAACAATAATCACCTGGGAAACCCCGACAAAAAAATTCATAACCAGGGGCCTGGATTCAGATCAGACTGTTTGTGCGATCAAGTCAACACAGAAAATGCTTAATATTATTTAGTTGTTAGTTGTTGGTTGTTAGAAGGTACAATTTTCTTTTTAGTATGAATTTCACCAGCATTAAAACCTATTACTTATAACTTAAAACCTATAACTTATAACTTAAAACCTATAACTTATAACTTAAAACCTATAACTTAAAACTCAAATGAAATTAAATATCGCTCTTTTAGCAGGTGATGGAATTGGTCCCGAGGTAATAGACCAGGCAGTAAAAGTATGCAATGCCATTGCAACAAAATTCAGTCATGAAATAAACTGGACTTCTGCATTAACCGGCGCCTGTGCCATAGATGACTGTGGTGAACCCTATCCCGACTCCACACATGAGGTTTGTATGGCTGCTGATGCGGTACTATTCGGCGCAATCGGTCATCCCAAATATGATAACGACCCGAAAGCACCGGTTCGCCCTGAGCAGGGATTGCTGAAAATGCGTCAAAAACTGGGATTGTTCGCCAATGTTCGTCCAACCTTTACTTTTCCTTCCTTAATTGATAATTCTCCCTTAAAAAGGGAACGCATTGAAGGTACGGATCTGATCATTCTGCGTGAACTGACAGGTGGTATTTATTTTGGTGAAAGAGGCCGGAAGGATAATGGCAATACGGCATTTGACACCTGTACCTATACCCGTGCAGAAATCATCCGCCTGGCAAAACTTGGTTTTGAGATGGCCATGAAACGCAGTAAAAAACTCTGCTGCGTTGATAAGGCGAATGTTCTGGAAAGCTCCAGGCTCTGGAGGGAAACGGTGCAGGATATGGAAAAGGATTATCCGGAAGTAACGGTCAGTTATGAATTTGTGGATGCCGTGGCTATGCGACTGGTACAATGGCCAAGTTCTTACGATGTGATGATCACCGAAAACCTTTTCGGAGATATATTAACTGATGAGGCCTCCGTTATTTCAGGCTCGATGGGATTAATGCCTTCTGCATCAATTGGCCTTCATACCTCCTTATTTGAGCCCATACATGGCTCCTACCCTCAGGCTGCAGGAAAAGATATCGCAAACCCTCTGGCAACAGTACTTTCTGCTGCCATGATGTTTGAGGATGCTTTCGGCTTGAAGAAAGAGGCTGAACTGATCAGGGAAGTAGTGAATAAATCACTTGCTGAAGGTATAGTCACTGAGGATATTTCGGGTAAAAACAAAGCTTACAAGACCAGCGAGGTTGGGGATTGGCTGGCTAAGAATATTTAATATCAAGGCTGACAGGGTATAAAACCCTGTCAGCCTTTAACCCTGTCAGCCTTTTATTCACCGAATTCCAGGAAGCGGCTGATCAGAACCTGGATCTTCTCCCCCTTCTGAAATATTCCAGGCTTCTGATTTATTGCAATTATCTTAACTCCATCCCGCTCCAGAAGCAGTTCTTCATAAAATCCCTTGAAAAATATCTCTTTAACGGTATATTTTTTACTGCCCCAGCTGTTTTTTAACTGAACCCATTCCGGATAGATCATCACCTTTTCCTTCTTTGTTCTGATTCCCATTTGACTGGCTTCATCAGCAGGTAAAACAAAGGCATTACCAAGCAATCTGGCCGTATAAATATGCGAAGGCGCCGCATAGATCACTGCTGGTTTTCCTGATTCAATCAGCTCACCATCCTGAAGAATGACCATCTCACTGGCAAGCGTTAGTCCATCTACAGGATCATGTGAAACCATGATGATGGTAATACCCAGATAATCACATAATCTTTTCAGGTCTAAGCGGAACTGTGTCTTTAATATGGCATCCAACTGACTGAATGGTTCATCAAGCAGTAAAACTTCCGGCTCGGTGATGATCGCTCTTGCCAATGCCACACGCTGCTGCTCACCTCCGCTTAATTCTACAATTCGCTTATCTGAAAGCTGCTCAATTCCAAGGAACTCCATCATTTCACTGGTCTTCTGTTTCTTCCCGCAGATATCCTCATTAGACAGCATACTGGCAATATTCTCATAAACTCTGGCATACAGGTTAAGGTTGAAATCCTGGCTGAGCATCTTCATAGAGTCATGCCCCGGAATTAACTTTTCATGCGGACCTGCCAGAAGTTCCCCTTTATAGATCACTTCACCCGAATCCGGAGCCAACAAGCCATATATAAGTTTCAGCAGGGTACTTTTTCCACTCCCGCTTTCTCCGACAATAGCAATAAAATCGCCCTTATTTATTGAAAGATTAATCTCCCTGACACCTGCAGAAGAATCTGCAGTATAGTGTTTACTGACATTTTTAAGGGAAATAAAAGGCTCTGACATAGACCCAAATATACTAAAAAACCCCGCCTGTTGATCAATCAACAAAGACGGGGTTAAAAATATTGAAGGGATTTAAAACCCGAACATCAGTCCGAATGACAGGTTCCTGAAATCCTTTGGACCCTGCCCATCAGCAAAAACATCATTGCCGTAGTATTTGACATAAACGCCTGTACCGCCATATCCGAGTCTGGCAAATGCACCGTAACGGAATGGGTTGAGGTTATAATCGTCCTTAAACTTATCCTTGCCATTTTCTTTGCTCACCTGTTTCACTTTTCCATTTAACAGGAAACCAACTTCAGGACCGAAGACAAAATTGAGTTTATCTCCCTTCCTGTCATCTTTAGTCCGCAACTGGAAGGACAATGGAATACGAAGATACTGGCTGGAGAAACGGTTTTTCTTGAAGTCAACGGCTTCCGTAACATACGTAAGTGTAGGCTTATCCTTTTGAAAAGTGATATTCTGCTTCAGCCGCATATGATTCCAGTCGAGACCGGCGCCTGTATATATTTTAAAATAGCTGTTAAACCGGTAACCCATCTGGAAAAACTCAAATCCAAAATTGCTGCTTTTCCAGGTTTCGTGGTCAAGGTAGGAGATTGATGGCATCTGAGCAGCACTACCGTTGTTCCCGTTGTGGTAAGTACTCAATCCAATGTCAAAACGTGCAGCCACGAACTGGAAAGTAAATTTGGATGATGGCTTAAACTCTTTCTCAGTGCTGTCTTTCGTATTATCATGTCCAATCTTAATGGTGATACTTTTCTTTTCTTTATTCGTGGTGTCTCTTGTAATTATAAGGACCGTATCCTTTTTATCCTGAGCCAAGCTCCCTGCTGCATATGCGGATAAGAGAGCGCAAATTATGAGTCGTTTCATTTTTTAAAATCGTTATAATTTTGATGTTTATTTTCTGCTTTTAAATTTTACTAATCCCAAATTAATACCTGATATTTCTGAGCCTTCTTCACCTTCCTTAAATTCTATGATCTTATCATCGCGCCTGTCAACCCTGGCTATTACAAAATTTACCAGGCTGCCTATACTTCTTATTTTTTTATGTTCAGTCTTTTGCGGCTCTGCTGATCTGATTTCCACCGAAGGCAGTTCGGCTTTAGCCATCATATCCGGTTGTGTCACATCCAGCTTTGACTGATCACCAGAATATCTTGCCGGGATCTTAACAACTTGTTTTGGCTGTGGGGTATTTGACTTTTTAACCGGGATTGAAGCAATTATATTTACTTCATTTTCGACCTTTGATTTACTAATGGGTTCAATTACAGGACTTTCCTCACTGAGCTTGTATTCTCCGGATCCGATGCCGGCCGAATTCGCTAAAGTAAATTCAGTACGCTTTGCGGCATCCTTTTCAGGTTCATTCAGCGGTTCATTGGTTTCAGGAAGCGGAGGAATATCCGCTTTAACCTGTGCCATTTCAGTATGTCCCTGAAGTTTGATCACTTCAACCGGTCTGTAAAACCATAATCCGGCAGAGATCACCACAATAAGGCTGGCAGCAGCCATCCAGATCCGGGAAAAGTACCTTTTTCCTGTTTTCTGCCGATCCATTTTACCGGTAATCTTCCCCCATACAGCTTCCGAAGGTTCTATTTCCAGATCTCCGAAACGTTGTTGAAACAATTTATCCAATTCTTTATCCGATATGGGATGCATAATTTAAGCCCTCCATTTTAATTATTTTGTCTTTCAATATTGCCCTTGCTCTCGACAGCTGTGATTTGGATGCCCCTTCAGTAATACCCAATTGCTCAGCGATCTCCTTATGCGAATAGCCTTCAATTACATACATGTTAAACACCATGCGATAACCGTTTGACAATTCCTGAACCAGGTTCAGCAGGTCTTTCAACTCCAGTCCGCTCATATCAAATGTATTCTGAGGCTGGTCATACACCTCATCAATATCGACCACATTCAAACTTCGCAGATTTTTCCGGTAACTCTCAATAGCTGTATTCACCATGATCCTCCGGATCCATCCTTCAAAGGAACCCTCGCCCCTGAACTCTGAAACTTTCTGAAATACTTTGACAAAACCCATCTGCAAAATGTCTTCCGCCTCGAAAGTATCTTTTGCGTAACGCAAACATACAGCCATCATACGGGATGCCATGGTCTTGTAAAGGCTCTCCTGAGCTTTCCGCTCACCCCTTTTGCACCCTTCAAGCAAACTATCTGTTGTAAATGTATGATCCAAATTCATATGCTTTAAAGGTAAGATGCTCAGAGGTATGATTTAGTTGCAAGCGAGGAAAAAAAAACAGAAATTATTTTTATTTATGTGGGCTCTGTTCACGTACCCGGGTAAACTGTCTGGCATTATTCCCAGCTGCGGAAAATAGGTAATACTGAAAAAGGAGGTAATAGAGGATGATCTTTTTAAAACATAAATTATCTCACAAAACTTAATAATTTTACTGCGACCTAATTGATTAATATTACATATGGCTTTCATCGATTATTACCAGGTACTAGGAATAACCAAATCTGCCACAGATAAGGATATAAAAGCGGCATACAGGAAAATGGCGCGCAAATATCATCCGGATGTGAACCCGAATGATAAGGATGCCCAGAAAAAATTCCAGGAGATCAATGAGGCCAATGAGGTTTTAAGCGATCCTGAAAAGCGAAAAAAATATGACCAGTATGGAAAGGACTGGAAACACGCCGATCAGTTTGAAGCTGCCGGGCAAAGCAGACAGAGGGCAGGCAGAAGTCAGGGCGGACAAACCTACTCCGGGAATTTCAGTGATGAGCAATTTTCAGATTTTTTCAGTTCTATGTTTGGAGGATCAGGTAAACAAAGCAGGCAGGCTAATTTTAAGGGACAGGACTTTAATGCCGAACTTCGCCTCAGTTTGAGAGACGCATATACTACTCAGAAACAAACCCTTACAGTCAATGGTAAAAATATCAGGCTGACCATACCGGCAGGTATTGAAAATGGTCAAACGATAAAAATAAAAGGGCATGGCGGTCCGGGGGTTAACGGGGGGCCAAACGGCGACCTGTATATTACTTTCTCCATAGCGAATGACCCTGAATTTAAACGCGTCGGAAACAACCTGTATAAGAACATCGAGATCGACCTGTACACTGCTGTGCTGGGGGCTGAGATCACAGTGAACACACTTAGCGGAAAGGTAAAACTTCAGGTTAAACCGGAAACCCAAAACGGCACCAAAGTAAAGCTCAAGGGAAAAGGCTTCCCGATCTATAAAAATGAAACCCAGTTCGGCGATCTCTATATAAGTTATTCGGTTAAAATTCCGGAGAACCTGAGCGAAAAGGAGAAAGAATTGTTCGGGGAATTATCTAAACTTAGAAAATAAGTCCATGCTAAAAGAAAACTTAATTTCCGCCAATGAATTTTGTGTTTTCCATAACATTGAATTTTCATTTATCAGCAATCTCAGGGAATTCGGCTTAGTGGAAACTGTCACCCTTAAACAAATTGATTATATTCCTGAAAGCCAGATCGAAAAGCTGGAGCGAATGCTGCGGCTGCACCGGGAACTGGAAATCAATCTGGAAGGAATTGATACCATAGATCACCTGCTTCAGCGAATGAATCTTTTACAACTGGAAGTGATCGATCTGAAAAACAGGCTTCGTCTGTATGAAGATTTTGATTAATTGAATTATAAAAATCAAAATTATGAACCTGATCGCTAAACTACTGATCGGCTTTGTCGCCCTGGAGCATCTCTATATTGTTTGGCTCGAAATGTTCGCCTGGACAACCGCAGGAAGACGCACTTTCAAATCTATGCCGGCAGATATGTTTGAAAAAACGAAATCAATGGCTGCAAATCAGGGTCTGTATAATGGCTTTCTGGCAGCCGGACTTATCTGGTCACTGATCATTCAGGATGTGATATGGGCACAGTATGTTGCTTTTTTCTTTTTGGGCTGTGTCATTATTGCCGGAATATATGGGGCACTGAGCGTACAGAGATCCATCTTTTTTGTACAGGCATTACCGGCTGCAATAGCCCTGGCAGCTATCTTTGTGTTTTAGATCTGGTCAATCTGAACTCCTGTTTATACACCAGGAATGAAGAGTTAGAAAATTCGATCTTCCTGGAGCCAGCAGGCCTGTTCAGGTCCATCATAGGCTCGAATCGGAAATCCAGGTACAGGTTCGGGATCAGTTTCTTTTGATAAGAATATCGAAGAATAACTAACTGACGGTTCTTTTCCGAAAATCCCGGATGATCAATATGCTGTGATACAGACTGATACAGGGGCATTCCATTAGACGAAATAAAGGATTTGCCATTCCAGTAAGTGCCCATAAGTGATCCGTACCGGGTGTCAATACCCCCATTCAGATACCATCCATGCCCTTTTGAAAATGCCTGGGTACTGGTAAAAGAAAGATCATTGTAAGAAATAAAATAGTTCTCTGACCGGAACGCATTAATAAAGCCGGGCAATAGCATTCTGATCTTAAAACCCAGGGCTGTATTCACCAGGGTTTGAAGAGGGTTAGGGTTCATATCAATCTGTCCGCCCTGATGGAAAATGGTCAATTGTATGGGTATGCTGAGATCAATTTTTGAATTCCTGATCAAATGGATATCCGCCGAAAGACCCCCAAGTATCTGCTCCTGGTCGGGAGATGGCTTATAGATCATCCGTTTCCAGTTTATAAAGGCATCCAGGAATAAATTCCTTCGGCTGATAATGAACTGGGTCCCATATTCAAGCGGTTCGGTAATTTTTTTTTCAAAATCATAAAGCGGCTCTGTCATACGGTGATGGATATTCCCCTCCAAAACCCCATTGATCAATGTGGTATTTCCCTTTTGATATTTAATACTGAACATCGGATAGGTTCTGTATATCCCCCTGCCTCCGAAATCCTTCCTGAGATGAACCCCTGCACTCACAGCCAGCCGTGGATGGGGAAAATAAACAAGCTGCGGCTCAAGCTGGGCACCGAACAGGGTATATCCATCCTGGATCTTATTAAAATATTCGTAATTACGGAGGTAATTGAAGTTATGTATGCTTAAATGAAGTTCACCGGTCTTTAAGCTGTCAGGACGAATACGATATTCCAGACTATCGTTGAGGATCTGAGCTTCCGATGAATAAATTATACCAGTCAGTACTATTAAAAATAGAATTTTCTTCATTGGAAAGACCCATGCCATTTAAACGGGGGCAAATTAGTATAAAATTACAAATATCGGATTGAAAAATACCTGGCCGGCCAAATCACAGGATCATTTCGCCATCATTGTACTCAGGTTTTTGAGAAAATATTTTAAGGCAGGGAAACGCTGACTGCTTATTGCTTTATATAGGTGCTTACATACCCATCCGCCGCAATATGCCCATAATACAGGCTTAATTTACCTCCTGAAATTTTAAAGAAAGGATCAATTAAATTCTGATCACTCTGAAAATCTATCTTATGAGATAGTTTTTCACCGTTTACTTCAGCTTCTTCTTTAATAATGATGTAAGTGCCATTGATGGCAGCATTAGTTCCGGATAATTGCTGAAACTTATTCCCATCAAATTCCAGGATATTTCCATTTCCGGGTGCATAATCGACGGGTGAATTTACCGGTCTGTAACCACCTTCTATATGCCTTAATTCCCAGGTACCCTCCAGTTTTGACTGGAGTCTTTCTTCTTTATCACAGCTTACAGATGTAATCATGATGAAGATAAGCGCAAGTTTCAGGAAGTTTTTCATATGCATAGATTTTATAAAAGACGAGGGAAGGGTGGAATGTGTTACACATCCTGTTGCTTTATTAATTAAAATCTAAAAGGGAATAAGAGTGATGATCGCTGAGGATCTCTATTTACCCTTCAATCTATAATACTTATAGACCTTCACTGCCGCCATAATTATCGCACTGAACAAGATCAAACCGGCCAAACCATAGATCCAGTCAACAGCGCTTTTGAGGATCACAGCAAATACAATGGCTACCAGGAAGATGGTGGCAAGTTCATTCCAGAATCTCAGCTGTGTGGATGTCCAGGTAAAATCAGCCCGTTTTAATTTATTTATAATATTCTGACACATGAAATGATAGATCAGCAAGCCAAAAACAAAAGCTAATTTAACCAGCATCCAGTCCAGTGTTAGAAGTCCGGGGTTAATCCAGATCATTCCGGCACCTGCCAGAACAGACAGTAACATAGCCGGGGTTGTGATGATATACCACAATTTATTCTGCATGATCTCAAACTGCCGCTGAAGTACTATTCTCTCCTGTTCGGGCCGCTCATTAGCCTCAACATGGTAGATAAAAAGCCGCACGATATAAAAGAGGCCAGCCATCCAGCTGACAACAAAAATGATATGAATTGCTTTTAAATATAAATAGGCCATTTTATTAAGGCTTAAAGCACAAAGCTTAAGGCGCAAAGCTTAAAGCAGAAAGCTTAAGTTTTAGTTAAAGTTAAAAAATCCTATCAGCTTTTTGCTTTCCGCTTACCACCTGAACTCTTTGATCAGGTCAATGGCATATTTCACGTTATCAAAAGGTATATCAGGCATAATTCCATGGCCCAGGTTAAAAATAAACCCGTTTTCACCGCGCATTCTTTCGAATAAGCGATGTATGCGTTCTTTAATTACTTTCTTATCCGCATACAGAATATGAGGGTCCAGATTTCCCTGAACGGCCATTCCTGCCGGAAGTTTCTTTTTAATATCGAGCAGATCGGCATTCCAGTCGACCGAGATCACATCAGGTTTAGCCTCCGCCATCATGGGAGCAAAAACAGAGCTTCCCTTACAGAAGGATATTACCGGAATGTCCTTTCTGTTCAGCTTTGAAATGATCTCTGTATTATAGCGGTGTGAAAATTCCCTGTAATCATCCCAGGATAAGGCCATGGCCCAGCTGTCAAACAGCTGCACCGCATTAACGCCAGCTTGGATCTGAAGGTTCAGGTAATCAATGGTCACTTTGGTGATCTTTGCAAGCAGCTGATGGGCCAGTTCAGGATGATTATGCATCATCAGTTTGGTCAGCTTAAAATCCCTGGATGATCCGCCTTCCACCAGGTAGCTCATCACAGTAAAGGGCGCACCTGCAAAACCGATCAGGGGAATACGTCCGTTCAGTCTTTGCTGGATGACCTTAATGGCATCTGCCACATACTGCAGTTTATCATCAACATCTGTTAAGAGCTGATCAACATCTGCCTGGCTGCGAACCGGGTTGGCAAACTTCGGACCAAGGCCCTGGGTAAAACTCAGATCCCCGCCCATTGCCTCGCCGGTAACCAGAATATCTGAGAACAGGATGGCCGCATCGATCCCTAAAAGATCAACAGGAAGCATGGTGACATCCGCTGCGATTTCGGGGGTTTTACACATCTCCAGAAAGGAATATTTATTCTTTATCTCCCAGTATTCGGGCATAAATCGTCCGGCCTGCCGCATCATCCATACCGGCGGACGCTCTGTACTTTTAGAAAATGCTGCCCTTATTAATAGGCTGTCCTGTATGGTCTTTTCGCTCACTATTCTTTATTAATTTCTGATTCTATTTTAAGTATAATATTTTTTACCCTCGAGGTAATTTTGTATGTTTTAGCCTTTTCAACGTATACCAATGCTCTTCCATTATCCTTTTTCCGAAGGCTTAGGTTTGCCAGGTGCACCAGTACGATGGCTTTGTCGTTCTGGTTACGCAAAGGGAATTTACTGGCTATCTGAAAATGCTTTTCTGCTTCTTCGTAATTTTGCCTGTGAAGCTCCACATTACCATAGATAAATTCATAAAAACCGCGGCGGTGTTTACCCAAACGGTCAGGATCTTCAATTTCCTTAAGAAGTTCCTCAGCACCGTCGTAATTTTTTGCATGGAATTCACGGGCGGCCATAACCACAGTTCCTTCACGGAAATAACCCCAAACCAGCAGGGCAATACCAATACCGAGAACGGCGGTTATTTCATAAACCTGCTGACTGATTGTCCAGGCCAGCAGGATCACTGCGATCGCTATAACCCATAAGCGGGCCTTCTTAGTTAACATTTCTAATGGTTATCAGTAAACTTATATCCTACTCCCCGGATAGAATGGAAATAGGTCGGATTCTTCTGATCCGGTTCGAAGTATTTACGAAAGGTCAGAATAAAATTATCTATAGTCCTTGTAGAAGGATAGACATCATAGTTCCAGACCGTTTCCAGGATTTGCTCCCTTGACACCGCCTCATTACGGCGTTCGATCAGAAGCTTTAAAAGCATGGTTTCTTTCTTGGTCAGTGGAGTTACCGTTCCGTCATCACTTTTCAGCTCGAAAGAGTTGAAGTAAATCGTTTTGTTACCGATTTTGTAGGAGTTCAATTCCTTCAGGTCATCACCTTTCAGGCTGCGGCGCACAAGTATTCCAACTCTCAGGATAAGTTCTTCAAGATTGAAGGGCTTCACCAGATAATCATCAGCTCCCTTTTTCAGGCCCATAACACGGTCTTCACTCGTGTTTTTGGCGGTTAAAAACATGATCGGTACTTCAGAATTCTCAAGTCTGATGGTTTCTGCCACCTGGAAACCATCAATCTCCGGTATCATCACATCCAGAATGATCAGGTTAAAGCGTTCCTCTTTGAAGATCTTCAGAGCCTTTTTCCCGTCTGTTGCTGTCGAAACCTTGTATCCCTCAAGTTCCAGATTTAATTTGATAGCTTCAAGAAGATGGTCTTCGTCTTCTACCAGTAGAATTCGTTGTTTTATTGGCATTTGCGTTGAATATTACTTCGAAAATTGTCCCTGAGGGCTTATTATTTTTTACTTTTATAGTGGCCTGATGCTTATCAAGCACTTGCTTAACAATAAATAAACCCAGACCAGTACCTCTTGTTTTACGCGTATCCTCACTTCCAACCCGGTAAAACTTATCAAAAATACGTGATTTTTCCTGATCATTGATACCAATCCCGGAATCGGCCACAATAAAGTATATCTGCCCGTTCTTCCGGCTGAGGCTTACGTGAATTTCCGCGCATGGAGGCGAATATTTTACAGCATTTTCGATCAGGTTTGTCACTACAGAGGTCAATGCAAATTGATCCCCGATCATATGGATCTTGCCTTCAACAGATGTTTTTATGATCTGGGTATTGCAGGTATGCACCTGCAGACGGCCGGCTACATTGCTGACCAGTTCCGAAAAATCAAATTTCTCTTTGGGAAATGTATAAGAGTTACTTTCTAATTTTGTGGCAATGAGCATGTTCTCAACCAGGTCATCAAGACGTTCAATATCCTTTAATGAATTAGCAATAAACGACTTTTGCTGATCGGGGCCGAGATCTCTCTTCAGTATGGTTTGCAGATATAACTTGATGGATGCCAGGGGCGATTTGAGCTCATGAGTAACAGAAAGAAGAAAATTCCTCTGCTGCTGTTCCAGCTTTCTCTCCTTGTTTAAGGTCTTTTGTAAATAGTATGCCCCAACAAAAAAAATAAAGACAAAAACGGCAGTTTCACCCAATACCATTCCTTTACTGTTGGGCTTAGCCAAAAGCAGCAGCCTTCCCCACCAGAAGAGCTGCATGAGAACATAAATGATCAGACCGTAAAATATGAGGAGCGACCTTCTCATGGCAATTTATGCTCTTGACCCTCTGAAAACCACATCCAGACTTTCAAAAATAGCTCGTTTCGCTTTTTCAAGTTCGATCTTTGTATGTGCGGAAGATACAAATCCAACTTCATATCCTGAAGGTCCAAGGTAAACCCCCCTGTTCAGTAATTCCCGATGCATGACCTTGAATTTCTCCATGCTGGAGGCATCGATCTCTTCAGCCGAACTGATCGTTTCCTGGTCTGTAAAAGCGAACCAAAAGATCGAGCCTATGGTAAATACCCTGAACTTATAATTCCTTGCCGTAGCAAAACGCTGGATCGACTCGGTAAATTCAAAGGTCTTATTGTTCAGGTCTTTGTAGAAATTAGATTTTGAGAGTTCGGTAAGCTGAGCGATCCCTGCTGCCATGGCAACCGGATTGCCAGATAAGGTACCAGCCTGGTAAACAGGCCCGTCCGGAGAGATCATTTCCATGATCTCGGCCGATGCCCCATACATACCCACCGGTAAACCACCACCGATTATTTTTCCATAGGTAATAATATCAGGATGAATATTATAATAGCCGGCCGCTCCTTCAAAACCGATCCTGAATCCTGAAATAACCTCATCGAAAATAAGAAGGGTTTTATGTTTGGTACAGATCTTCCTTAAAAACTCAAGAAACTCGGGTGTTTGAAGTAAAAGCCCGTTGTTTGCAGGAACAGGCTCAATGATCAGGGCTGCGATCTGACCGCTGAACTGCTCAAAGGCTTCGGTCAGCGCCTGCTCGTTATTTAGGGGAACAACAATTGTTTCATCAGCGAAAGCTTTTGGAATACCCGCGGAAGAGCTCTCTCCAAATGTAACCAAACCGGATCCGGCCTTAACCAGCAATGAATCAGAGTGCCCGTGGTAACATCCCTCGAATTTGATGATCTTATCGCGTCCGGTGAATCCTCTTGCCAGCCTGATTGCCGACATCACAGCTTCTGTTCCCGAACTGGTAAAACGAAGCTTCCGGATGTATTTATTATTTTTAAGAATGATCTCAGCCAGTTGATTTTCAAGTGCGGTTGGCGCGCCGAAACTCATCCCGTTCTGCATCACTTCGATCACCTTTTCACGGACAGCAGGATTGTTATGACCCAGGATCAGTGGTCCCCATGAAGCACAGAAGTCAATAAACTGGTTGCCATCGGCATCCCATATATAGCAGCCATCGCCCTTCTGAATAAACAAAGGAGTACCATGCACAGATTTAAAAGCCCTGACCGGCGAATTTACCCCGCCGGGAAAGTATGTTTTGGATTTTTCATACAACTCAGCGGATTTTTCCCTGGAAATATCCGGTTTACCTGTAGAATTTACCGGCATTTCTTCTTCTGATCCTGAGAATATTTTTTTTAATGATCCTAACATGTTGAGGTATAAGTAATAAGTTTTAGGTTATAAGTTATAAGTTTTAATTGACAATTGATAATTGATAATTGACAGTTGTCTGTTATCAGTTGTCTGTTATCTGTATATATTACCTAATGCAAAATGCAATAGTTAATAGCCTTTGTTCTTTGTTCTGTATTGTCAGGTTTCAAATGAATAAGATCCGTTCTGGATCCTGATACCTGATACTTAATACTTAATACTAAATACTTGATACCTGATACTACATCAATCCATCCAGTCTTTTTCCAGGATCTCGCGGGCATGGTATGTAATAATGATATTAGCCCCTGCCCTGCTGAATGCGTACATATTTTCCATGATCACTTTCTGTTCATCAATCCAGCCCTTTGCACCCGCAGCTTTCACCATAGAATATTCACCTGAAACATTATAACAGGCAACAGGAAGGTCAGTACTTTGTTTTAACTGATGGATAATATCCAGATAGGCGAGTGCAGGTTTAACCATCAGAATATCGGCGCCTTCATGCTCATCAAGTGCTGCTTCCCGCATGGTTTCGCGGGGATTTCTGAAGTCCATCTGGTATGCTTTCCTGTCGCCTTTTCCCGGAGCTGAGTCTGCAGCTTCCCTGAACGGTCCATAATAAGCAGAAGCAAATTTAATACTGTAACTCATTATTGCGGTATTTTCCATGCTGTTCTGATCGAGCTTTTCACGGATACCCAGAATACGGCCATCCATCATATCAGATGGGGCGATCATATCTGCTCCGGCCTGTGCATGGACCAGTGCCATTTTAGCTAATACATCTACGGTACGGTCATTCTGAACATAATCATTATGAAGGATACCGCAATGCCCATGGGTCGTATAGGCGCAGGTACAAACATCCGTCACCACGTAGAGATCGTCAGCAAAAGTCCTTTTCAGTTCCCGTACTGCATTTGCGACGACCGAATTTTTATCATAAGATGAGCTGGCATCTTCGGTTTTCTCTTCTCCCACACCAAAAAGCAGTACCTTATTTATGCCCAGCTTCATTGATTTTTCAACATCCTTAAGAAGTGAATCAACAGAAAAATGGCTTACACCGGGCATGGCATCTATACCATGGACAATATTATTTCCAGGTACCACAAAATAGGGATATATGAACATATCCTTTGATAACCTGGTTTCGGCCACCATTTCGCGTAATATGGGCGATTTTCTTAACCTTCTTGGGCGAATTAACATATGATCCTTTGATTTTCTCTATTCAAACTTCAGGGGACTAATAATCAAGTGCAAATACAGCCTCGGCTAAACCCATCTCATCAGGTGAAAAAGGAAGGGTGTATTTAACTCCCATCTCATCAAATTTCTGCCCGGTAGTTTTGCCTATACAAACAACCTGCTGATCGGGCTCCAGTAAATTATTGACAAAATAAGAATCAACATTCGAAGGGCTGGTAAAGATCAGCACTTCGGCATAGGATTGCGCCACATCATCCTCACTGACAGTTTCATATACCGTTAATTCGATAATCTTTGTGCCGGCTGATAAGGCTTTCTGTATGGTTCTTAATGAACCCTTGGCACTTGGAAACAAAACATTTGATCCATTGGCAAGTCTGGCAAATTCCGTTGCAATATCTTTGGTATCGATCCCCTCATCCTCCCCATTAAAATCGGGCTGTTTCCCATAATAACGAAGAGCATCTTCAGAACCTCTTCCAAGCACACCATATTTTACTTTCTTTGGAAGCTGCGGCTCAAGTCTGAAAAAATATTCGATCGCATTCTTACTGCTGAAAAAGACCCAGTCTATATTTCGTAAAATAAAGGGGTCCAGTTTATTGATCGATGGAAAAGTTCTTATCAGAGAGCGGCCTTCGATCATTATATCATGCTTTTCGAGTGCATTCCTGAGGTAGCTGGATTCAGAGAGTTCACGGGTAATGAATACGTTCTTAGGGAATTTCCGGTCGGGAGCAAATTTCGAAACGATCATTTCTGCAAGGCCCCGGGTGGTCTTCGACTGGATAAAGTGACGGTCAGGAAAATCATCTCCATTACTTGCTTTGGAGGTCCAGACCTGGTATAGTAAACCGTCCTTACGGCAATAACAACCCAATGGCAACTGGCAGCCGCCATCAAACATATTCAGCACCCTGCGTTCAACTCCGATCTGCCGGGCGACATCAGAATTATTTAAAACCTGTAATTTCTCAAAAAGGCCGGTATCGCTTTCGCGGATCTGGTAAGCGAGAACCCCTTGTGCCGGTGCAGGTATTAATTCTGTAGGCTCCAGCTCCTCCACATGAAATTCACTCAGATCGATACCCAGACGCTGAACCCCTGCTTTAGCAAGCATAATAGCATCGTAATTTTCATCACGCAGCTTCTGAATTCGTGTCCCAACATTTCCTCTCAGTTCTTCAATCTCAAGATCAGGACGAACGGCTAAAAGCTGAGCCCTGCGACGGTTGGAAGAAGTACCCACCATGCCGCCGAACTTAACGGAAAGCTTTTGCTGCAGATCAACACAATCTTTTAAAATGACTATTAATTCTGCCGGATCCTCACGTTCGGAAACCGCGGCAATGATCAAACCTTCGGGATTATTTGTCGGGAGGTCTTTATGTGAATGTACGGCCAGGTCGATGGATCCGCTCAGCAATTCTTCTTCCAGTTCCTTGGTAAAAAAGCCCTTGCCTTCCAGTTTGTCGAAACTGAGATTCAGTATTTTATCGCCCTGGGTTTTAATGATCTTCAGCTCTGAATCGATCCCTGTTTCTGCCAGGCGATCTTTCACAAAATTCGCCTGCCATAGTGCAAGCTCGCTTCCTCGTGTTCCTATTACGATCCTGGATTTTTTATTTTGCTCGGGCAAATGATCAGACATGGTATTTGGATTGTTCGGGCTTAATTTTTTGATTGGTAAAATTAGCCAAAATGATTGGCATCATCCGAAGTTCAGCTATTATTTATCAATATATCCTTTGCCATGATCATTGGAAGGCTGATATATTTTTTCTCCATATAATTCATCACCCTGGCTAATACCTCACGGGAGTTATCATCCATACTCTCAATTTCATCCGCAAAGATCCGGTTTATTGCTGTATCCCTTATCTCTTTGATCTTTTCGGGAACTTCACGCATTGCGATCTCAACCCGGCGCTGTTTTAAAACCGGCTTAAACTCCTGTATATTCTGATCAATGATATTCTCGGCGAAAATAAGTTCCTCATATCTCTCCTGTAAATTATTGTTCGCTATTTCCTGCAAACTGTGAACTTCAATAAAAGTTAATGGGTTGTTTTCCAGAACTTTAGGACAGGTGTCATTCGGAACAGCAAGATCTACAATTACCTTTCTGGAAGTATCGCCGTTCAGCATAGACTGGTAGATCTCATCGGTAATAATAGGTTCTGTTGCACTGGTACAGGTAATGATCACATCAAAACCTTCCTTATAGGTTTTCAGATCTTCCAAACCAAAGGCTTTTCCTCCCAACTCATCGGCAAGTACCTGGGCTTTATTCAGGCTGCGGTTAAAAATGGCGAAATTAGAGTATTTGTATTTCTGAAGGTATTTTGAAATGTTCTTATTGGTTTCGCCTGCGCCGATGATCAAAATACGTGAATTGGTACACATTTTCAGTTCGCGGAGCTTGCGGTAAGCTAAGGAAACCACGGATATGGGTTTACGTGAAATGGCTGTATTGGTATAAACTTCCTTGGCTGTTTTCACAACCCTGTTCATAACCAGCCTTAAATAATCGCCGGTAAATCCTGCCACCCTGCAGGTCTCGTAAGCCCTGCGTACCTGGGCAAGGATCTCCTTTTCACCAACAACCAGGCTTTCTAAAGAACAGGAAATACGAAGCAAATGATTCAGAGCCTCTACATCCTCATAAACGGAAACCTGGCTGGAAAAAATATCTACCTGATCCTGCGGGATAGGTAAATTCAGTGCCTGTATAAAACCTTTTACAAAATCGGTTGTTAAACTCTGTTCTGCCGTGAATACAAATTCAACCCGGTTACAGGTACCGACATAAAATATTTCAGGAATATCAAACTTCGCTCTGACACTTTCCAAACTGCTTTCCAGCGATTCGTTACAGATAACAAATTTCCCTAAATCTTTAAGGTCAATGTGCTTGTGAGTAAAGGCAATAACTTTTAAATACTTCAAGTTTAGCTATCCTAATTTTTTTTACCATCACAAATGTAACAATTAAGCGATTTTGTCTGTGTCACCTCTTTGTAAACACAGGCATTTAGAAAGATTATAAATAAGAGTATTATACTCAGAGATTTCTGAAATTGCAGGCTCGAAATATTCCTGATTGTTTCATTTCAGAGCGTCAATCGCATATTTTTCTTCTCAAGGTACTGCCCAGTCAGGATAATAAGAATTCCCGCTATAATCGACACATCAGCCAGATTGAATATTCCGGTTTGGAAAATGATCAGATCGAGGTGCAGAAAGTCTGTTACAGAACCATGAATAATCCGGTCATAGAGGTTACCTGTTCCGCCACCGATCACCAGGCTCCATCCTGCCACTGACATATTTGACATATCGATCCTGCTAATGATCCGGAAGAGTACATAGCTCAGGAAAATTACCGGCAGGAGGATAAGCAGAATAAAGCGGGGAAAAAACGGAAGCGAACTGCCGGCACTCAGAAAAGCACCGATATTATCAACCTTAGTTAAGGTGAGATATTTATCGATAAGGCTGATACTAACATGATATGCCAGTTCTTTTCTTACAATAGTTTTCGAGATCTGATCGCAGCCAGCACTGGCCATCACGATCATCAGAATTATTGTATTTCTTAAAAACCCCTTATATTTCATAACTTGTTGAGTGATCATTTTGATCAAATTCAAGGGTGGCAATTTATCAAAACATCCGGAGAATGAAAATTGATGGACATCATTCACACCAAATAGCAATAAAAACGTTTAATAACATGGTGGTACAGCAAACATTTACAATTCCTGGTTCAGATGGCAAACCTATTCTGATGGATCTTACTTATAAGACCAGTATGGAGGAGGCGCCCATGGTAATCTTCGTGCACGGTTTTAAAGGCTTTAAAGATTGGGGAGCTTATAACCTTGTGGCTGAATATTTTGTAAAACAGGGTTTCAGATTTCTTAAATTTAATTTTTCACATAACGGGACAACGCCTGAATACCCGGTTGACTTTGCAGATCTGGGAGCCTTCGGTGATAACACCTTTACGAAAGAGTTTACTGATCTTGACCTGGTGATCTCTTTTGCCGGTAGCGGTAAAGAATTTCCCCCGCCTCAGACAATAAACCTGATCGGACATAGCCGCGGAGGAGGCACTTGCATTATTCAGACAGCTAAGGACCCACGCATAACGAAACTTGTCACCTGGGCAGCCATAGCGGATTTTAGCAGCCTCTGGAAAAAAGAAGAAGAAGATGAATGGAGAAGAAAAGGTGTTGTTTTCAACTATAATACCCGTACCAAACAATATACACCCCTAAAAATAGATCTGTTACTCGATCTTGAGAAGCATGCCCACTCCTATGATATTCTGCATGCGGCAGAGGATCTGACCAGGCCATGGCTGATCATCCATGGTGATCAGGATGAAAATGTATTATTTAGTGAGGCAGAAAAACTGAAAGCGAAATGTCCGAAGGCAGAATTATTTAAAATCCCGCATGCTAATCATGTTTTCGGAGCGGCACATCCCTGGACCAAATATGAAATGCCCCTGGCATTACAGCTGGCTTGTGAGAAAAGCATTGAATTCTTAAAAAGGTAAGGCGTTTCGCTTGCTCAAAACAGGCCTTGCCGATTATTTTCCTCTCCACCCCGGGCGGGTCGGGGAAATTATTCCGGCTCCAGCCAGTTCCCGTCTTCACGGATGATCCCGATCAGCTCATCCAGGGCATTCTCCGTGTTTACGTTCTTTTTAACAACCTCTTTGCCCCGGTATAGAGTGATCTTTCCAGGACCTGTACCTACATAACCATAATCCGCATCAGCCATTTCACCGGGACCGTTTACGATACAGCCCATAATTCCGATCTTCAGCCCTTTGAGGTGATCAGTACGGCTTCGTATCATTTGGGTAGTGATCTGCAGGTCAAACAGGGTTCTGCCGCAGCTCGGACATGAAATATATTCGGTTTTTGATATTCTTGAGCGGGTGGCCTGCAATATCCCGAAAGAAGTAGTCAGAACAACTTTGGTGGAAATTTCCGGAGCATCCGCCCATATCCCATCCCCAAAACCATCGAGGAACAGCCCGCCGATATCCGTGGCTGCATAAAGCTGAAAATCTGATGGATTAGGTAGCATAGTCGCATTTTGAAAGCCTTTTTCATCTTCAGGACAATAGCTTCGCTTTATGATCACAGGAATTTCAAGTCCCATTTCCACTAATTTGAAGAAAGCCTTACGCTGATCCTGTAATCCGCAAACAGATTGTGTTTCGAGAACAAAAACAAGGGTATTATCTATTGGGAGTTCATTGAAAATAGCCGTACCGATATCCGCATTTGAGATCGCAACCAGGTTCAGTGAATGATCCCTTTCCTTTGCTTCAAGATATTCCTGCAAGGTATAATAAGGGTGGCAATTAGCTTTATTTTCAAGATTTTTCCAGGTAGAGTAATTATATAGCTGCTTCAGATTGCCGGGAAAGGCAAAAGAAGGAAGTTGATCAGCCAGATAGACAAAATCTGTGGATTGCTCTGCCATATTGTATTTGTCCAAGAGCGGGGAATAAAGGTATCCCACCTCAGCCAAAATCGCCGGATCCATCAGGTTCTTACGGGATATATCGATCACTACCCTGGGCACCTGATACCCACCGATAAAGGTATTCAGCTCGGTGGTTTTACGTTTTTCGTACTCGTATGGGTTGTGTGTTATCTGTTGTCTGTTATCTGTTATCTGTTGTCTGTTGTCTGTTGCCAGGCTGGATTCATCTCTCTGTACATCCGATTCAACTGATAACTGATAACTGGCAACTGGTAACTGAGTCCCGGTAACTGGTAACTCAAAACTGTTAACTGAATTCTCCCTTTCCTTGTACCTATCAGCTAAAGCGATTGCCACCGGTGCTTCAAACTCGGGATCCTCTGTCAGGGAAACCCGGATCGTATCGCCCAGTCCATCTTCCAGTAAGGCTCCGATACCAAGGGCTGATTTGATACGGCCATCTTCGCCATCACCCGCTTCGGTTACGCCCAGGTGCAGGGGATAATTCATTCCCTCTTTCACCATGGTCTCAACCAGCAACCTGTAAGCATGTACCATGACCAGAGGGTTGCTGGATTTCATAGATATTACCAGGTTATAGTAGTTCAGGTCCTCACACATACGCATGAACTCCATCGCCGACTCGACCATGCCCCGGGGGGTATCACCATAATGGCTCATGATGCGGTCAGAAAGAGAACCATGATTCGTCCCTATCCGCATGGCAGTACCATACTCCTTGCAAACCTTTACCAAAGGAGTGAATTTTCTGTAAATGCGTTCCAGTTCGGCCTGGTATTCAGAGCCGGTATATTCAAAATTTTCAAAACGCTTTTTATCAGCATAGTTTCCGGGATTGATACGAACCTTTTCAACGATGCGTGCAGCCTCTTCGGCGGCATTGGGGGTAAAATGAATATCTGCGATCAGAGGCACGTTATAACCACGATTAAGCAATTCCTTTTTGATCACAGCCAGGTTTTTGGCTTCCTTCACACTTGGTGCTGTAATACGCACATATTCACAACCCGCTTCAACCATACGGATAGACTGTTCCACCGTACCGATAGTATCCATAGTATCCGTGGTGGTCATACTTTGTATCCTGATCGGATGGTGAGCACCCATTGGGATATGACCAATACTCACCTCCCGGGTTACAAATCTGGAATAGGTATCAAGAGAATTGCAATACTTGCCGCTTAGAGGTTCGATGGCCTGCTTATTCATTAAAAGGGATCAATAATTTACAAAAATACATATTATCAGGGGAATGTTTAATTATTGATCAGGAAACGTTCACCCTGTTTTATGTAATAATTATTGGCACAAGAAAGAACTAATCATATTATTATGAATAAATCTGCAAGAAAAATAATATATTCATTTTAAAACATATTCAAATTGGAAAGAAGAAATTTTCTGAAAACATCCGCAATCGGCTCTGCTGTTATAGCTTCTTCGGGCTTATTATCCTTTCAGTCGGGAATGGCTAACATACCACCCAGCATTCCCTCTATCAAAAATCCATTAAACCTTTATGGCACCTTAGAACCAGTTCTTGAAGGAATCCGGGCAAACAATCCTATGGATCTGACCGTTGCAAACTGGAGAAAAAAGAATCCAAAGGGCAGTTATAAAAAATGGCAGGCCGCAGCCAGAAAATGTCTGCTGGATGGATTGCACTATAACCCAGGACCATTAAACCTGGCACCAGAGGTGATTCAAAAAGAAGACAGGGGCACCCACACTTTCGAAAAAATACTTTTTAATACTACTCCATGGCATCGGCTGGAGGCTTACCTCTTACTGCCAAAAGGAATTAAAAAACCAGTTCCGGGTATCGTTGCGCTGCATGAATGGGGAGGCCCTATGGGTTTTGGCAAAGACCGGATCGCCAATGGCGGAAAAGACCATGAGCTATTGGAATTACATCGCAAGGAATACTATGAAGGCGCCTATTTAACAGAAGAACTGGTAAATAGAGGTTATGCAGTCATCGTTATAGATGCTCATCATTTTGGGAACCGCGTTCCTAAAGGCATTAATGGAATACCTGTTAACTTTGATCCTTTTTCATTATCAGCTGAAGAATACAAACAGTTTGATATCAAGATCCGTGATCTTTTATATTATGGTGTCAGGCAGTTAAATTGGGCGGGGACTACCTGGGCTGGCATAAACTACTTTGACGATTCAAGATGTATCGATTATTTAGCTACCCGCCCGGAAGTGGATATGAAAAGAATCGGAGTAACAGGCTTATCTGGTGGCGGATGGAGAACCAATATCCTTGCGGCACTGGATACACGAATAAAGGCTTCAGTAAGCGTTGGATGGATGACTACCGGCGATACGCAGCAGCATTATAATCTAAGCGGCGCTGTTGGAAGCTTTTGTTTATTACCGGGCGTGCTGAACAGGATGGATATTCCGGATCTTGCAGCCATGAGTGCTCCCAATGCCTGTATGATTGTAGTAGGCGAAGAAGACCCTCTTTTCCCTGAAGAAGGAAAAATGAAGGCCAAAGCAGAAATCCAGACCGCTTTCGACTGGGCAGGCAAAGGCGATAACACTTCATTTTATTATCCTAAAACCAAACATAATTACAATCGGGATATCCAGGAAAAAGCATATGCCTGGCTGGAAAAACACCTTAAAGGATAAAGAATTTTCCTTTATTGATTATTCTGCAGGATTACATTATTTAGCCTGTTTAGATATAAGAAAGGGTTAAATAATACGGTTATAAATGGTCGGATAAGGGTATGGGGCAAAAATATTTTGATTTTTGAAACCAATACCTGTGTGTTCCAGGCTAGTTCAGCCCTTTCCTCCGGGGGTAGTTCCGGCAAGAAATTGCGTTCAATTTCAAATTACGAATAGCCGTAAGCTACCTCCTCCGGCAAGGTTTATTTTACCCGGAGCTGTTTTTCATTGGGACGGACAGCCCTGCGCTGCTGGTGCGCGCGTGCCGCGCGTTCCAGGAATTAAATAAAGAAGAGGCTGTATCATAAATCATGATCAGCCTCTTTTTTTATTTCATAATTTCATATTTTCTGATTTTAAGTGATTTAAGTTACTATTCCGTTGTCTTTTATTTGGGTTAATCA